>CAMQHB010000001.1:0-115619 GCA_947001545.1 uncultured Collinsella sp.
GGATTGGTCAATCTCGGCCGACTATATTTGGCTAAATTATTCCGGCGCTAACAGTCATCCTAAGATGTGGGTTAGTTCTCCAGTTTTGTTGCGCGAATCGTTTGCATGGCCGTCGGGTCTATACTGTTCGTTTGTCAACGATTACGAGTAAAGGAGTTGCATCCGTGTCGGATCAGACAAAGCAACAAGAAACTCGCAGTCTGCCTGCGACGTTTGCTAAGAACGAATTTGAGAAGGACGCGTTTATCCTTCGTCAGCTGGTTACCAAGGATTTTAAGATCAAGTATCGCCGTAGCGTTCTGGGCGTCGCATGGTCGGTGCTCAACCCGCTGCTGATGATGATCGTCATGGCCATCGTGTTCTCGACGATTTTTGCCCAGGGCCGCAATGGCTCAATTACGCCCGAGATGTACCCGCTGTACTTGATCGTGGGTAACGTCACCTTTGCCGTCATGTCCGAGTCTACGAACCAGGCCCTGACGTCGATCGTGGGTGCTGCCCCGCTGCTCAAGAAGGTTAAGGTGCACCGCTGGGTCTTCCCAGTACAGAAGGTGCTCTTCTCGCTGGTTAACTTTGCCTTCTCGCTGGTCGCCGTTGCCATCGTTATGCTGTGGTTCCACGTTATGCCTTCTTGGCACCTGATTCTGCTGCCGGTCTGCCTACTGCTGCTTATGTGCTTCTGCATGGGCCTGGGCATGATGCTTTCGGCGCTCACCGTCTTTTTCCGCGACGTTATGCATCTGTGGAGTGTCGTCATCACGGCGTGGACCTATATCACGCCCATCTTCTGGACGACCGACTTCGTTGCGCAAATGCCCCATATCGTGCGCATCCTGGTCTATGCGAACCCCATGTATAACTACCTGCAGTTTATGCGCGATATCTTCCTGTTCCAGACTACGCCCTCGCTTTTGACGTTTGGTATGTGCGTCGCTTGGGCGGTTCTTGCGCTTGTTATTGGCTACACCGTGTTCCATAAATCCGAGCGCAAGTTCATCCTCTACATCTAAGGAGTGCTGTGATGACTGAATCTGTTGTTGATTACAGCGAGCAGCCTCTGGCTGTCGAGGTCGACGACGTCACCATGATCTTTAACATGGCGTCCGAGTCGCTGACCAACCTCAAGGAGTACTTCATCAAGCTTGCCAAGCACGAGCTGTTCTTTGAGGAGTTTAGGGCGCTTAAGCACATCTCGTTTGATATTCATCGCGGCGAGGTCGTGGGTCTGGTCGGCACAAATGGCTCCGGCAAGTCTACGATGCTCAAGATCATCGCTGGCGTGCTTGAGCCTAGCGAGGGCAGCGTTAAGGTGCACGGTAACATCGCGCCGCTGATTGAGCTTGGTGCCGGCTTTGACCCCGAGCTGACGGCGCGCGAGAACATTTATCTGAACGGCGCCCTGCTCGGCTATACCAAGGAGTTCATCGACGCCAACTTTGACGGCATTATCGAGTTCGCCGAGCTGCAGAACTTTGTCGACATGCCGCTCAAGAATTTCTCTTCGGGCATGGTTGCGCGTATCGCCTTTGCAATCGCCACGATTACCGAGCCCGATATTCTGATCGTTGATGAGACGCTGTCCGTCGGTGACGTGTTCTTCCAGCAAAAGTGCGAGGCACGTATTCAGCACTTTATCCAGAGCGGCGACGTGACGGTTCTGTTCGTTTCGCACTCCATGGAGCAGGTTGAGCGCATCTGCCAGCGTGCCGTTTGGATTGAGAAGGGTGACCTTCGCATGGACGGCCCGGTCAGTGAGGTCTGCAAGGCGTACCGTGAGCAGTTCAACTAGGTTATAATTATTTGCGCCTGACAGGCTTGCGCTTGCTTTGGCGTGCGGTTATTTGCTCCATTAGCTCAGTTGGATAGAGCAGGGGACTTCTAATCCCAAGGTCGACGGTTCGAATCCGCCATGGAGCACCATCGTTTATTAAGCCCGGACCGCTTGGTGGTCTGGGCTTTTTCACATGCCGGTGTTCTTTGTTCTTGCCGGGTATACGTTTAGGCCGAAGCCGTGGCGTGAGCTGCTATTGTGCTGCTGATGTGGATTGGTTATACGGCGCGCCAAAGGGGGCTGGAGCCGAGCGTGAGCAAGCCTCTGCTTATGACGCTGCCAGCATCGTGGTTCTTCGCGTCAATCGTACGCTGTGCCTGCGATATTGGATTGGCGTACGTGATCAAGAAGGCGTAACAAAAGCGGGGAGGACCAACTTGGCCCTCCCCGCTGTATCTAGTCTGCCTTCAGGCACTCGGGCAAGACGTTTGCAACTGCATTCATCGCCTGCGGCCTCAGGTACTGCTCATTGAGCTTTGCCTTTCTGTAGGCGTAGCGAGTGTCTGCCGAGTATTTGATCAACACATCGGTGAAGAACCGCTCCCAGCTCAGGTAGTCGCGGCTTTCGATATAGCTTGAGGGATCCTCGAGGATTTTTAAGATATCGTTACTGGGAATGAGGCCAGATTGCAGGAGTGTCCACTCGAATGATTCGGGGAGGAACAAGCGTACGTTCTTGTAAACGCGCTGTCCGAGCACCTTTTCGATGTAGGGACCAAATGCTGCTCCGTCTCCAATAGCAAGGATGTTTTGCTCGGGACATTCGTGAATCGTACGTTTTAGATTCGCAACGCCGGTGGCGGTATAGCAGGGGATCCCGAGTCGGTTGCAAAGAGCGTCGTAGAATTGATAGCCAGATTTGCTATCCTCGACAACTACGGCGTCGGGTACCTCGAATCCAACATTTAGATCCTGATACAGCATACTTGCCGTGTGGTCATATAGCGGCTTGGTCACCGAGTAGAAGCGCCTGTCGCTCTTGCGGCCATTGATTGTTTTACTTGTCGTGTTGACTAGCTTCAGGATCTCATCAACGCTGTAGGGGAGCTCGTTGGCATCGCGACGAGATATCAGAACAAAATAGTTGGACGAGCCGTTGACGGCTTTGGCGAAGTCCTTTGAGTAGATAAACTCGTTACCCTCATCTAGAAAGACGATTGAATCTTCGATGATCGATAGCTCGCGCTCCCAGCGTCTGCCGGAAAGCGTTTCGCAAGGCACGTCGCAACTGAGTGCAACGCCGCTTTCCGGTCCTCGGTCGTTGTAGTCGCGAATCATCGAGATGAGCGTCGTTTTACCCGTGCCGCTGTTGCCGCGTATAAAGGAAATATTGCGCTTAAACGTGAGTGTGTATTTGACCTTTGCACGCTCTACGACAACGGTATGCGTTCCCTTCATTACTCATCAACATCCAAAAAGTCATTCGTGGCGCCGACAAACTCCTGCATGTTTCTGACGATGCGGCCATCGTTTTCAATGCGGATTTCAAAGCTCTTCCAGGGGAATTTCATGATGTGGTATAAGGTCACCATCACATCCTGCTCTTTGCCGATCTTGAGTAGCCAGCGGGCACAGTTGTCTCCGCAGGTGGATGCGTTGAACACCATATTTGGGAGATTGCGCACCAGCAGCAGCGTCTTAACGCCGCCGGACAGTTCGAGTGGGGTGATCGAGCCCAGCTGTTTGCTTACGATGTTGTGGGGACCGATGAGCTCTGATCCGTCCACGCTTTTAATAATCTGTGCGGCCATAGGGTCTTCGAACCATGAGTCCAAGTATGAGTTCCTAAAATAGGTTTCGGTATCGTAGATGGAACCGGGGTAATCCCCCAGATGGATGCTTAACATGCGCGTCTCCAGACGTTGTGTGACTGCAATGATTATATGCCAGTAATAAAGTGCCGCCAGTAGCGAGGTTGCTGCTGGCGGCACTGGCATTATTAGCGTGTGAATCGCGTTGATGGATTTGCTCGCGAGGCTACTTTTCGAGACGTTCCCTCAGCAGCTCCAGCGCGTGGGCGTAGCCTTGCAGGCCCTCGCCGGTGATGGTGGCGAAGCAGGCTAGGCGGGCGTAGCTCACCTGGCGGAAGTCTTCGCGCGTCTCTACGGCGCTGATGTGCACCTCGACGGCAGGGATGGCAACGGCCTTGAGGGCGTCGAGGATCGCCACGCTCGTATGCGTGTAGGCAGCCGGGTTGATGACGATGCCGTCGACCTTGCCGTAGGCCTCCTGGATCTTGTCGACGATGTTGCCCTCGTGGTTGGACTGGAAGACCTCGACCTCGTCGAAGCCCTGTGCGGCGCCCGCTTCCTGGCAGATCTGCACTAAGCGGTCGTAGTTGTCGCTGCCATAGATGCCCGGCTCGCGAATGCCGAGCATGTTGAGGTTGGGGCCGTTGATGACGAGTGCTTTCATGGTTGCTTCCTTTGCAGTCGAGAAACCACCACAAAGGTGCCTGTCCCCTTTGTGGTGGTTTTTTTAGAGAGCGGGTGGGAGGGTGTCGAGGAGGGCTTGGGCGGTATTGGCGGCGCAGTCGCGTGAGTCGATGATGTGGTCGGCCCAGGCGCGGTAGCGTGGCATACGTTGTTCCGCGAGCTTATCGATGCCGTCGCGTGCGGTGATGGGGCGGCCCTTGTGGGCGAGCTCTTCGAGCTTGCGGTTGAGCATCACAATTTTGCTGTTCTGGTGCAGCAGCGGATAGTTCTCGTCTCGCGTGACCACGCCACCGCCGGTGGAAAGCACCAGGCCGCTGCGCTTGGAGATGTCGGAGAGCGCCGCCGTTTCCTGCTCGCGGAAGGCCGCCTCGCCGCGCTCGACGATATAGTCGGCGCAGGGCATCCCCAGGCGTTCCTCAAGCGCGCGATCCAGGTCGATGTGCTCTCGCCCCGTGAGCAGGGCAATCTGCTCACCCACGCGGGTCTTGCCCGAGCCCGGCATGCCGATCAGCGCGATGTTCTGTTCGCGGCGTGACAAGCGCTCCGTTACGTCCAGGATGCGCTCGCGCGGGGTGACCTGGCCGGTATAGCGCTCGACGGCCTGTGCCGCCTGTGCCACGAGCATCAGCAGTCCGCCGATGTAGGGGATGCCGCGGCGCTCGGCCTCGAACATCAGACCCGTGCGGGCGGGGTTGTAGACAATGTCGATGACGCCTTCGAGCGCATCGAGTCCTTCGAGCGTGCAGGGGGCGTCGGGGCAGTGGGGGAACATGCCGGCAGGCGTGCAGTTGACGAGCAGCGCGGCATCGGATTGCTGCGCGATGTTGTCGTAATTGACCTCGCTTGTGCGACCCACGGGTACGACGATGGCGCCCAGGTCGTCGAGTACCATGCTGGCCGTAGTGCCGGCACCGCCGGTGGCGCCGAGCACGAGGGCCTTCTTACTGGCAACCTCTACGCCCAGCTCCTCGACCAGGCACTGAAAACCGAAGTAGTCGGTGTTATCGCCGCGCAGGCGGCCGTCGGGCAGGCGCGTGATGGTGTTGACGTTGCCCATGCGCTCGGCGAGCGGGCTCAGCTCGTCCAGGTACTCCATGACGGCGCGCTTGTAGGGGATGGTCACGTTGGTGCCCTCCCACTCGTCGCCCGTCATAAAGGCCGCGAGGTCCTCGGGCTCGCGCTCAAATCGCACGTAATCGAGCCCAGCGAGCTCTTTGTAGATGGTTGGGGTGTAGCTGTGGCCCAACACGCGGCCCAGCACTCCGTAGGGGCGGGTTGCGGCGGTATCGGTCATCTAGAGCACCTCCGTGTAGCTGCCAAAGTAGGTGAAGCTTTCGCACACGTCGTCGATGGAATCGAGCAGGTCGTCGAGGGCCTTGCTGCCAAAGGGGCAGTCCAGATCAAAGTAGAACATAAACTCAAAGTCGCGGCCGGGGATGGGGCGGCTCTCGAGCTTGATGAGGTTGATGTTGAGTGCGTAGAAGCGCTCGAGCACGCGATAGAGGGCGCCCGGCTCGTTGGCCGTGGTGATCATGAGCGAGGTGCGATTAGCGCCGGGGTAGACGCGCGGCTCGCGGCTGATGACGACAAAGCGCGTGTAGTTGTTGTCCGAGTCTTGGATATTGGGCTCCAACACCTCGAGGCCATACAGCGTGGCACAGCTGCGCGATGCGATGGCGGCAACATCGGTGCGTTCGGAGTTGGCGACCATCTCAGCCGACATGGCCGTGTTGGGGTACTTGGTGGCGCGCAGGCCGTGGTTCTCGATAAAGCCGGCGCACTGGGCAATGGCTTGGCCGTGGCTGTAGACCTCGCGCACGTCGGCGAGCTTGGTGCCGGGCTTGACGAGCAAGTTGTGGTCGATCTTGAGGCGAAGCGAGCGCACGATGTGGAAGTCGAACTGGGCGAGCAGGTCGTAGACGGCGTTGACCGAGCCGGCGGTGGAGTTCTCGATGGGCAGCACGCCAAACTCGCAGAAGCCGTCGCGCACAGCGCGCATAACGCCTTCGAAGGTCTCGAAAAACGCGATGTCGGGCACGTCGAAGAGCTTGCACGCGGCGATTTGACTGTAAGCGCCCTCAACGCCCTGGCAAGCGACGGTGGCAGTTTGAGGGAAGGGCGTGTCGGAGGCTGCAGCCGTGGCGTGGGCCTTTTGCGAGACAGTGATGCCCTTGAGTTCGTTGATGTAGCGCTGCTGCTCGGCCTTGCTCATGCTCATGAGGAGACGGAACAGGGTGATGGTCTGCGCCTCGTAGCGCTCGGGCGCGCGGCTGGCGAGGTTGTTGAGCTTGGAGCGCTCGCGGGCGGGGTCGAAGACGGCCTTGCCCATCTCGATTTTTGACTTGGCGACTTCGGTGGCAATGTCCATGCGCTCGATAAAGCTGTTGAGGAGCGTGGTGTCGATGCCATCGATGGCCTGGCGGATGTCAGCAAGGTCCATAGGGACCCCTTTCGTGAATCATTGCCCGGGGTGGGCTGGTTAGCGCTGGGCGGCGTCCTCGAGGAGGGCGTCCCAGATGGCGAGCGCCGCGGCTGCCTCGGCTACGGGGACGGCTCGGGGGACGATGCAGGGATCGTGACGGCCGTGGACCGAGAGCTCGGCATTTTCCATGGCGTCCATGTCTACGGTCTGCTGCTCGCGGCCAATTGAGGGCGTCGGCTTTACGGCCATGCGCCACATGACGGGCGCGCCGGTCGAAATACCGCCCAGGATGCCGCCGGCGTTATTGGACTCGACTTCGATCTCGCCGGTCTCGGCATCGATGCGATACGGATCGTTGTTCTCGCTGCCGCGCATGGCGGCCACGGCAAAGCCCATGCCAAACTCCACGCCCTTTACGGCGGGAATGCCAAACGCGATTTGCGCGATGCGGTTCTCGATGCCGTCGAACATGGGGTCGCCGATGCCCGTGGGAAGCCCGTAAATGCCGCACTCCACGATGCCGCCGATGCTGTCGAGTTCATCGCGCGCGGCCAGAATCTCCTCGCGCATGCGGCCGGCTGCGGCGGCGTCAATGCACGGCAGGTCGTTCGTAAGGATCGCCTTGCGGTCGGCCTCTCGATAGACCATATCGTCCATCGGCAGGTCGGAGATGCCGCCGATCTGCGCGGCGTGCGCCATGACCTGAATGCCGCGGGCCTCGAGTGCCTGTAGCGCAATGCCGCCGGCGATGCATAAGGGTGCCGTTAGGCGGCCGGAAAAATGCCCGCCACCAGCAACATCGTGCATGTTGTGATACTTCACGCGCGCGGGGAAGTCCGCATGTCCGGGACGGGGCTTGCAGCGCAGCTCGGAGTAATCATTGGAGCGCGTGTTGGTGTTCTCGATAATCGCGGCAATGGGCGCGCCGGTGGTATGTCCATCGACCACGCCGGCAATGATATGCGCGGCGTCGGCCTCGTGGCGCTTGGTTGCGGTCTCGTCGCGACCGGGGGCACGACGGTCCAAAAAGGCCTGCAGCTGCTCCTGGTCAACGGCAATACCGGCAGGAATGCCGTCGAGTGAGCAGCCGATAGCGGGGGAGTGCGACTGGCCAAAGATACTCAGATGCAAGACGTTGCCAAAGGTCGAGGACATGCTATTCCTCCTTGAGCGTGACCTTGCCGCCCAGCAGGCGGTAGTGGTCAAAGAAATCGGGATAGGACTTGTTGACGGCCTCGGCGCCGTGGATCACAACTTCGCCAGTGGCGCGGCTCGCAGCGATGGCAGCCATCATGGCGATGCGGTGGTCGTTGTGCGAATCGACCTCGCCGCCGGTGAAGGCATCGACACCCTTGATGATGAGGTCGTCACCGGCGATGCGCACCTGTGCGCCCAGCCCGGTGAGCTCGCGGGTGGTGGTGACCAGACGGTCAGATTCCTTGATGCGCAGGCGCGCACAGTCACGGATGAACGTGCGGCCCTGAGCCAGCGAGGCCACGGCCGAGATAACGGGTACCAGGTCGGGAATGTCGTGGGCGCTCATCTCAAAGCCGGCGAGCTTGTCGGACTGCACGGTGGCGGCGTTGGTGGAGCGCACGATGCGGGCGCCAAAGCGCGAAAGCGCGGCAAGCACGTTGCGGTCGCCCTGCGCGGAGCTCAGCGACACGCCCTCCACGGTGATGGGGTCGGTGCCGATGGCGCCAGCGCACAACCAAAAGGCGGCGTTGGACCAGTCGCCCTCGACGGCCACGCTGCCGGGCGTGCGGTACGAGCCACTGCTCACGCGGAAGTTCGTGACCTCGGGCTGACCGTCCTTGGCGGGAATGCGCTCGACGTTGACCTCAACGCCAAAGGCCTTCATGGCCTGGATTGTTAGGTTGATGTAGGGGCGGCTCTCAATGAGGCCGGTCACCTGCACACAGGAGGGCTGGGCGAGCAACGGGGCCGCCAGCAGCAGGCCCGAGATATACTGCGAGCTCACGTTGCCCGGCAGCACAAAGGTGCCCGGGCGCATGCGGCCGCTTGTCTTGAGCGGAAAACCGCCCAGACCCTGCAGGTCGCAGCCGGCGGCGATGATCTCGTCCGAGAGCGGGGACAGCGGGCGGGCGCCCAAGCGTCCCTGACCCACAAAAGTTGCTTCTGCGCCCAGCGCGCAGGCGACGGGCAACATAAAGCGGAGCGTGGAGCCGCTTTCGCCGCAGTCAAGCGTTCCGCCGGCAAGTGCCTTGAGCAGGCCAAACTCAATGCTCTTCATAGTGGGGTGGACCTGGAAGCCGTCCTCGACGGTCTCGATGCGAGCACCCAGGGCCGTAAGGCAGCGCACCGTGGCCTCGATGTCGGCGCAGGTGGTGTTGCAGGTAACGTGCGTCTCGCCGTTGGCAAGCGCAGCGCAGATGATGAGGCGATGCGCCATCGACTTGGACGCGATCGCGGGAACGGTGCCCTTGAGCGGGGAGGGGGTGATGCGGGCTAGCATGCGGATGCGTCTCCCTTCTGGCCGAGGCCCTCGGCAATGAGTTCGTGGAAAGTGGAAAGCGGCGTGCGGTCGATGTAGCAGCGGCCAATGCCGTGCGGAATCACCAGGTCGATGGTGTCGCCCGCGCGCTTCTTGTCGTGGAGCGCCTCGGCAAAGACGGCATCGGCATCTAGGTCGCAGCGGGTCTTGAGGCCATGGCGGGCGCAGAGCTCCTCAATACGACCGGGCAGTGCAGCATCGCAAACGCCGTGCAGGGCCGCGGCGCGCGTGATGATGCCCATGCCGATCGACACGCAGTTGCCGTGTCCGAGCTCAAAGTGCTCGCAAGCCTCGACGGCGTGTCCGGCGCTGTGTCCAAAGTTGAGGAGCTTGCGCTGGTTGGTTTCGCGCTCGTCGGCGACGACCACGGCGCGCTTGATGTCAATATTGCGGGCGATGATGAGCGCTACGCGGGCTACATCGCGGTTGAGCAGCTCCAGCGTGAGCGGGGTCTTCTCCAGCTCGGCGAAAAGCTCTGGGTCGGCGATCACGGCGTGCTTGACGACCTCGCCGCAGCCGTCGGCGAACTGCTCGGGCGTAAGGGTGGCCAGGCACCCCACGTCGGCGATAACCACATTCGGCTGCCAAAAGGCGCCGGCCAGGTTCTTGCCGGCAGCCAGGTCGATGGCGGTCTTGCCGCCCACCGACGAATCCACCATTGCGAGCAGACTCGTGGGGATCTGCACAAACTTGCAGCCACGCATGTAGGTGGCGGCCACAAAGCCCGCCACGTCGCCCACGACGCCGCCGCCGAGTGCCACGATCACGTCGGAGCGCGAAAGCTCGTGCTCGGCCACAAACTCCAAAATGGCAACATAGGTCTCGGCGCGCTTATGGGCCTCGCCGGCCTCGAAGGTGCAGATGCTCACCTCGTAGCCTGATGCCTCCAGACTCTGCTTGACGGGCATCTGGTAGAGCGGACCCACGTTGGTGTCCGTCACGATGACGGCCTTGGTGCCGCCGGCAGTGGCGCGCACAAGCGGTCCCGCCTGCTCCAGCAAAAACGTGCCAACATGCACCTGGTAGGGGCGTGCGGTGTCGATATCGATGGTAATCGCCATAAGCTTCGGTCCTTTCGACCTGGCGTGATAGGTGGTCTAGTGGGAGGCCTCGTCGTCGAGCGCGCGCTTAATGCGGTCGCCCTCGGCAAGGAGATTCTCCAGATAGCGCTGGTCGCGGTCCTTGAGCGCACGGCTGTAGGCGCCAAGCGACTCGATCAGATGGTCAATCTCGAAGGCGAGCGCATCGGCGTCGTCGATCATAAGCTCGGACCACATCTGAGGATTGAGGTGCGCCACACGGGTGAGATCGCGGTAGCTACCGGCCGAAAAGCCGTGGTGGACCTGGGCAGTGGGGCTCTTGACGTAGGCGTTGGATACCACGTGCGCAAGCTGGCTCGTGAAGGCGATGACGCGGTCGTGCTCGGCGGCGCTGGTCACGCTGAACTTGCCAAAGCCCAAGGGGCGCACCATCTCGCGCACCTGGCCCAAAAGCTCCAGCTTAAGTGCGTCGTCCACCGCGGGCGGCACGAGCACGAGCGGCGCGCCCTGGAACAGGTCGGCGCGGGAGTGCGCATAGCCCGAGTACTGCGTGCCCGCCATGGGGTGCGCGCCCACAAAGTAAAAGCCGTGCTCGCGGGCAAGCTCAAAGGCGCGCTCGCACACGATGCCCTTGACGCCCACCGTGTCGATCACCACGGGACCCATGATGGCGTCGGTGTCGGTGGCGTCGGCGAGCGCCTTGGCGTGCGTCTCGAGCCACTCGATGCATGCCTCGGGGTAGCAAGCCAGGACGATGATGTCGCACTCGCCGAGTGTCTTGTCGTTGAGCTCTCCGGCGACAGTGCCCATGCTAGCGGCCGTCATGACATCGTCATCGGGGTCCCAGGCCAGCACGCGGACGCCCGCCTGCGCATAGCCGCGGGCAAAGCTGCCGCCGATGAGGCCAAGGCCGACGATGCCGGCGCACTTGGGGCCGCCCTGGTTAACGCGCGCGTTTCTCACCGTACCCATGGGCTACTCCATGGTCTCTTGGCAGACAACCTCGCGGATGGCTCGGATGCGGCGCATGGTGTCATCGAACTGATCGGGGGTGAGGGCCTGGGCGCCGTCGGACCAGGCGCGGCTCGGTTCGTCGTGGACCTCGATCTCCAGACCGTTGGCGCCGCAGGCGGTCGCGGCGAGCGCCATGGGCTCAACGTAGCGGGTGTAGCCGGTGGCGTGGCTGGGGTCGGCAACGACGGGCAGGTGCGACAGGTGGTGCAGCACCGGCACGGCGTTGAGGTCGAAGGTATTGCGGGTACGGGTCTCGAAGGTGCGGATGCCGCGCTCGCACAGGATGACGTTGTCGTTGCCCTCGCTCATGATGTACTCGGCGGCCATGAGCAGCTCATCGATCGTGCCGGACATACCGCGCTTGAGCAGGACCGGAGTCTTGGTCTTGCCGACCTCCTTGAGCAGGGGGAAGTTCTGGGCGTTGCGGGCGCCGATCTGCATGACGTCGATCTTCTTGTCAAGGAAGACCTGCACGTCGCGTGGGTCCATGATCTCGGTGACGATCGGCATGTCGAGCTCGGCAGACGCCTCGCACAGCAGGTCGAGGCCGGCGGGGCCCATGCCCTGGTAGGCGTAGGGGGAGGTGCGGGGCTTGTAGGCACCGCCGCGCAGCATCGTGGCACCGGCGGCCTTCACGCGGCGGGCGATGCGGACGAGGTTCTCGCCCTCGACGGAGCACGGGCCGGCGATGACTTGGAACTGATCGTCGCCGATCTTGACGCCGTGGCCGCAGTCGATGACGGAGTCCTCGGGGTGGAACTTACGGTTGGCGCGCTTGAACGGCTCGGAGACGCGCTGCACGCGCTCGACGACATCCATGGACTCGAGCAGGAACGGGTCGATCTTGGTCGTATCGCCCACCAGGCCGATAATCGTCTCATTCTCGCCGCGCGAGACATCGGTCTTCAGGCCCTTTTTCTCAATCCAGCTGACGATATGGCCGACGGCCTCGTCGCTGGCGCTCTGCTTTAAAATTGCAATCATGGCGTGCCTCTCACCTCGATGGATAACTTTTGCAAAAACGGCCCGCATCGCGAGCCGTGTATATATGGTGTATGAGAGTTTATACTATCTGACTCGCTTTTGCCTTCTAAAGTGTGCCGTTGCGCCGCGTCTTCCTCGGAATTGCAAAGCTTTTTCTTTTATTTTGATAGCCCGTGGTGCACTTGGGTATAATGCCAAACGTGGCCCTATTAGCTCAGGGGATTAGAGCGTCTGCCTCCGGAGCAGAAGGCCGTTGGTTCGAATCCAACATGGGGCACCATCGAACGTAAGACCGTCCGAACCTCGCATGGTCCGGGCGGTTTTTCTTATACCGACGCGACGTGATGGGACGTGGTATGGCAGCAACGGATATCGAGCGCGGACTCTCGACCGCCGAGGTCGAGGAGCGCATCGCCGCCGGTAAGATCAACCGCAACATGGAGCTCAAGACCAAGTCGGTCAAAGAGCTCATCATCGAGAACCTCTGCACGCTGTTCAATTTGATCAACGTGATCTTGGCGTTCCTGGTCATTTTGACCGGTTCGTTTAAGAACCTGACGTTCCTGTTTGTGGTGTTCCTCAATACCGCTATTGGCGTCATTCAATCCATGCGGTCCAAGAAGATGGTCGATAAGCTCACGCTGCTGACCTCTAAGAAGGCCATCGCGGTGCGCGACGGTGCCGAGGTGGAGCTCGACTTGGACCAGATCGTGCTCGACGACATCATCCGCCTGGGGCGCGGCGACCAGATTCCCGCTGACGTCGTGGTGGTTTCCGGCGAAGCGCTCGTGAACGAGAGCCTGCTGACGGGCGAGAGCGACCTTATCAAGAAACAGCCCGGTTCCGAGCTCATGAGCGGCAGCTTTATCGACTCGGGCCTGCTGCGCGCTCGCGTGATCCATGTCGGCGCCGACAACTACGTGGCTAAGATCAATAACGAGGCCAAATACGTCAAAAAGGTCAATTCCGAGATCATGAACGCGCTTAACGCCATCGTGCGCTTTGCGAGCATCATCATGATCCCGCTCGGTTTGGCGTTGTTTGCCTCGAGTGTGAGCGAGCTGTGGGATGCCGCGGGAACCCCGGGCGATAGCGCGCTTTCGTGGTGCTTCTCCGAGCTGTTGGCTGGTCATGTGCCTTCGTCGGCGCTGCTGTCCACGGTGGGTGCCCTGCTGGGCATGATCCCGCAGGGCCTGGTGCTGCTGACCTCGTCGGTGCTCGCCATCGCCACGGTGCGCCTGGCCCGCCGCAAGGTGCTGGCACAGCAGCTCTACTGCATCGAGACGCTCGCTCGCGTCGACGTGCTGTGCCTGGACAAGACGGGCACTATCACGTCGGGTCGTATGGAGGTCGAGGGCACGTATCCGCTGCCGGTTGAGGGCGTGAGCCTAGGCGCCACCTCGGACGAGACGGCTGTTCCCGCCGATACCACGGTGCTCGATTTCGCGCTGGCTAACGTCGCGCGTGCGACTTCGGCCGATGCCAACGAGACCTGCCAGGCGCTGCTCAACTATTACGCCGATCGCCCGGTCGAGGTGTCCGAGCCGCTGTCGGTCATTCCATTCTCGTCGTCTAAAAAATGGAGTGGTGCTTCGTTTGCGCAGGGCTCCTATGTGATGGGCGCCGCGCAGTTTGTGCTCTCTGATCGTGTGTTTTCGCAGGTCGAGAACCGTGTCGCCGAGCTTGCCGATACCTGCCGCGTGCTCGTGGTGGCTCGCGTGGACGGCTTTACGCCCGATGGCGATATGGTGGGTGAGGCCGAGCCAGTGGGCTTTGTGACCATCCGCGACGAGATTCGTACCTCGGCGGCCGAGACCATCGGCTACTTTAACGAGCAGGGCGTGACCCTCAATGTGATCAGTGGCGACGACCCGCGTACGGTGTCGTCGATCGCGCGCGTGGTGGGCGTGCCGGGGGCGGACGCTTATGTGGACGCCACGACGCTCGATACGCCGGCCAAGCTCGATGCCGCAGTGGACCGCTACCATGTCTTTGGTCGTGTGACCCCGCAGCAGAAGCGCGAGCTCGTGCAAGCGCTCAAGCGCCGCGAGCACACCGTGGCCATGACGGGCGACGGCGTCAACGACGTGCTGGCGCTCAAGGAGGCCGACTGCTCCGTGGCCATGGCGGCCGGCTCCGATGCCGCGCGCAACGTGGCCGAGATCGTACTCGTCGACAACGACTTTGCCTCGATGCCCGCCGTGGTGGCCGAGGGCCGTCGCTCCATCAACAACCTGCAGCGTTCGGCCTCGCTGTTCCTGACCAAGACGCTGTTCTCGATGGGCCTGGCGGCGCTGTGCATCGCACTGCCGCCGTATCCCTTCGATCCCATCCAGATGACGCTCATTAACTTCTTCTGCATCGGCGCGCCGGGCTTTGTGTTGGGACTGGAGCCCAACAATGCTCGCGTGAAGGGTGCGTTTTTGAGCAACGTACTCAAGCGGGCGCTGCCGGCGTCGATTGCGGTCATTTTGGCTGCGGCGCTCGATATCTTTGTGGCGCGCGTGTTTGGCTTTAGCCAGCTCACGCTGTCTACGATGTGCCTGCTTACGTCGTGCGCGGCGAGCGTCAGCCTGATCTGGCGCATTTCGCAGCCTCTCACGCCCTTACGTGTGGTGCTCTTTGTGTTTGTAGTCGCCGGCATCCTGGTGGGCGTTATCGGATTCCCGGAGCTGCTGTCCATTGCCAACCTGTCGATGGGCCAGATGGTTATCTTGGCTGTTATCGTGGTCTTTACCTGCTCGGTGTTCTTTAAGCTCGCCACGATGATTGATTCGCTCAAGCCGCGTCGTCGTCATACCGCAACTGGTTTTGGCCGTGGTGTGCGCGTCCACCTGGGTCGCGGTGGCGGCAAGGTGAGCTCGACGGGTTCGACGGCCGAGCGTTTTGCCAAGCGCGTCGCCGCCGACATGGCGCAGCGCCGCGAAGATCGCACCGCTCGCGAGGCCGAGGCCCGCGCACTCGAGGGCGTGGCCCAGGCCCAGCCCAAGAAAAAGAAGAATACCGGAGCCAGGCGCTCTCGCGTGACCAAGTCCGCCCAAGGCATCAAAGTCTCGATGCCAAGCAAAAAGAAGAAGTAGCTACGCGCCCTGGCGATGTTGAATTGGTGCCTTGTTCCTGTGGGGCCGTGGCGATGTTATGCTCTAACCTCGATTGTTTGAATTGCTTCGAAAAGAGGATGCCGTGATCTGCCCGCATTGCCTTAAGACTATCGAGGACGGCGCCTCGTTCTGCCCCTACTGCAACGCCTATGTGGGTCTGGGCGATGGCCCCGAGCACACCGAGTTCGTGTTCTGTGAGGGCTGCGGTGCCCGTCTTTCTCCGCATGATCGTACGTGCCCCAAATGCGGACGCCCCGCTCCGGGCATCCTCTCCGAGGACGCGGCCGCATCCGACCTGGCAGCGGGCCGCACGGCGGGCTTTCCGCGCCTAACGCAAGAGCAGATCGATACCGAGGTGCCGCATGCGCCAGCCTCTGCCGCTGCGGTGCTCTCGGACGCCGCCGACCCCAATGAGACCTGCGTGCTGCCGGCTTTCGATAAGGATTTCGGTATCCCCAAGGTCGATATTCCCACGCCCGTTTCCCTGCATGACGATGCTCAAAAACCCAAGCGCAAGGTGCATCCCGACGAGGACGCCTATCACAAGCACAAGCGTCATATCCCCAAGCCGCTCATTATCATCGCGGTCCTTGCCGTTGTTTGCGGCGGTGCCTATTGGTTCGTGACGATTGATCCCATGGGTGTCATGCCTGGCTTCTACGACCAGTTTGGCCAAGCTGCACAAACCACCTTCCCTACGCGCCAAAAGGGCGAGGCGACTGAGGACGATACTGAGCAGGACGATGCTGCCGAGGTGGTCCAGGAGGAAACCGTGCTCACCGATGATCAGCTCTATACCAGGCTCGATGGTCTGTATCAGACTATCGTGTCCTATGGTGACGAGGATCAGATCGGCGAGGTCATCGATTCCTTTAACAACGGCTATCTCCGAACGCCGCTGTCCACCCGTCAGGAGTTGTCGCAGAGTGCCTACGCCCTGCGCGACCAGATCAAAAAGACGCAAGATGAGCTTAACAACCTTAAGTATCAGGACGATACGGTCTATGCGGATGACATCGCCCACTTAAAGCAGCTTGCCGAGTGGATGTATGAGCGCGTCGACGTGATCTGCCAGAGCTGGGACATCTCGCTGGCCATTCCCGATGGCGAGTCGATGAGTTCCCACCAAAGCGAGATCCTGGCGCCCATCGCACAGGGCGGCAACAGCGCGCTGAACCAGTACGACGCCAGCGTGGGCTCCTGGAAGCCGCAACAGCGTTCCTAAAATTAGTTCGCCATAGTCGGCATAACCTACGTGCGCAATTGATGTAAGCGCATGCTTATTGCTACAATTCGTACAAATATGCTTTAAACGCACGAGGAAGGAACCACATGTTTGGTTTTAAGAAAGAGCTCTACACGCCCGAGTATCAGCTTGCCGGCGACGAGTGCGCCGTTATCGAGACGTCGAAGGGTACCATCAAGGTCAAGTTTGACGGCGAGGGCGCTCCCATTCATGTCGCGAACTTCTGTGAGCTTTCTACGATGGGCTTCTATGATGGCCTTAAGTTCCATCGCTATGTGCCCGGTTTTGTCATCCAGGGCGGCGACCCCAATACCCGCGATATGTCCGGCGCCGACGTCGCTGCTGGTCTTGAGGGCCCCGACGGCATGCCCGGTACCGGTGGCCCCGGCTACTGCATCAAGGGCGAGTTTGCCACCAATCCGCGCAACAGCCATGTCGATGGTGCCCTTGCCATGGCACGCTCCATGGACCCCGATTCCGCGGGTTCGCAGTTCTACTTCTGCCTGGGTGCCCAGCATAACCTCGATTCCGGTTACACCGTCTTTGGTACTACGGTCGAGGGTCTCGATGTGATTTCGCAGCTGCGTGCCGGCGACGAGATCGTCCATGTCGAGATCGTTCACGAGTAAAGGGGACTTCCTTGAATAGGCAGCTGATCCAACAGGGCCGCGCCGCTTACCGCGCGGGTGATTTTTCCGCTGCAGCCCAGATGCTTGGGGCGGCAAAGACTCCCGATGAGATTATGGGTGAGGCCGACCACCTTCGTGGCAACGCCTTGATGCACCTGGGCATGTATGCCGAGGCCGCCGAGGCTTATGCCGCCGCCCTCAACGACGGCACCTATGGCAAGCGCGGCGCGCTGCTCACCAACCGCGGCAAGGCGCTCGCCGCCGTGGGCGACTACACGACGGCTGCCCAGGCGTTTTCTGCCGCTACGCAGGATGCTTCCTATGCCACACCGTTCAAGGCCTATCTGGGCCTGGGTAACGCGCTGTTCCAGTCGGGCGACTATGCCAACGCAGGAACTGCCTTCCGTCAGGCTGCCATCGACGGCGCCAATCCGGCCCCTGCCGCCGCACTCGGCGAGCTCGGTCGTTGCTTCATTAAGCTCGGCCGTCCGGCGGATGCCGTGGAGACCTACCGTACGGCTATCGACTTTGCCGGCCCTCGCGACGACACGCGCGCGCTCAACGCCGGCATGGGTCAGGCGCTTTCTGCCGCCGGCCGTCCCTCCGACGCACTCGACGCCTTTAACGCCGCTACTGCCGATGGTATCTACCAGCTCACCTCCGAGCAGGCCGATGAGCTTGCCCGCGTGCACGATTCGCTTGCCGCGCTGTCTGCCCAGACGGCTATGGCCACGGCTCCGGCGCCCGCGATGGACGCTGCTGCCGTCGATCCGCTCGATCCTACGGGCGCGACCGGTCAGTTTATGCCCGATCCCTCGGACACCGGCTTCTTTACACTGTCAGAGTCCGAGATGGTCCAGCAGGACCGTCAGGATCGTAAGCAGGCCAAGGTCCGTCGTCGCCATCGCCACACGGGTCTCAAAGTCTTCATTGTGCTGCTTCTGCTCATTTTGATTGCCGCGGGCGGTCTGGGCTTTGCCTACACGCGCGGCTTTGGCTTCCCGTCTCAGGAATCTGTGGTTACCGATCTGTTCCAGGCTGCCGGCGGCGGTGACACCGCAAAGGCCGAGTCTTGCCTGGCCTCGAGCCTGTCCGAGGACGCCAAGTCGATGATCATCTCCTCGATTCCGCAGGGTGCCACCGTGTCCGTCGAGGGCATGGATCAGTCCATGACCGAGACGACCGCCAAGGTGAAGGCATCGCTGTCCAAGGGCGGCGAGCAGGAGTACACCGTCAAATTCGTGCGCTCCGACAACCATATCGGCTGGGCCGTTTCCTCGCTCGATATGGATTTCTCGGCTGCTGACAACCAGTAGTGACCTTATGGGATTTAGCTTTGCCCGGTGCTTCACCGCAAGTGAGGTGCCGGGCTTGCGCTAGTATCATGAGCTAGTAGTTTTCCAGCAATCATCCAACACATCAGGAGTTGCGTTGTTTTCTTTGATGGATATGTTCTTCGGTAGCTATGCGGGCGATCTTGCCATCGACCTCGGCACCGCAAATACGCTTGTCTCCGTGCGCGGCAAGGGCATCGTCATTCGCGAGCCCTCTGTTGTCGCCATCGACAAGAACGACGAGCGCATCCTGGCGGTCGGTATCGAGGCAAAGCGCATGCTCGGCCGTACGCCCGGCAACATCGTGGCCGTTCGTCCTCTGAAGGACGGCGTTATCGCCGACTTCGATGTTACCGAGGCCATGCTTCGCTATTTTATCGACAAGGCGTCCGAGAAGCGCTATCCGTGGACTCCGCGTCCGCGCGTTGTCGTCTGCGTTCCCTCCGGTGTCACGTCGGTCGAGAAGCGTGCCGTCTTTGAGGCCACGATCCAGGCCGGCGCTCGTCAGGCCTATCTGATCGAAGAGCCTATGGCCGCCGCTATCGGCGCCGACCTGCCCGTCGAGGAGCCCACCGGCTCCATGGTCATCGACATCGGTGGCGGTACCACCGAGGTTGCCGTTATCGCTATGGGCGGCATCGTCGTCTCGCAGTCCATCCGTATTGCCGGCGATGAGTTCGATCAGGCCATCCTCACGCACGTTCGTGATGCCTACAACCTGGCCATCGGCGAGCGTACGGCAGAGGACATCAAGATCAAGGTCGGCTCCGCTGTGCCGCTCAAGGACGAGCTCGACGTCGAGGTCAACGGCCGCGACGTGATCACCGGTCTGCCTAAGACCGTGCGCATCGAGAGCGAGGAGATTCGTCGCGCGCTCAACAAGCCGCTCGACGAGATGGCCAAGGCCGTCAAGGACGCGCTCGACGCCACGCCGCCCGATCTTGCCTCGGACCTTATGTACTACGGCATTTTGCTGACCGGTGGCGGCGCGCTGCTGCGCGGTCTAGACGTGCGTCTTCGCGATGAGACCGGCGTTTCGGTCAACGTCAGCCCCACGGCGCTCGATAACGTCGTTAACGGCTGCGCCCGCGTGCTCGAGGCCAATGCGTTTGATGGCGGCTTCGTCCAGACCAATGCTTAATTTCCAAAAGGTGGATTCCATTTGGCACGATCTTCGGGTTTCTCCACAAATCTGAATACCAAGCGACAATCAACGGGTATGCGCCCGTTGATTGTTTTCAGCCTGATTTCGGTGTTGCTGCTCACGTTTTACATCCGCGAGGGCGAGGCAGGACCGATTCATGCCGTGCGTTCGGGCGTAACGACGATTACCTCGCCGGTGCGCTTTGTGGGCTCGGCCGTGGCGGCTCCTTTCAATGCCATTGGCAACGTGTTCTCTAACCTTACGGCGTCGCAGGATACGCTCGACGAGCTCAAGAAGCAAAACGAGGAGCTGACCTCTAAGGTTGCCGAGCTCTCCGAGGCTCAAAAGACCGCCGAGCGTCTGGAGGGGCTGGTCGGGCTGCAGTCGACCTACAACCTCAAATCGACCGCTGCTCGTATTGTCGGTGCCTCGGGCGATGCCTGGACCTCGACCGTAACCATCGACAAGGGCTCTGCCGACGGCCTTACCATCAACATGCCTGTGACGAGTTCGGCCGGTGTTATCGGCCAGATCATCGAAGTCTCGGCCAAGACGTCCACCGTGCGCCTGATTGGCGACGAGAACTCGGGCGTGTCCGCTATGGTGCAGGACACGCGCGCCCAGGGCATGCTGCAGGGTCAGGCTGACGGCACGCTGCGTCTTGAGTACGTGAGCGTCGACTCCGATGTTAAGGTTGGCGACATCATCGTGACCTCGGGCATTGGCGGCGTGTTCCCCAAGGGCCTTCCGCTCGGCACCGTCTCGTCGGTTGAGAAATCGGCAAACGACGTGTACTACACCATTGTGGTGCGCGCTCAGACCACGGCCGAGAACAACGAGGAAGTGCTGGTCATTACCTCGCTGACCGACGAACAGTCGGCCTCGGATGAGGATGTGAGCACGGCCAACAGCACGCCGCAGGGAACGTCGCGCGACGCTGCGACCAAGACGAAGGACGAGAGCTCGGATGACAGTTCCGACACGTCCGAGACGACCGATTCTGGCTCGAGCGAATAGGGGGCATGTCCATGGATCTACACGAGCAGGGGATGAGCTCCCGTACGTTTGTAATCGCCGCCATCGTGTGCGTGCTGCTGCAGGCAGGCCTGGCACCGCAGATCTCCATTGCGGGCGGTCGCGTCAACTTCATGATTATCCTGGTGTGCCTAAGCGTGTTCTCGGGCGACCCGACCCGTGCCGTCGTGTGCGGTTTTTGCAGCGGCTTGTTCTATGACCTGTCCGCTGCCGTGCCGGTGGGCGTTATGTCGCTCCTGCTGACCGTGGGTTCTTTTGCCCTGGTGCACAGCGCCGTCGGTCAGACGGGCGGTACCCCGAGTGCGCGCGGCATCACTGTGGGCGCCTTCGCGCTCGTCATTAATGTGATCTACAGCATCATCTTGCTGTTTATGGGTTTGGAGACGAGCTTTGTCGTGGCGATCTTCGGCCATGCGCTGCCGTCCTCGATCCTGACGGGTCTGGTTGCCATTCCGTTTTTGATGTCCGGCGTCGTGCCGCAGTCCGGCTATGGATTCTCCGCACGTGGCGGACGCCAGACGGGTATGCGCTTTAAGCCCAAGACCCGTAAGCTCAAATAGGGGAGGCCCGTAGATGTCTTCCCAGTTGACGGTTATTATCGCCGGTATCGTGCTGGTTGTGGCCATCGTGGTCGCGCTAGTCATCATGCGTCGTGGCGATTCCCGTTTTACCTACGATACGCAGCATGGAACGGCCCCGCGCGCCACCGAGGGCGAGGGCAATACCGCGGCGACCGCCTTTAAGGGCCGCTTTTCCATCCTCACCACGGGTGTGGGCGCGATGTTTGCGGCGCTTGCCGTCAAGCTGTGGGGCATGCAGATGGTCTCGTCGGACTATTACGAGAAGCAGGCCAATAGTAATCAGACTCGCACCGTTACCACACCCGCTGTGCGCGGCCGCATCCTCGACCGCAATGGCGTGGCGCTTGTCCAGAACCGTCCCTCACTTGCTGTCGTGGCCTACCGCGACCTTGCCGAGGATGAGGTTCTGGTTCGCCATCTTGCCAACGTGCTTGGAATGCCTTACGTGGCGGTCCTTCGCAATATTCAGGACAATACAGAGGGCGCTCAGAGCCTGCATACCATCGCGACGGACGTCCGTCGCTCCACGGTTGCCTATATTCAGGAGCATGCCGGCGAGTTCCCGGGCGTCAAGATTGCCGAGCGTACCGAGCGCCAGTATCCATATGGCGAGACGGCATGCCATATCTTGGGCTATACCGGCACCATTACCTCTGAGCAGCTTGAGGCCCAGAATAAGAAAACCTCTGGCGATGATGATGCTTCTGCTGGCAAGATTACGTACCAGTCGGGCGATATCGTGGGCCAGGCGGGCGTTGAGAGCTACTACGAAAACCTGCTGCAGGGTATTCGTGGCGAGCAGACCGTCAAGGTCGATGCCTCGGGCAATGTGACCGGTCAGGCCGGCGCCGTGCCCGCGAAGGCCGGCTCCGACATTAAGCTCACGCTCGACCTTAAGATCCAACAGGCCTGTGAGACGGCACTGGCGAGCGCTATCGAGCTTGCCAAGACCACTGGCTACAGCAATGCCGGTAACGGCGCTGTGGTGTGTCTCGATCCCAACAATGGCGAGATCCTGGGCATGGCGAGCGAGCCCAAGTTCGATCCGTCCGTCTTTATTGGCGGCGTCTCAAATGACGTGTGGACCGAGCTCAATGATGACAAGGGTTCGCACCCGCTGCTCAACCGCGCCATTAGCGGACAGTACATGTCGGCCTCGACCATTAAGCCGCTCTCGGCGCTGGCCGGTCTTGAGTTTGGAACCTACACTTCAACGCAGACAACCAACTGCACGGGCTATTGGACGGGCCTGGGCAAGGCTTGGGGCAAGCGCTGCTGGCTGACGTCTGGCCACGGCACCATGACGCTGCAGTCGGGTATCGCCAACTCGTGCGACCCCGTCTTCTACGACATGGGCAAGGCGTTCTTTTATGACGAGCAACATCCCGAGGGCCTGCAGGAGGTCTTTCGTCGCTGGGGTCTAGGCAAGACCTGCGGTATCGATTTGCCGAGTGAGGGCGCGGGCCGTATTCCCGATGCCGAGTGGAAAGAGTCGTACTTCACCGACGCCTCTGCCGAGGACCGCAAGTGGAATGCCGGCGACATGACCAACATTGCCATCGGGCAGGGCGACATCTTGGTGACGCCCCTGCAGATGGCGTGCGCCTATATGGGTCTTGCCAACGGCGGCAAGCAGTACGTGCCTCACGTGTTTTTGTCGGCCGTGTCGCGCGATGGCGACGGCGATGCCTATAAGTACAACGGCAAGGGCAAGAAGAAGCGTCTGGAGGCCAAGATCAACAGCGATTCGGATTTGGCTCTTGTTCGCAACGGCATGCACGACGTGATTTATACGGCATCGACGTCCCTGGCGGCGCACTTTGGTACCCTGACGCCGCAGGTATACGGCAAGTCGGGCACGGGTGAGAAAAGCGGCGAGGACGAATACGCGTGGTTCTGCGCCTATGCACCGGCTGATGATCCCAAGTATGTCATCGCTACTGTCCTGGAGCAGGGCGGCGGCGGCTCAGATACCGCGATGCATGTCGTGCGCGACGTGCTCGGTGTGATTTATGACGAGCCCGATACCTCTTCGGCCTCGGGCGATTCTTCGGTTCGATAGGAGGTTGCGATGGATTTTTCTCCGGCGGATCTGTTCCGTTCAACCAAGACCGGCTCTCGCAGCAGCCTGGACCGCGTCAACAAGCAACTTTCGGCCTCGCGCGGCACGTTTCGCCAAAAGGTGCATATCGGTGTGCTCGTGGCTACTGTGGCGCTCGTCGCCTACGGTGCCCTCATTATCTGGTCGGCTTCGCAGTTTAAGGCCGATGCTTCGTTCTCACGCCATCTGCTGGGAATTGGCATCGGAGCGGTGCTGGCGGTGTTGGTCTGGCGTACCGACCTGCGCGGTATTTCCAATTTCTCGACGGCGTTGCTCGTCATCGACCTGATCGTGATTTTCTCGCCCAAGATTCCGGGTCTGTCCTATACGGGCGGCCTGGGCATGACGGGCTGGATCAAGATTCCCGGTATCGGCTTGACATTCCAGCCGGTTGAGCTTGCCAAGCTCATCACCATCTTCTTTATTGCTACGCTTGGCTCGCAGTATAACGGTCGCATCGATACCGTTCGCGACTACGTCAAGCTCTGCGGCATGCTGTCCATTCCGTTTTTGGCCGTCGTTGCCATGGGCGACCTGGGCTCGGGCCTTGTCGTGCTGGTTTCGGGTGCCATCGTCATTTGTATGAGCGGTGCACGCCGCGAATGGGTGCTGTCGACTCTGGCCCTGCTCGTGGGCTTGGTGGCCCTCGTCCTGGCGCTCGATTCGGTCTTTGATTCGTTGCTCGGCCACGATGTGCTCATCAAGCAGTATCAGATGAACCGTCTGACGGTCTTTATCGACCCCGATAATGCCGATTCGGACGATGCCTACAACCTGCAGCAATCGCTTATCGCCGTTGGCTCGGGCGGCTTCTTTGGTAAGGGTTTGGGCCATGCGACGCAGTCGGCCGGCGGCTTTCTGCCTGAGTTCCACACCGACTTCGTCTTCGCCTTCCTGTCCGAGACCTTTGGTTTTTGCGGTTCCTTTTTGCTCCTGTGCCTCTACGTGCTGCTGATCTTTTCGACGATTCGCGTCGCCTTTAAGTGCGAGTCGCTGTTTTTGCGTCTTTCGTGTGTGGGCATCGTTGGCATGTGGGCGTTCCAGACTTTCGAAAACATCGGCATGTGCATCGGCATGATGCCGATTACCGGTATTCCGCTACCGTTTATTAGCTTCGGTTCGTCTTCGATGATGATTCAGCTGCTGACGGTGGGTATCGTACAATCCATATGGCGGCATCGTTCGGGCGCCGCGTAACCGCTGGAGGGGTTTGCTATGAAAATTCCCGTAGATAAGCTGACCCGCGCTTTTAAGATGGGCGCGTCCGTTAAGAAGGGTTCCGATACGCCGGTGCGCGTCTCGGTCTATCTGGATTCGTCCGCCTCGCGCTTTCTGGCCGAGACGGTGCGTGACGCCTTTGTGCCGCAGACGACCTCGGGCATTGTGCGCGTCGAGCGTCTGGGGGAGGAGCGAATTGCTCCAAAGACCGATACCGATGTGGTGCTGGTGCTCTCGTGTGGTTCCGACCGCTTGGAGAGTGCCGTGCAGGAGCTCGTGATCGCCGGCGCGCCCGTGTGCGTGCTTGCCGAGTCTGCTGTGGAGGTGCCGTTTATCGAGGAGTCCACGCCCATGCTCGGCGTGGTAGCGGCAACCGATAAGACGTATCTGCTCGAGACGCTTGCCCGCTGGATTCTCGATCGCACCGACAAGGAAACGGCTTTTGCGGCGAACTTTGCCTTCATGCGCATCGCGGCGGCCAACCGTATCATCACCTCGTGCGCGCTCACCAATATGGCGACCGGTGCACTGGTGTTTTTGCCGGGCGCCGATTATCCCGTTATGGCGCTGGCGCAGGTGGGCATGCTCTTTGAGCTCGCTGCCGTCTTTGGACGCGGCATTAAGCCTGAGCGCGGCTACGAGGTCGCCGGCGTGCTTGCCGGCGGTCTTGTGATCCGCGCGGTCACCCGCGCGCTCGTCAAGCAGACGCCGCATATTGGGTTTGCCGTCAAGGCGCTCACTGCTGCCGCGGGCACCTATGGCATGGGCCGTGCGCTCGTTTCGCTCTACGAGCGCGATGTCGACTACAGCCGTGCCAACGAGGTGGTCACTGCCACGTTCTCCCGCGTTCGCGATCTGGTGACCACGGTCGCGGGCGCTACCCGTCCTATGGCGTCCTACCAGGACGCATCCGATCTCGCAGCTTAGGGGTTTTCCGTTGCGCGTTGCATACCAAGACTGTTTTCATTTAATTGAGCCGTTGCTCGCCAAGGTCGAGAAGCCGAGTCGCTATATCGATCACGAGTGGGGCACGCTTTCCAAGGCCGATGCCGACTACCGTTGCTGCCTGATCTATCCGGATGTGTACGAGGTCGGTCTGCCCAACCAGGGTATCGCCATCCTCTACAACATCCTTAACCAGGCCGAGGGCATCTCCTGCGAGCGTGGCTATGTGCCGTGGCCCGATATGGGTGACGCTATGCGCGAGGCGGGCATTCCGCTGCTCTCGCTTGAGGGTGCAGCGCCGGTCGCTTCGTTTGATATCGTCGGTCTGCATGTGCCGCACGAGATGGCGGTGACGAACTTCCTCGAGGCACTCGACCTCGCTGGCATTCCACTGTTGGCGGCCGACCGAGGCGAAGACGACCCTATCATCATCGCCGGCGGCCCCTCGGTGTACAACCCCGAGCCGTACGCGGCCTTCTTCGATGCCATCCTCATCGGTGAGGGCGAGGAATCGCTGCTCGAGACCTGCCAGCTGCATCGCCGCCTGCGTGACGAAGGGGTCCCGCGCGCGCAGATTGTCGAGCAGCTTGCATCCATTGCCGGCAACTACGTGCCGTCGCTCTATGAGGTTCGTCACGACGAGCCCTGCTCGCCGCATGGCTACACCGTGCCGCGTGAAGGCAAGGATGCGCCGACCGTGGTCTACAAGCGCGTCGTCGAGGATTTCGGCGCCACGAATCCGCTGTCGCAGTCGTGCGTGCCCTATGCGCAGCTGGTTCACGACCGCCTGTCTATCGAGATCCTGCGCGGCTGCGCCCGCGGCTGTCGTTTTTGCCAGGCTGGCATGACGTATCGTCCGGTGCGCGAGCGCTCGGCCGACCAGATCGTCTCGTCGGTGATTCAGGGTCTGGAAAAGACCGGCTATGACGAGGTGTCGCTGACCTCGCTCTCCACGACCGACCACTCCTGCATTCGCGACGTGCTCGGCAGGCTCAACCGTCGCCTGGAGGATACGGGTATTCGCGTGTCTATTCCGTCGCAGCGCCTGGATTCGTTTGGCGTGGATATGGCCGAGTCGGTTGCCGGCGAAAAGAAGGGCGGCCTGACGTTCGCGCCCGAGGCCGGCAGCCAGCGCATGCGCGACATCATTAACAAGAACGTGACCGAGGAGGACCTGGACCGTGCGGCCAAGGCGGCCTTCGAGGCCGGCTGGAACCGCATGAAGCTCTACTTTATGATGGGCCTTCCCGGCGAGCGCGACGAGGACATCGTGGCCATCGCCAATCTGGCCGATCACGTGCTGGAGCTCGGTCGTTCCGTGGTGCCCAAGGCTCGTCGCGGCTCGATCTCGGTGTCCATCTCGGTTTCGGTCTTTATCCCCAAGGCTGCCACGCCGTTCCAGTGGTGCCCGCAGCTCGACTACGACGACGTCAAGCGTCGCCAGAAGCTGCTTATCACGAGCGTTCGCAACCGTGCCGTCCGCGTTCATTACCACGATGCCGAGACCTCGCTCATCGAGGCCGCACTGTCCCGCGCCGGTCGTGACATGACGCCCGTCATCATCGACGCTTGGCGCTCGGGCTCTCGCTTTGACGCCTGGGTAGAGCATTTCTCGCTCGATAACTGGAAGGAGGCTGCTGCCAAAAACGGCATCGACCTCAATGAGCTCGTGCACCTGCCCTACGAGTTGGACTGGCGCCTGCCGTGGGAGCACGTGAGCCCCGGCTGCACACGCGGCTTTCTCGAGCGCGAGTACCGTCGCTCGCTCGAGGGCGTCACGACTCCCGACTGCACCCGCACGTCGTGCACCGGCTGCGGGATCTGCCCCACGCTCCACGCCAAGAATGTATTGATGGGTGATCGCGCATGAGTGAGCGCCTGACCGACAACCCCTCGCTCTTTAGGCTTCGTGTTCGCTATGGCAAGCGCGATCGCCTTAAGTACCTGGGCCATCTCGAAGTAATCCATACCATTGAGCGCATCGTGCGCCGTGCGGGACTTCCCTATGCCGTCACGCAGGGCTTCTCTCCGCACATGCGCGTGGGCTTCTCTTCGGCGCTACCGGTGGGTACGTCGTCGACATGTGAGTGGTATGACCTGTTTATGACCGAGTTCGTGGCGCTCGACGAGGCGTTTGGGCGCCTGGCTGCGGCGTCTCCGGCCGATCTGGCGCCCATCGAGGCGGCGTACATCGACGTGCGCACGCCGGCGTTGACGGCGCAGCTCACGCGCCTGTCGTATCGCATCGACCTGCATCTGGACCCCGAGGCGCCCGTAAGCGCCGACGAGGTGCATCGTGCGATCGACACGCTGCGCGCGGGCCATGGCATCGACTACGCGCGCGGAAAAAAGAGCAAGCGCTTGGATTTGGATCACACGCTCGTGGGCTATGAGCTCACGGCGGGGGAGCGCCCGGATCATTTGGTGCTCATGCTCGACACCCATGCTGACAACGAGGGCTCCATGCGTCCGGAAATTTTGCTTTCCGCTGCTGATGTTTTGTTGCAGGGCTTGACCCCGGGCGTGGATGCACCTATTGTTTCCACCGGTATGCAAGACCTCGTGACCATCTGCTCCTACGATGTCGAGCGTCAGAATCAAGCATGCGAGGACGACGAGGGCCGACTCGTCAGCCCCACACCTGTGCGAACTTGTGGATTTGCTCCACATACTCGTTGACGGGGGTATTTTCGCCTGCTACTATATTCGGCTGTTGCACTAACTGATGCATGAAGGGCAAGTAAACATGTACGCAATCGTTAACACGGGCGGCAAGCAGTACAAGGTCGCCACCGACGATGTCATCACCGTCGAGAAGATCGAGGGCAATGAGGGCGACAAGGTCACCCTGCCGGTTATCTTCCTCAACGATGGTAAGAAGATCGTCACCGATCCCGACAAGCTGGCCAAGGCCAAGGTTACCGCTCAGATCGTTGAGCAGTTCAAGGGCGAGAAGCAGCTGGTCTTCAAGTTCCACAAGCGCAAGCGCTATCGTCGTCTGAAGGGTCACCGTCAGCAGCTCACCAAGCTGAAGATCGTGAAGGTTCAGGCTACCTCCCGCGCCAAGAAGGCTGTCAAGGCAGAGGCTGAGGCTGTTGCCGAGGCTCCCGTCGCCGAGTAGATTACACTCGTAACGAAAGAGTAGGTATACACAATGGCACACAAAAAAGGACTCGGTTCCTCCCGTAATGGCCGTGACTCCCGCGGTCAGCGCCTTGGCACGAAGCGCTATGCCGGCCAGACGGTAACCACGGGCACGATTCTCGTCCGTCAGCACGGCACGCACATCCATCCGGGTGAGAACGTTGGCCGTGGTAAGGACGACACGCTGTTCGCGCTGGTCGACGGTACCGTTGAGTTCCACAAGGGTATCAAGCACAGGGTCAGCGTACGCCCGCTCGCGAACGCGTAATTCACCCTTCATAGAGCACATATGTGGGAGGCACTTGAGTTTTAGGATTCAAGGGTCTCCCTCTTTTTTGTAGGAGGCGATTCTGTTGTCACAGTTCACCGATATCAGCCGAATTAACGTTTGCGGCGGCGACGGCGGAGCCGGATGCATGTCGTTTAGGCGCGAGGCATTTGTTCCCAAGGGCGGCCCCGATGGCGGCGACGGCGGTCGTGGCGGCAATGTCGTCATCCAGGCCGACGCTCAGCTGTCTTCGCTGATCGATTACCGCTTTAAGCATCACTTTCGTGCCGAGCGCGGAACGCATGGCCAGGGTGCCCGCCGCAACGGCAAAAGCGGTGAGGACCTGATTTTGAAAGTCCCCATGGGTACCGTAGTCCGCGAGCTCGATCCCGAGACGCAGACCCCTATGTTCGAGATTGCCGACCTGGTGCACGACGGCGAGCGCGTTGTCGTGGCCCCCGGTGGTGCCGGCGGTCTGGGCAACACGCACTTTGTGACGTCCGTGCGTCGCGCGCCCGCGTTTGCCCAGCTCGGCGAGCCTGCCGAGGAACACTGGATCGAGCTCGAGATGAAGCTTATGGCCGATGCCGCGCTCGTGGGCTTTCCCTCGGTGGGTAAGTCATCGCTCATCGCGCGCATGAGTGCCGCCCGTCCCAAGATTGCCGACTACCCGTTTACCACGCTCGTGCCGAACCTCGGCATGGTGCGTGCCGGCGAATATTCTTACGTCGTTGCCGACGTCCCCGGTCTTATCGAGGGCGCGAGCGAGGGCAAGGGCCTGGGTCACCAGTTCCTGCGCCACATTGAGCGTACGGCCCTGATTATGCACGTCGTTGACATGACGGGTGGTTTTGAGGATCGCGATCCGGTCGAGGATTACCATATCATCAACCGTGAGCTCGAGCAGTATGGCGCTGAGCTTTCTGAGCGTCCGCAGATCGTCGTTGCCAACAAGTGCGACGCGCCGGGCACGGCCGACAAGATTGCCGACCTCAAGCGCGCAGCGCTCGATGATGGCCATATGTTCTTTGCCGTGTCTGCTGTGACGGGCGCCGGCCTTAATACGCTGATGCTTGCCGTGGGCGAGCAGGTGGCTAAGCTGCGCGCCGAGTTGGCGGTCTCCGATGAGCCGGTCGTTCTGCGCGACGATGAGTGGGAGCGCCGCCGCCTGCAGCGTGAGAAGCGTTTCCGCATTGTCCAGGAAGAGCCCGGTGCCTTCCGCGTGGTCGGTCGTGCCATCGAGCGCATGGTCATCCAGACCGACTGGGAAAACGAAGAAGCCGTCATTTACCTGCAACATAAGTTTGCGCGTATGGGTGTTGACGACGCGCTCGAGAAGGCCGGTTGTCGTGCGGGCGACGAGGTCCGCATTTGCCAGCGCGCCTTTGACTTTGAGGGCGCTGAGGACTTCTCGGAGTACGAGGAGCTCGAGGATGCTGGCGAGGACGTTGCCGTTGAAGCCATTGACGTGGCCGATGCTGCGGATGAGGGCGTCGAGGTTGTCGATGCGACGGATGCAGCGGATGCCGCGGGCGATACCGAGACACCGGAGGGCGAGTAAGCCATGTCGCTGCGCGGTGGAATCGGTCTGCCCGAGCTTCCTCTAGAGGACGGGCAGGAGTTTAGGCTCGGCATTATGGGTGGCACCTTTGATCCCATCCATTACGGGCACCTGGTGACCGCCGAGCAGGCGCGCGAGTCGCTCGACTTGGACGCTGTGCTCTTTATGCCGGCGGGTTCTCCTGCCTTTAAGCTTGACAAGCCGGTGACGCCTGCCGAGGACCGTTATGCCATGACGGTCCTCGCCACCGCCGCGAACCCGGCTTTTTTGGCGAGCCGGTTCGAGATCGACCGCCCGGGCGTAACCTATACGGCCGATACGCTTCATGCCCTTCGCGACTTTTATCCGCCGCAGGTAAAGCTCTACTTTATTACGGGCGCCGACGCGATCATCGATATCGTGACCTGGCATGATGCCGAACGAATCGCTGAGCTTGCTACCTTTATTGCGGCGACACGACCGGGCTTTGATATCGATACGGCGCGTGCCCGAATCAAAGAGTCGGGGCTGCCGTTCGACGTGCGCTATATTCAGATTCCAGCGTTGGCGATCAGCTCGACGAACATTCGTAAGCGAGTTGCCCGCGGTATGAGCGTGCGCTATCTTACGAGCGAGTCCGTGCTCGGCTACATTCGCAAACGCAGGCTATATGCCGATTTGGGCCAAGAAGATTTTGAGTGATGGGGGTCTACGTTGTCGGTAGAGGATCAGTTTGAGGGCGATGAGCGCGCGCTGCTCAAGCGCATTCAAGAGCTGCTCGATGTTCGCATGAGGGATAAGCGCAAGCGCTATGTGCATTCGCTGGGTGTTGCCGAGACCGCACTTCATCTGGCCGAGGTCTACGGCGTTGACCGCTTTGATGCCGCTGCCGCCGGACTGATCCATGACTGGGACAAAGTGCTCTCCGACGACGAGCTGGTCACGCGCGCTCTGCATTACGGCATTAAGATTGCCGGCTCTCCTTCCGCCGCGACGCCGCTTTTGCATGGCCCTGTTGCCGCCTATGAACTTCCGCAGCTTTTTCCCGAGCTGTCGCCGGCGGTCTTTCAGGCTGTCGACCGTCACACCGTGGGCGCTTGCGACATGACGCCGCTCGATATGGTGGTCTTTGTGGCTGATGCCATCGAACCCAACCGCCACGGCGATTATGCCCATGCGCTGCGCAAGATGGTGGGGGAGTCGACGCTCGATGAGTTGTTCTTCTCCTGTTTTGCGCAGGGTCTGGTCTATGTGATCCAGTCCGGGCGCTATCTTTATCCCACGGCTATTACGATTTACAACCATTACGCCCAGCTGCGCTAGCTCGGGCTGTCTAGAAAGAGGTATTCCATGGCCGACGAGACCATGACCGACGAGCAGATTCTTGAAGGCGTGGAGCACAAGAGCTTCGCCGCCACGTCCGACCGCACTGCCGCCTCGCTGTCCGCGAGCGGTGTCGCCGCCGAGGATGTCGCCCGCGCCGCCGCGCAGGCCGCCTACGACAAGAAGGGCGAGGACGTTCAGGTGCTCGACCTGACCGAGCTTTCCGATGTGTGCGACTACTTTGTGCTTGCCACCGGTGCCAACAACCGCCAGGTCGATTCAATTGTCGACGAGATCGAGGAGAAGGTCGCCGAGGCTTGCGGCGAGCATCCGTTCTCCATCGAGGGCCGCGAGCAGAAGACTTGGATGCTCATGGACTACGGTTCGGTTGTCGTCCACGTCTTCACTCCCGAAGCCCGCGACTTCTACCGCCTCGAGAAGCTCTGGGGAGACGCCCCCCAGCTCCCCCTCAACCTCCTCTAGTAGCTCATTTGAGACGGGGTTTAGCTACCCTCACGCATATCGCCGGGCAGTTGCGGTTTTCCGCACCTGCCCGGCTTTCTTTTTGCCCAAAGGCTGTTAATCGTTGAAGCGGGATTGGCGGCCGAAGGAAAGGGCGGTGTCGCCGAATTTGTCTCGGACGGCGTCGATAGCGACCGAGAGGTCGCGACGGTCGCTCGATTGGGCTCCGCGGTCGTCGACTTCGCAGAACAGGTCAGTCTGGATGCCGCCCTGATGGTCAAAGTCGCTCATGCCGATGCCTGCTAAGCGAACGTGCATTCCTTCCTGCCAGATGTTGTCGAGCAGTTCGAGCGCAACTGCTACGAAGATGTTCTCATCGTCGGTCGGATGAGGCAGCCGGCGCTGTGCCGAGCGACCGTTTCCATACGAATACTTGAGCTTGAGCGTCACTGTGGCGCCCGTTAGTCCCTGACGGCGCAGGCGGCGTCCCACTGACTCGCCCAGCAGCGCAATCGCTGCCTCAATATCCCCACGCTCAGTCAAATCTTTAGCAAAGGTGCGCTCGTTGCTCACCGATTTAACCTCGCGCTCTTCATCGAGACTCGTGACTTCAGAGATTTCGAGTCCCAGCGCACGCTGGCGCATGCGTTCGCCGTTGACGCCAAAAATAGAGGCCAAGGTGGATTCCGGTGCACGTGATAGCTCGCCGAGGGTGTAGATGCGCATACGGCGCAGTCGCTCTTCGGCCGAGCGCCCGATGCCACTCATGGCAGACACTGGTAGCGCGGCCAAAAAGCGCTGCTCGGTTCCGGGGCGCACGATGGTCAGCCCAAACGGCTTATCCCGCTCGCTTGCGATCTTTGCAACCGTCTTGTTGCAGCCCACGCCAATGGAGCACGTCACTCCCAGCGCTGCCACGCGGTCGCTTATACGCCGCGCAACCAACAGCGGGTCTTCGGGCGCAAAGCGACCCGGTGTGATATCGATAAAGGCTTCGTCGATGGATACGCGCTCAACACGTGGGGTCTCGTTGGCGAGAATCGCCATGACCTGCGCGCTCACCTCGCGGTAGCGATCAAAGTGCCCGTGCGTCCAAATGGCTTGCGGACACAAGCGCCGCGCCTCGGCCGAGGCCATGGCAGAGTGCACGCCAAAGCGACGTGCCTCATACGAACACGTGGACACGACGCCACGCGAATCGGCGTCTCCGCCCACGATGAGCGGCTTTCCGCGCCATTCGGGATGATCGAGCATCTCCACGCTCGCAAAAAACGCATCGAGGTCCATCAGGCCCACCGCCGGACCCGTCCAGGGAGGCGGCGTGACGCCCATGGCATCCTCATAACCGTATGTATGTTCGCGTCTATCCATGTCATGAGTATACCGCGCAGCTCATGTGGGGTGCGTGTATGTGCTTGCAAATCCCGAATTCTTGTCTAAGATATGGATTTGCCCTCGACTACACCGAAGAAGTTGGTCTCACGGACTTCACCTGCCCGCGTCGATGGCGTATTATGTTCAACTGTTTGTTTGTAGTTGCAGCCTAAAGCTGCTTGGTTGGAGGAGTTTCCTTTGGCAGTCAAGATTCGCCTTGCTCGTCACGGCGCTAAGAAGCGTCCGTACTACCGTGTCGTCGTCGCCGATTCCCGCGCCCCGCGTGACGGTCGTATCATCGAGGAGGTTGGCCGCTACAACCCGATGACCGCCCCCAAGACCATCAACCTCGACCTCGAGAAGATCGCCGACTGGCAGTCCAAGGGCGCTCAGCTCACCGACGCCGTCGCCGCTCTGGTCAAGGCCGCCAACGAGGGCGAGAAGACCGAGACCGTCGTCAAGAAGTCCAAGAAGCAGCTCGCCAAAGAGGCCGAGGCCGCTAAGGCTGCCGCTGAGGCCGCTGAGGGCGCCGAGGAGTAAATCGTGCCTGAGGTTGACGCTGCACAGCTCGAGGGTGAGGCAATGCTCTCAGATCGCATCGCCGATCTCGTCGAATATCTCGTTGTTCAGATCGTCGACGACCCGGATTCCGTGAGCCTTGAGGTCATCGATGGTGACGACGCCTCCACGATTGAGGTTTCGGTCGCCGAGGATGACGTCGCTAAGGTCATCGGCCGTCGTGGCCGTACCATCAAGGCCATTCGCACGCTCGCCCGTGCACTGGCCGCTCGCCTCGACACTGCTGTCGAGGTAGAGGTTCTGGGCTAGGACCTTGAGGTCCCAGTACAAAAACATCGCCCGTGTGGTCAAGCCGCACGGAAGGAAGGGGGAGGTCCTCGCGCAGCCGCTGCGGGGGCTTCCTTCTGTATTAGAGCCGGGCATGCGCGTCGCCCTGACGCCGCCGGCGCTCAAGCGCGACCGCTTTTGCACGGTCGTGTCCGTCACCGATACGGGCGATGGCGATCTGGTCTCGTTTGAGGGCATTGACGACTTGACGGCCGCCGAGGGCATCACGGGATGCTACGTGCTAGCAAATCGTGACGACTTTGAGCTCGATTCGCTCGACGCTGCCTATACCGACCTGTTGGGTCGTGAGGTGGTCGACGAGCGCTTCGGTTCGCTCGGCACGATCGTCGAGATTATGTCGACGCCCGCTAACGATGTTTGGGTTGTCGAGGGTGATCGGTACGGCGAGGTACTGATTCCCGTGATCGAGCAGGTCGTGCTCGATCTTCCCGACACAGGAACAATTTCCGTCCACGTTATGGACGGCCTGATCGATATGGACAAGTAGGGAGGAAAACATGCTGATCGAGACCCTTTCGGTCTTTCCCGAGATGTTTGAGCCCGTCATGTCCACATCGATCTTGGGCCGCGCCCGCAAGGCCGGCCTTTTTGATTTTAAGGCGTATAACCTGCGCGACTGGACGCACGACCGCCATCGTACCGTCGATGACGAGCCGTACGGCGGCGGGCAGGGCATGCTCATGAAGGTCGAGCCTATCGCAGAGGCCATCGAGGCTATTAGCTCCGAGGGTCCCAAGCCCACGGTTGTGTTCTTTACCCCCTGTGGCGAGCCTTTTACGCAGCATGTGGCCGAGCGCCTGCTCAAAAGTGAGCGCCTGCTGTTTGTGTGCAGTCGCTACGAGGGCGTCGACGAGCGTGCGTATGCGTATGCCGATGAGCGTCTGTCGATCGGCGACTACGTGCTTACGGGCGGCGAGCTGCCTGCCATGGTCGTTGCCGATGCCGTCGTACGCCTGATTCCCGGCGCCCTGGGCGACGAGATGAGCAACGTCGACGAGTCGTTCTCGACCGCCGAGGACGGAGGACTGCTCGAGTACGCGCAGTACACCCGCCCCGCCGAGTTCAACGGCGAGGGCGTGCCGCCGGTGCTTGTGAGCGGCGATCACGCCAAGGTCGATGCCTGGCGCCGTAAGAATGCCATCGAGCGCACCTGCCGCTGGCGTCCCGACCTGATCGAGACAGCGCGGCTCACGCCCGAGGAGCGTGCTTACGCGCAGGAGATTCTGGACGCTTCGTATTCGCAGAGCGAGGAGTGAGGATGGTTCCATCGCAGCATTCCGTGCTAAAGGGTGCGTTTGAGTGGATCGTGGTCGTCGCGATCGCACTGGTCGCTACCTTCTTGATTCGCTCGTTTGTGGTCGAACCCTTTGTGGTACCCACCGGTTCCATGGAGTCCACGATCGAGATTGGCGACCAGATCCTGGCACAAAAGGTGAGCCTCGAGCTCGGTCAGCCCGTCAAGCAGGGCGATATCGTGGTGTTTCACAACCCCGATGGCACCTCCGAGCATGATGTTCTTGTCAAGCGTGTTATTGCCACGGCCGGGCAGACGGTCGACCTGCAGGATGGCAAGGTGGTCGTTGACGGCCAAGCGCTCGACGAGGACTATACGACGGGCATGAGCTGGCCACTTTCGGTCCAAGCGCCCGGCGCTCAGGTAAGCTATCCCTACACCGTTCCCGACGGGTGCGTGTGGGTGATGGGCGACAACCGCGAGAACTCTGCTGACTCCCGCTACTTTGGCCCGGTCGACCGCTCCGAATTGATCGCCGTGGCGCTCGTGCGTTACTGGCCGCTCAACCGTCTGGGCGCTATCGACTAAAAACCGCTATAGTACAGTACCTAACCGTGTAATCGTTTCGACGAGGGGATATTAGAGGCATGAACGCTTCATCGCTTTCCTTCCAAGACATCATCCTGCGCCTCCAGCAGTACTGGGGCGAGCAGGGCTGCGTCATTATGCAGCCCTATGACTCCGAGGTCGGTGCCGGTACCTTCCATACCGCGACCACGCTGCGCTCGCTCGGTCCCGCCGAGTGGCGCACCTGCTATGCGCAGCCCTGCCGCCGTCCCGCCGACGGCCGCTACGGCGAGAACCCCAACCGCATGCAGCACTACTATCAGTTCCAGGTGCTCATCAAGCCGTCGCCGGTCAACGCCCAGGAGCTCTACCTGGGGTCTCTTGCCGCCATTGGCCTGGACCCCAACGACCATGACGTCCGCTTTGTCGAGGACGACTGGGAGAGCCCGACGCTCGGCGCCTGGGGCCTTGGCTGGGAGGTCTGGCTCAACGGCATGGAGGTCACGCAGTTTACGTACTTCCAGCAGGTGGGCGGCATCGAGGTCGACCCCGTGCCCGTCGAGATCACCTATGGCCTGGAGCGCATCGCCATGTATGCGCAGGGCGTCAACTCGGTCTACGACTTGGTGTGGAGCTACCTGCCCGACGGCACGCCCATGACCTATGGCGACGTGTTCCTCGAGAACGAGCGCGAGTTCAGCGCCTACAACTTTGAGGTCGCCAACGTCGAGATGATGCGTCAGAAGTTTGACGACTACGAGGCCGAGTGCCACTCCTGTCTGGAGCGCAAGCTGCCGCTGCCGGCGTACGACTGCGTCATGAAGTGCAGCCATGCGTTCAACCTGCTCGATGCCCGTGGCGCGCTGTCCGCGGTCGAGCGTGCCAACTACATCCTGCGCGTCCGCGCCGTCGCCAAGGCGTGCTGCGAGGCCTACATGGCCGAGGTCGCCGGAGTCAACGAGAATGCCGACCAGGAAGGCGAGGTGGCGTAAGCCATGGCAGACGCTAAGGATTTCCTGTTTGAGATCGGTACGGAAGAAATGCCCTCCGCACCGCTGAACAATGCCGTCAAGCAGCTTGGCACCATGATCGCCAAGGGTCTCGACGAGGCCGGTCTGGCCCACGGCGAGGTCCGCGTGATCTCGAGCCCGCGCCGCCTGGCTGCGCTCGTTGCCGACGTCGCCACCGCGACCGACGAGGTTCACGAGGTCAAGCGCGGCCCCGCGGCAAACATTGCCTTTGATGCCGACGGTAACGCCACCAAGGCCGCCCAGGGCTTTGCCCGCAAGTGCGGTGTGGCTGCCGAGGACCTGGTCCGTCGCGAGGACACCGACGGCCGCGAGTACGTGTTCGCCGAGAAGAACATTCCCTCCGCACCGGCTACGCCGATTCTGACCGCTCTGTGCGAGAAGACCATCGCCGGCCTGCAGTGGCCCAACTACCGCAGCCAGCGCTGGGGTCACGAGCACGCGACGTTCGTGCGCCCGGTCCGTTGGATCTGCTGCCTTTTGGGCGAGGATGTTGTGCCCGTGTCGTTTGCCGACGTGACGAGCGGCAACACCACGCGTGGTCATCGCGTGCTTGGCCCCGGTGACCATGTGGTTGCCAGCCCCGCCGTCTACGAGCAGGTGCTTGAGGACGCCGGCGTGCTTTCTGCCGAGCGTCGTCGTGAGGCCATCCTTGCCGGTATCGCCGAGGTCGAGGCTGCCCGTCCCGGCTGCCATGTCGATACGCCCAAGAAGGTCTTTGAGGAGGTTATCAACCTCTGCGAGTGGCCGACGGTGCTCGTCGGTACCTTCGATGAGGAGTTCCTCAAGGTCCCGCACGAGATTATCTGCGAGTCCATGCTCACCAACCAGCGCTACTTCCCGATCTATGACGGCGAGGGCAAACTCACGCGTGAGTTCGTGGTCGTCTCCAACAGCAAGCCCGAGAACGCCGAGCGAGTGATCGACGGCAACGAGCGCGTTGTGCGTGCCCGTCTGGACGATGCCAAGTTCTTCTACGAGGAGGACCTGAAGATCTCCCTCGACGAGTTCCGCGAGCGTCTGGCCAAGGTCGCCTTCCAGGAGAAGCTCGGTAGCGTGCTCGCCAAGTCCGAGCGCATTGAGCAACTCGCGCTTGCCATCGCTCGCGAGGCCCATCTGGGCGCCCACCTGGCCGCCGATGCCGCTCGCGCCGCGCACCTGTGCAAGGCCGACTTGGTATCCAACGCCGTCGTCGAGTTCACGAGCCAGCAGGGCGTGATGGGCGGTTACTACGCCACCGCGATGGGGGAGAACGACGAGGTCGCCCACGCCATTCGCGATCATTATCGTCCCCGCTTTGCCGGTGACGAGCTGCCCGAGGGCACCGCTGGCTGCATCGTGGCCTGCGCCGACAAGCTCGATACCATCGCCGGTATCTTTGCCATTGGCGAGCCCCCGACCGGCTCCTCCGACCCCTACGCGCTGCGTCGTGCCGCTATCGGCATCATCAACATCCTACGCGACCGCCTGCCGATCGACCCCACGTCGCTCATCGACTTCGCCCTCGAGCTCTACAGTGAGCGGGGCATTGAGTTCGACGCCGCCGAGGTCGCCCAGCAGGTTCGTGACTTCTTCCATGGCCGCCTGGTGAGCATGGCCCGCGACGAAAAGGTCCCGGCCGATACCGTTGCCGCCGTCTCCGCGGTGCACATCATCGCTCCGTCCGTCTTCTTCGCCCGCTGCGCCGCCCTCGACGAGGCCCGCAAGAACGACGCCGAGACCTTTGACAACCTGGCGACGGCCTATGCCCGTGCCGCGCATATCTCCAAGCCCGAGCTGGGTGTGGAGTACGACCGCAGCCTGATGGGCGAGGTCGAGCTCGCGCTTGCCGATGCCTCCGAGGCTGCTCAGACCGCTGTAGATGCCGCCCTCGCTGCCGAGGATTACCCGGCCGCATTTGCTGCCCTCGCCGCCCTGCGCGCGCCCATCGACCGTTTCTTCGACGAGGTTATGGTCATGGATAAGGACGAGCAGCTTCGCGATAATCGCCTTAAGCTGCTCAACCGCTTCGAGGCCGTTTTCTCCGGCATCGCAAACATCGGTGAGCTTGCTCGCAAAAAGTAAGCCAGCCTGCGCATAAGCGCAAAAGGAGCCCCGCATGGATTGCCCGGTCACCGCTCGTCCCACCGTTATCGTTATCTCCGACTCGCTCGGTGATACCGCTTGTGAGGTGGTGCTTGCGGCGTCCGGGCAATTTGATGAAGGGGCTTTTCGTCTCTTGCGCCTGCCCAAGGTGAACTCGGTGGAGCAGGTCAAGTCGTTTGTGGGTCCGCGCGTCGATGCCGATCATCGCGATATTGCCGTGTTCCACACCATTGTCGATCCGGCGCTTCGCGCCCGTGTGCTCGATTACCTGGGCATGCTGCATATCCGTTCGGTCGACCTGATCGGCCCGACGCTCGCCGTGCTGTCGTCGCTCATCGGTGTGCCGCCCAAGGGCGTTGCGGGCGTGATTCACAAGACCGATGACCGCTATTTCCATCGTATCGAGGCCATGGAGTATTTCGTTGAGCACGATGACGGGCGCGGCTGCGACGATCTGTCGGGTGCCGATATCGTGCTGCTGGGCGTATCGCGCACGTCCAAGACGCCGCTGTCGATGTTTTTGGCCTTTCAAGGTTACAAGGTTGCCAATGTTCCGTTGGCCCATGGCATGGAGCCGCCCAAGTCAATTTACGAGGTCGACCCGATGCGTTTGTTTGGCCTGATTTCGACCGTCGACGTTATTTCCGAGATTCGCGATAGCCGCTTGGGCGATGACTACGCCCGTGCCGTTGCCGGCTCCTATGCCGAGCCCGAGAGCGTGCACAGCGAGCTCGAGGAAGCCCGTGCCCTCATGAAGCGCCTAGGCTGCTTTGTGGTGCGTACCGACGGCAAGGCCATCGAGGAAAGCGCTGCCGAGATCATTAGCCACTTGGAGGAAATCCAAGAAGCCCGTGCCCGCCGCGCCGCCCGTCGAGCCTAATAGTAGCAGCATTTTGATAAAGCGATTTAGCAAAAATATCGCATCTGACCTGCACCTTCTTACAATGGTATCTTCATAAGGTAACCACCTTTACCTACCGTTTACCGCCAGTTTTAGCACGTTTACCAAACCGCGCATCCTCTGCTTAAGCCCGCTCAAAACCCGCCGTATAGTTCCCTCACGGCCCGCATCTGGCGGGTCGATTCGTTACCACGGTCGTGCGCGTAAGTGCATGGAAGGGGAAGTATCGTGAGCGATTGCAAGAGGGTTTACCGTTTTGGAACCGACGCCCAGGGCACCTGTGTCACCGAGGGCGACAAGTCCATGAACTTCGTGCTTGGTGGCAAGGGCGCTAACCTTGCCGAGATGAGCCGTATCGGCCTGCCGGTTCCCGGTGGCTTTACCATTACCTGCCAGACTTGCGTCGAGTACTCCGGTGCCGGCAACGTGTGGCCCGAGGGCGCACTCGATGAGATCGTTGCCGCCGAGGCGGACCTCGAGGCCCGCTGCGGCAAGAAGCTCGGCGACGCCTCCGATTCGCTGCTCGTGTCGGTTCGTTCGGGCGCTCCGTTCTCCATGCCCGGTATGATGGACACGGTCCTCAACTTGGGCCTCAATGACGATTCCGTCCAGGGCCTCATCGCGCAGACGCAGAACCCGCGTTTTGCTTGGGATAGCTACCGCCGCTTTATCCAGATGTTTTCCAATGTCGTCATGGGCGTTGACGCCGACCTGTTCGAGAACGCCCTGACCCAGGCCCGTCTGGTCGCCGGCGTTCGCGTCGATTCCGAGCTTTCGGCCGAGGACCTGCAGGAACTCGTCGAGACCTTTAAGGGCATCTTCTCCGAGAACGTCGATGCCTCCCTGTATCCCGAGCTCGAGGTCGCTGACGGCAAGCCCGTTTTCCCGCACGACCCGGAGCTTCAGCTACGCCTTGCAATTCAGGCCGTCTTTGGCAGCTGGATGAACGAGCGTGCCTGCATCTACCGCAAGCAGCATGGCATTTCCGACGACCTCGGCACCGCCGTCAACGTGCAGGCCATGGCCTTTGGCAACAAGGGCGAGACCTCTGCGACAGGCGTCGCCTTTACGCGTAATCCGGCCGACGGCACCAAGGAGTTCTACGGTGACTTTTTGGTTAATGCTCAGGGCGAGGACGTCGTCGCCGGTATCCGCAACACCGAGCCTATCGCCGACCTCAAGACCACCCCGGGCCTCGAGTCCGCAGGTGAGGAGCTCGAGCGCGTGTTCCTGACGCTCGAGGATCATTACCGCGATATGTGCGATATCGAGTTCACCATCGAGCAGGGCAAGCTCTGGATGCTCCAGACCCGCGTGGGCAAGCGTACCGCCACCGCCGCCCTGCGCATCGCTATCGAAATGGTCGAGGAAGGCCTGATCACCCGCGAAGAGGCCGTGAGCCGCATCGATCCCGCGCAACTCGACCAGCTCCTTCACCCGCAGTTTGACGCCTCCAAGATGTACGAGGCTCTCGCCAGCGGTCTTAATGCCAGCCCCGGTGCCGCCGTGGGCGAGGTCGTGTTCTCGAGCGACGACGCCGTCGCGCGTTCCGCCGAGGGTCACAAGGTCATTCTGGTTCGTTGGGAGACCAACCCCGACGACCTGAAGGGCATGGTCGCCGCCGAGGGCATCCTGACCAGCCACGGTGGCAAGACGAGCCATGCCGCCGTTATCGCCCGCGGCATGGGTACGCCCTGCGTCTGCGGCGTTGAGCGCTTCCACATCGACGCCGCCGAGAAGGTCGTGCGCATCGAGGGCAGCGACCGCGTATTGCACGAGGGCGATGTCATCTCCATCGACGGCACCCAGGGCATCGTCGTCGATGGTCCCGTCGACCTGGTCTCCGCCGAGCTTACCGGCGACCTGGACACCATCCTGTCCTGGGCCGACGAGATTCGCCTGGACGAGACCTGTGGCCATGCCAACCATGTGCGCGTCAACGCCGACAATCCTGAGGATGCCGAGCTCGCCCTCGAGTTTGGCGCCGAGGCCATTGGCCTGTGCCGCACCGAGCACATGTTCCTGGGCGACCGCAAGAACATCATCCAGAGCTTTATCCTGTCTGACGATGAGGCCGTGAAGCAGCAGGCCCTGGCCGACCTGCTCAAGGTTCAGACCGAGGACTTCCTGGCGATGTTCAAGACCATGTCCGGTCGCGATGTGGTCGTCCGCCTGCTCGATCCGCCGCTTCATGAGTTCCTGGATAATCCTCGCGAGCTCGAGGTCGCCATCACCAAGAAGGAAGCCGCCGGCGCCAGCGAGGAAGAGCTTGCAGCCCTGCGCGCCCGCCTGCGTCGTATCGACGGCATGGTCGAGTCGAACCCCATGCTCGGCCTGCGCGGCGTTCGCCTGTCCGTCGTCTTTAGCGATCTGCCACTCATGCAGGTTCGCGCCGTCGCCACGGCTGCTGCCCGCCTTATCAAGGAGGGCGTCGACCCGCGACCCGAGATCATGGTTCCGCTCGTCTCCATCACGGCGGAGCATGTCCAGACCCGCGAGGTCATCGAGCGGGTAATCGCCGAGGTTTCTGCCGAGGAGGGCGTCGAGCTCAATATTCCCGTGGGCACGATGCTCGAGCTGCCACGCGCCTGCATGGTCGCTGACGAGATCGCGCATCATGCCGACTTCTTCTGCTTTGGCACCAACGACCTCACCCAGACCACCTTCGGCTTCTCTCGTGACGATGCCGAGGCTAAGTTCATCCCGCTGTACATGCACAAGAAGATCTTGAAGGACAACCCCTTCGAGACCATTGACACGGCGGTGCTCGAGCTGGTGCGCATGGCCGTCGAGAAGGGCCGCGCCACCAACCCCGACATGCACTTTGGCGTGTGCGGCGAGCACGGCGGCGACCCCAAGTCCATCAAGGGTCTGTTTAATGTGGCCGACGTGGACTACGTGTCCTGCTCGCCCTACCGCGTGCCCCTCGCACGCCTGGCTGCCGCCCAGGCCAAGCTCGAGGCGAAGCGCTCCGCCTAACGTTTTGGGTTCAGACGCCTAACGTAGCCCCCCCTCATGCCGTCCGTCTCATTCGTGAGGCGGACGGTTATCATGTGCGGGTTTTGTCTTTTTGTCTGCGTAAAAAATTGTTCTTGCAGCAGAAACCCGCGCGTGTATACTCGAATACGTTTGTTCAACTACGTGCCGGCCAGAGTGGTACGGCACCTCTAGAAGAGTAAGGAATTGCACATGGATTACATCCGCGCAATCGAGCGTCAGCAGATCCGCGAGGACATTCCTCAGGTTCGCGTCGCCGACAACGTCAAGGTTCACTACCGCATTAAGGAAGGCGACCGCGAGCGCATCCAGGTCTTCCAGGGCGACGTCATCCGCATGGCCGGCGCCGGTGCCCGCGAGACCTTCACCGTCCGCAAGATGTCCTTCGGTGTCGGTGTTGAGCGTACCTTCCCGCTTCACAGCCCCAAGATCGCCAAGCTCGAGGTCGTTCGTCATGGTCGCGTCCGTCGCGCCAAGCTGTACTACCTCCGCGACAAGGTGGGCAAGGCTGCTCGCATCCCCGAGAAGCGCTAAGAAGATCGCAGCGTCTGTCCACTCGTTTGGACGTAAGGGTCACCTTCGGGTGGCCCTTCTTTTTATCTGATTTGCATGCAAGGAGGGCCTGGTATGGCCAATATGACGAGCTCGGTTTCGGCATCGCAGGTTGCCGGAGAGCTGGCGAGCGCAACGTTTGAGGAGATCCCCGCCCTCGTGGAGCATTATCGCGAGGACCCGCGCCAGCAGGTGATCAAGGCTTGTGAACGCGCCCTCAAACGCCATTCCAAAGAGGTTGCCGAGCGCGAGCGCGTCAATGGCATGTACGAGCTTATGCATGAGCTTGGCGGCGATGGGGTGGTCGTTGGTGTCGACGAGGTGGGCCGTGGCTCGGTAGCGGGTCCCTTAACCGTGTGTGCCGTGTGCCTTCCCATGGAGCCGCGCGTCTGGGGCATCAACGATTCCAAAAAGCTCACGCCGGCGCGCCGCGAGCTGCTCTCTGTGAAGATTGCCGAGGTGGCGACGGCGATTGGTTTTTGCCATATCGCGCCTAAGGATATCGATGAGATGGGTATGGCCCGCGCCATCCGCGTTGCCGTCGCGGGCGCCGTGGCCGATACGGGACTTGAACCCGACTGCGTCCTCATGGATGGCAACCCCTTGGGCGCCGTTCCCAATGAGCGCGACGTGGTGAAGGGCGATGCCAAGATCGCCTGTATCGCCGCGGCGTCCATCATGGCCAAGGTCACGCGTGATGAGATGATGGTCGAGTACGACGCCGAGTACCCCGAGTACCATCTGGCCGAGTCGAAGGGCTATGCGAGCCCCGAGCACATCGAGGCCATTCGCAAACATGGACTTTGTCCGCTGCACCGCGTGAGCTTTTGCGGAAACTTTCTGCAGACTGAGCGCCTTTTCTAGGTCAATTGTGGAGACAGGGACCTCTGGGGTTTTATAAACCTGCTGGTAGCGGGCCGTATGCAACACCATTGCTGCGTACGGCCCGTTTTTTGACGGCATTTGGTCAGCTTTTGGTTTGCTTCCGGTACTTACCCGCATGAAAGGTGCTCTCATCATCGGGGCAATGCAGTGTGCGGGAAAGGAGACCCCATGAGTGCCGCAAGCAAAAAGAGTAAGACGCAGCAGCTCAAGGAGTGTTGGGAAAACGGCAAGCTCGACTGCGGGGCGATGACGCCCGAGTTTATCAAGGGACTCAGTCCTCGCGAGCTGGGCATGCTGGGCGAGCTGATCACCATCGACTACTTTAACGAGCGCGGCTACACCTTGCTGGAGCAGGGTTATCGTTGCACCGAGGGCGAGGCCGACCTGGTGCTGCTCGATGAGCTCGACGATGTCGTGGTGATGGCCGAGGTCAAGACCAGACGCGTTGCGCTGGATTGCAGCACGCGGGTCTTTCCCGAGGAGGCCGTGGACGCCCAAAAGCAACGTCGCTACCGCCGCATCGCAAGTTGCTATCTCATGGAGCATTATCCGCTCAAGGCGATTCGCTTCGATGCCGTGGGCGTTACCATTCGCGGCGGGCATATCGCCGAGATCGAGCACCAGTACAACGCGTTCGATTGGCAGGTGTCGTGATGGCGTTCGAGACGTTTGCCGTTCACGCGGCCTGCATCCGCGGCGTCGAGGCGATTCCCGTCACGGTCGAGGTCTCGCTTGCCGGCGGCGTTCCGGGCATCCAGATGCTCGGCATACCGAGTATGGAGGTGATGGAGTCGCTCGGTCGTATTCGCTGCGCGATGCGCTCCGCCGGGTTCGAGATCCCGCGCTCGGGCATTACGGTCAATCTGGCGCCCGGCGATATCCGCAAGACCGGTAGCGGCTTTGATCTGCCCATCGCCATCGCGGTATTGGCGGCCGATGGGCAGATTCCCCGCGACAACCTCGATCGTTGTCTTATCGCCGGCGAGCTTGGCTTGGACGGTACGGTGCTTCCTGTCAAGGGCGAGGTGGCGTTTCAGTTATTGGCGCGTGATTTGGGGCTGTCCTTTATCGCCGGCAGGTCAGACCAGCATGTGCCACTCGCGGGCGTGGATTGCGGATTCATCGATCATTTGTCTCAGCTTGCTCATGGTATGGGCGATGCCGCGCGGCACTACTTGGATTCCGAGGGCGTCGAGGCGACCTTTGAGCCTGAGCTCGACTATGCCGACGTGCTGGGGCAGGAAGTCGCTAAACGCGGCATGGCGCTTGCGGCGGCAGGAGAACTCGGCTTGCTCATGATCGGGTCTCCGGGATCGGGCAAGACGATGCTCGCACGCCGTATGACCGGCATCCTGCCCGAGCTTTCCGTTGAGGATCAGCAGGAGGCACTGTGCATCCATTCGGTTTTGGGTGAGAACATTGATGGCTTGTTGGCGGGGCACCGCCCCTTCCGCAGTCCCCACCACAGTATTTCGACCGCAGGCCTTATCGGCGGCGGGCGCCCGGTGCACCCGGGTGAGATCAGCCTTGCTCATGGCGGCGTGCTCTTTTTGGACGAGCTTGCCGAGTTTCCCACTGGCGTGCTGCAGACGCTGCGTCAGCCCATCGAGCGCGGCTACGTGAGGATCGTACGCGTCGACGGGGCTTTTACCTTCCCGTCGCGCTTTCAGCTGCTGGCTGCGGGCAATCCCTGCCCCTGCGGCTTTTTGGGCGATCGCGAGGTGCCGTGTCGCTGCTCGGCGGCGATGGTCGAGCGCTATCGGTCTAAACTGCGCGGTCCTTTGGCCGACCGTATCGACATGATGATCGATGTGACCCGTCCCGACCCTCAAGTGATTATCGAGGGTGCGGAGGGCATGTCGTCGGCCGAGTTACGTGACTACGTTGTGCGCGGTCGCGCCTTTCGCGCTTGGCGCGAATCCCGCATGGACGATGCGGATGCCGAGGCCGAGGATGACGAGACACGGTCCATTGACGGCGTCGTTTCGACCTTTGAGCTCGATGATGCGGCGGAGAAGTGTGTGCTCGGCCTGTCGAAGCGCACGCATCTCACAGGGCGTGGCATCGTGCGCCTTGTTCGCATTGCGCGCACGATCGCAGATGTCGCCGAGAGCGAGCAGGTGACGCAGGACCACGTGCTCGAGGCGGCGATGTACCAGGGAAGGAGGGACCAATGATGGCTGAGGGGACCTTCGAGCTGCATCCAGGTGACGCGTTGTATCCCGAGACCGTTTTGGAGCTTTCTGATGTACCTCAGACGCTCTATGTGCGCGGCAACCCCGAGGCGCTTTCGACGCCCGCGCTCTCCATCATCGGTGCGCGAAAGGCCTCGCCGTATGGTCTTGCCGTGGCAGAGCTTGCGGCGAAGGTGGCGGTTGAGGCGGGAGTGACGGTAGTTTCGGGCGGTGCGGTCGGTTGTGACCAGGCCTCGGGTTGGGCTGCGGTCAACGCCGGCGGCAAACACGTTGTGGTGCTGGGGACGGGCGCCGACGTGGTCTACCCGCGTTCGAGCGCGGGGCTGATTACGCGCACGCTTGATACGGGTGGCGCGGTCGTGTCGATCTCTCCGTGGGGCATGGGTCCGCGCAAGTTCGCCTTTCCGCGGCGCAATCGCGTAATCGCGGCCCTGTCGCAAGCCCTCTTTGTATCCGAGGCGGGTATGCCTTCTGGGACGTTTTCCACAGCCGAGGCTGCTATGGATTTGGGGCGCGAACTTCTTGCCGTGCCGGGGTCGATCCTATCGCCCGAGTCGCGTGGCACGAATTACCTCATTGCGAACGGTGCCTGCTGCATCGTCGACGAGGAATCTATCGAGATGGCTATCTCACGCATCTACGGAACCCTGCGCTACTCGCGCCCCGATGCTCCCGGCATTGCCGACCTGGATCCAACGCAGCAGACCGTGATGCATGCGCTCATCGCCTCTCCGCTCAAGGTCGACGACATCGCGGCGCTCGTCTCGCTCGATGCTGTCGGCGTACTCAAACTCTTGGGTTCGCTTGAACTCGAGGGTCTTATCGAGCGCATGATAGATGGAAGGTATGCGCCCTCCAAGTTTGCCCTTCACGCCCAGACACCCTTCGGTCACAATGGAAAACGTGTCAATTAGAAAGGTGTTTGCAGATGCAGTTCGATCAGGTGACAGTTATCGGTGGCGGTCTGGCGGGTTCGGAGTGCGCGATCCAGCTGGCAGATCGCGGTTTTGCCGTAAAGCTGTGCGAGATGCGCCCCCAGGTGAGCTCCCCGGCTCACCATACCGATCACCTGGCAGAGCTCGTCTGCTCGAATTCGTTTAAGTCGACCCGTCCGGATTCCGCGGCTGGTTTGCTGAAGGCCGAGCTTGAGCGCATGGGTTCAGTCCTGCTCGATTGCGCCCATCGCGCGGCTGTTCCCGCCGGTGGCGCCTTGGCGGTCGACCGCGTCAAGTTTTCCGAGCTTGTCGAGGCCGAGGTTGCCGCTCGTCCCAATATCGAGGTCGTGCACGGTGAGGTCACACAGATTCCCGAGGGTCACGTGGTCATTGCCGCGGGCCCGCTGTGTTCACCGGCGCTGAGCGAAGAGGTTATGAAGCTCGTCGGTGGCGATGCCCTGGCATTCTTTGATGCGGCGGCGCCGATCGTCGATGCCTCCACGCTCGATATGGACGTGCTGTTCTCGCAGTCGCGCTACGAGGAACAGGGGAGCGGCGACTATCTCAACGCTCCGCTCAACAAGGAGGAGTACGAGGCCTTTATCGAGGCGCTTACCACGGCCGACCGCGTGGTGCTCAAAGACTTTGAGGGCGGCGATCTGTTCCAAGCCTGCCAGCCTGCCGAGGAAGTTGCGCGCACCGGCAAGGACGCCATTCGCTTTGGCGCCATGAAGCCCGTCGGCCTCACCGACCCGCGTACCGGACGTCGCCCCTGGGCGGCGATTCAGCTGCGTGCCGAGAACAAGGAGAAGACCGCCTATAACCTGGTGGGCTTCCAGACCAACTTGACCTTTGGCGAGCAGAAGCGCGTCTTCCATATGGTGCCGGGCCTGGAGAACGCTGAGTTCTTCCGCTACGGTGTCATGCACCGCAATACCTTTGTCGACGCCCCTCACGTGCTCGATAGCACCTTTGCCGTGCCCGGTACCGGCGTGCGCCTGGCCGGTCAGATCACCGGCACCGAGGGGTACATGGAAGCCGTGGCGACAGGTCTGCTCGCGGCGCTCAACACCTATGCCGAGGCTATCGGTGCCGCGGGCGTCGAGTTGCCGCGTGTGGGCGCCCTGGGTGCGCTCGTGGGCTATGCGACCGATCCTGCCACCGTGGGCTATCAGCCTATGCATGTCAACTTTGGCCTGGTGCCGCCACTCGAGGATGGTAAGCGCCGCAGCAAACGCGACCGCTATCAGGCTTATGCGGATCGCGCCCTCGAGGCCCTTGATGCCTACTTGGCCACGCGCTCCGACTTGTTTGGAGGCGACCGGTCATAGCCTTTGACCTGTACGACACCGTCGACTCGTTTATCGCCTATATCGCACGTGTTGAGGGACTTTCTCCCAACACGGTGACGGCCTATGGCTCGAGGCTAGAGCGCTTTGCTGTCTGGTGCGAGCGCGAGAATATTGATGCTTTCGCTGCCGACGTGCGCACCATTCGTCGCTATCTTGCCGAGCTTTCGCGTGAGCAGGTGGCTCCCCGAACGCTTGCGGCGCACCTGTCGGCTATTCGATCTCTCTATCGCTGGATGGCTGCCGAGGGGATTGTCGAGGGCGATGCGGTCTCGGCGATCGCATCGCCCAAGCTGCCACGTGACCTGCCGGGCGTCCTTACGACCCAGCAGGTTGAGGCGCTGCTCAAGACGCCTGATACCTCGACGCCCGCGGGACTGCGCGATGCGGCGATGCTTGAGTTGCTCTATGCCTCCGGCGCGCGAATCTCGGAGCTCGCGGCGCTCAACGTGGAGTCTATTGGTTGGTCCGAGCGAACGCTGCGACTTTGGGGCAAGGGGAGCAAGGAGCGTATCGTCCCTCTGTATCGTCGCGCACTCGAGGCGACGCGTCTCTATATTGAGGAGGGGAGGCCGGAGTTGCTCGCTCAGGCAAAGCGCCGTGACCCCGCTACCGGGCCGCATTCGCTGCTTATATCGGCGCGCGGCAATCGCATGAGTGCCGCCATGCTCAGGCGGCGGTTCCATACGCTGGCGACGCTCGCCGGCATTCCGGCCGACATTGCCCCGCATGCGATGCGCCATACCTTTGCGACCGATTTGCTCGAGGGCGGTGCGGACCTGCGCTCGGTTCAAGAGCTGCTAGGTCATGCGAGCCTGTCCACGACGCAGATCTACACGCATCTCACACCCGATCGGCTCAAACGTGCCGTGGCTCAAGCCCATCCCCGCGGCGAATAGTGGCTGGGACGTCCCGCGCCGCGCTCAGGTGTGTGGTTTTGATTGCGGGTTGGCAGGAAGATGCATTCCTGCTATCATTCATCGGGTTGCTTCACGGCAACATGTTTTTATCACGCACGCGCGGCTACTTCATACCGTGGTGCCCGGGCTTTGGTAGCACATGTCCGGGTTGGTTTTGGAGGATGACCCCGCGCGGAGGCAAACCACAGGAGGTTTAACATGGCTACCAAGATTAATATCCGCACCCTGCTCGAGGCCGGCTGCCACTTCGGTCACCAGACCCGTCGCTGGAACCCTAAGATGAAGCCGTTCATCTTCGGTGAGCGCAACGGCATCTACATCCTCGACCTCAAGCAGACCATCCTCGACGCCGACCAAGCCTACACCTTCGTCAAGAACGTCGCCAAGGGTGGCAACGTGCTGTTCGTCGGCACCAAGAAGCAGGCTCAGGAGGCCGTCAAGAACGCTGCTGAGCGCGCCAACATGCCCTACATCAACCAGCGTTGGCTCGGCGGTATGCTGACCAACTTCGTCACCATCCGCTCCCGCATCAACCGCATGGAGGAGCTCGAGGCCATGGTCGAGGACGGCCGCATGGCTGTTCTGCCCAAGAAGGAGCAGGCTGTTCTCGGCAAGGAGCTCACCAAGCTCCAGACCAACCTCGGTGGCGCTCGCGACATGAAGGGTCTGCCCCAGGCTCTCTTCGTCATCGACACCAAGCGCGAGGAGAACGCCATCAAGGAGGCTCAGCGCCTGAACATCCCCGTCGTCGCTCTGATCGACACCAACTCCGATCCCGACGAGGTCGAGTACGGCATCCCCTGCAACGATGACGCTATCTCCGCTGTCACCCTTATGTGCGAGCTCATGGCTGACGCCTGCCTTGCTGGCTCCGGCAAGGAGCAGGTCTCCGAGGCCGAGATGGCCGCTGAGCCCAAGGCCGAGTAAATCAGTCTTAGTTAATTCTTTTTTCATCTCTTTGAAAGGAACCACAATGGCCCAGATTACCGCCGCTATGGTCAAGCAGCTCCGCGAGATGACCGACTCCCCGATGATGGAGTGCAAGAAGGCTCTCGTCGAGGCTGACGGCGACATGGACGCCGCTGTCGACGTTCTGCGTAAGAACGGCCTTGCCAAGGCTGCCAAGAAGGCTGGCCGTGAGACCAACGAGGGCGCTGTCGCCGCGTTCGTCTCCGAGGATGGCAAGACCGGCGCTCTGCTCGAGCTCTCCTGCGAGACCGACTTCGTTGGCTCCAACGCCAAGTTCACTGGCTTTGCTTCCAAGGTCGCTGAGGTTGTCGCTACCACCGAGCCTGCTGACGTCGACGCTCTGCTCGAGAAGCCGATGGGCGAGGAGACCGTTTCCTCCGAGCTCACCGAGATGATTCACATCATGGGCGAGAATATGAAGATCTCCCGCTTCGCTGCCCGCAAGGCCGAGAACGGCGCGCTCGCTTCTTACATCCACATGGGTGGTAAGATCGGCGTCCTCGTCGAGTTCGCCTTCGAGAAGGCCGAGACCGCTCAGGCTGAGTCCTTCAAGACCTTCGCTCACGACGTTGCCCTTCAGGTTGCCGCCGTCGCCCCGATCTGCGCTACCCGCGATCAGGTTCCGGCCGAGACCGTCGAGCACGAGAAGCAGATCTACATGGCCCAGGCTGCTGAGTCCGGCAAGCCCGAGGCTATTCAGGAGAAGATGGCTGTCGGCCGTCTGGAGAAGTTCTACAAGCAGTCCGTGCTCACCGAGCAGGAGTTCATCAAGGACAGCTCCCTCACCATCAAGAAGTACGCTGAGCAGGTCTCCAAGGAGCTCGGCGACACCATTACCGTCGTTGCCTTTGACCGTCTGGTCCGTGGCGAGTAAATAAGCTCTTGTAGCTGGTAATGAGCAGGCTGTGGGTTTTACTCACAGCCTGCTTTTTCATGGCTCTTATGAGAGCCTTTGATATCATATTGAGAGTCTAATTAAAGGAGAATCGCTTTGTCCGACATCCGATATAAACGCGTGCTTCTTAAGCTTTCCGGCGAAGCACTCATGGGCGACGGCCAATATGGCATCGACCCCAAGGTTACCGACCATCTTGCCAAGCAGGTCAAGGAGCTGCTCGCCGTTGGCCATGAGGTCGGCGTCGTTGTCGGCGGCGGTAATATTTTCCGCGGCATGGCCGGCGCTGCCGGTGGCATGGAGCGTGCTCAGGCCGACTACATGGGTATGCTGGCAACCGTTATGAACGCGCTCGCCCTGCAGGATGCCTTCGAGCACAACGATGTTCCCTGCCGCGTTATGAGCGCTATCCAGATGAACGAGATCTGCGAGCCCTATATTCGCCGTCGCGCCATCAACCACCTTTCCAAGGGCAACGTTGTTATTTTTGCCGCCGGTTCGGGCAATCCGTACTTTACGACCGACACCGCCGCGGCTCTTCGTGCGTGCGAGATCGGCGCCGAGATTCTGATTAAAGCCACCAAGGTTGACGGCATCTACGACAAGGATCCCGTCAAGTGCGCCGATGCCGTCCGTTTTGACAAGATTACCTATCACGAGGTGCTCGTCCGCGGTCTGCAGGTTATGGATTCCACGGCTACGGCACTGTGCCAGGATAACCGTATGCCGATTTTGGTCCTCAACATCGATGGCGAGGACACCGTCAAGCGCGCGCTCGCGGGTGAGCCCGTCGGCACGCTCGTCTATCAGGAGGATTAAGCATGGCAGAGAACATCACCGCCCATATGGACAAGTCGCTCGAGTCCCTCAAGCATAACTTCTCCAAGGTCCGTACCGGCCGCGCCAATGCCAACATTCTGTCCGACATCACCGTCGATTATTACGGTGTTCCCACGCCGGTCACGCAGGTTGCCGCCGTCAAGACCCCCGAGGCCCACATGCTGCTCATCGAGCCGTGGGACAAGGCACTCATCAATGCTATCGTCAAGGCCATCGGCGCTTCCGATCTGGGTATTACCCCCAACTCCGATGGCACCGTCGTTCGTCTTCCGTTCCCGGCTCCCACCGAGGAGCGCCGTCGCGAGCTCGTCAAGGAGTGCCGCGAGTACGCCGAGCAGGCCAAGGTGTCTATCCGTAACATCCGTCGCGACTTCAACAACAAGCTCGAGCGCGATGAGGAGCTCACCGAGGACGATGTCCGTCGCGAGCAGGCCAAGGTCCAGAAGCACACCGATGAGTATGTCGCCAAGGTCGAGGAGCTTCTGAAGGAAAAAGAAGCCGAGGTCATGGAGATCTAAGGTGCAATACGACGAGCATAAACTGGTCGAGTACTTTGCCGACGCCCCTGCGGGCGTCGGTTTTTCCGACCTTGACCTCAATAACATTCCGCACCATATCTCGTGCATCATGGACGGCAACGGTCGTTGGGCCGCGTCGCGCGGTCTTGCACGCACTGAGGGCCACAAGGCGGGTATCGTCTCGCTGCGCGAGATCATTACCGCCTGCGTGCGCCTGGGCGTCGACGTGCTTTCGGCCTATGCGTTTTCTACCGAAAACTGGAACCGCCCGCAGCATGAGGTCAACGTCTTGATGCACCTGTTTGCCAAGACGTTCATCGACGAGTTGCCGCTTCTGAAGCGCGAAAACGTGCGCGTTGTCTTTTTGGGTGATATTTCCGCGCTGCCCAAGAAGACCCGCGACGTTTTTGAACGCGGTCTTGACGAGTGCGCCGATCACACCGGTATGACGCTGGCGCTTGCCGTCAACTACGGCGCGCGTGCCGAGATTACCCGCGCTGTCCGTCAGATCGCACTCGACGCTGCCGCCGGTAAGATCGATCCTGCCGCAATTGATGACGACATGGTGGCTTCCCACCTCTATACCGCCGGCCTTCCCGATCCTGAGCTTGTGATTCGCACTTCTGGTGAGCTGCGCCTTTCGAACTATCTGCTGTGGCAGGTGGCTTATTCCGAGTTCTACGTCACCGATACCTATTGGCCCGACTTTGATCGTTGGGGCCTTGTCGACGCCATTTTGGCCTATCAGGGCCGTGACCGTAGGTTTGGTGGTCTGAGCAAGACCGAGGAGGCTTAATCGTGTCCGATCGTCCCAAGGCATCTGCTCCCAAGACGCCTGCGCGCAAAGCTGCCACTGCGGGAGCGCCTGCAGCTAAGAGCGGCACCGGTTCGTGGCTGGCGGGCTTTATTACCCGTGCCGCCGCCGGTATCGTCTACGCCGTTGTCTTTATCCTGTGCCTGGTTTTGGGTATCGTGCCCACGGCCATCTTTGTTTCTGTTATGAGCGGTCTGTGCTGCTATGAGTTTTTCCGTATGACGAGGCTCGATGGCAAGATGGCTAACGAGCGCATGGGTATCGCTGCCGCCGTACTCTTTCCGCTGTCGGCGTTGGGCGATTCGATGTTGCTGAATGCCCTGCTTTTTGCCCTGATGCTCGCTGTGGGCATTTGGTATGTCTGGTCGCCGCGTACCCGTATCTCTGATGTGGCCGTGACGCTCATGGGTCCCATCTACACTGGCTTTATGCTGTCGGCTATCGTGCTGCTGCGCGATGCCGTGCCCGGTTTTGCCGGCGCCCTGCTTTCGGTGGGCGTTTGCGCGTCCCTTTGGGTCTCCGACTCGTTTGCCTACATCGTGGGTAGCCGTATCGGCAAGCACAAGATGGTTCCCAAGATCTCTCCCAAAAAGAGCTGGGAGGGGTTTGCCGGCGGCATCCTGGGCTCGGTTTTGATTTGGCTCATCCTGTGGGCGACGCATTTCTACAAGCTCAGCCTGCCCTATGCGCTGCTGTGCGGCGTGGTCGTGTCCATTCTGGGCGTTATCGGCGACCTTATCGAGTCGCGCATCAAGCGCGGCGTGGGCGTCAAGGATTCCGGCAACCTTATCCCGGGCCACGGCGGCATGCTCGATCGTAGCGATTCGCTTATCTTCGGCTGCATCACCGCGCAGCTGCTTTTGATGATCGGGGGCGTGCTGTAATGTCATTCCAGACGACGTATGGCTCCGATGGACGCCTTCGTGTTGCCATCCTGGGTTGTACGGGCTCTATCGGCACGCAGGCACTCGACGTGTGCCGTCAGCATGCCGATCGACTGCAGGTAACGGCGCTGTCCGTCAATTCCAGCACCTCGGAGCTCGTTGCCGCCGCCCGCGAGTTCTCGGTTCCGGCCGTTGCCGTGGCCGACTCCGCCCACGGTGCGGACGCCGTGCTGCAGGAGCTGCCCGAGGGCACGGAGCTCGGTGTTGGTGCGCAGGCGGTTTGTGAGCTCGCACGTCGCGATGATGTCGACTGTGTGCTTGTTGCCATTGTGGGCGCTGCCGGGCTCGAAGCGAGCCATGCGGCCTTGACCTCGAATAAGCGTCTTGCCCTTGCCAACAAGGAGTCCCTCGTCGTCGGTGGCGACTTGCTTATGCCGTTGGCGCAACCGGGCCAGCTTATTCCAGTTGACTCTGAGCACTCCGCCATCTACCAGTGTTATCTGGGGGAGAACCCACGCGAGGCTCATTGTATTTGGCTCACCTGCTCGGGCGGTCCGTTCTTTGGCCGCACGCGCGACGAGCTCAATCGCGTGACGCGTGCCGATGCCCTCGCACATCCCACGTGGGCCATGGGTGCCAAGATCACCATCGACTCCGCCACCCTCATGAACAAGGGTCTGGAGCGCATTGAGGCCATGCATCTGTTTAACTGCGACCTCGATTTCATTAACGTGGTCGTGCAACGTCAGTCCAAGATTCACTCTATGGTCGAGTTTGCCGACGGCTCCGTGATGGCGCATCTCGGTGCTTCCGACATGCGTATTCCCATCCAGTTCGCGTTCTCGTATCCCGAGCGTTGGGATACCCCGGCGCCTCGTATCGATTTCCGCGAGCTGGGACAGCTCACGTTTGATGCTGCCGACATGGATACCTTCCGCTGTCTGGCACTGGCCGAGCGTGCCGGCAAGACGGGTGGCACCATGCCGTGCGTGCTCAATGCCGCCAACGAGGTCGCCGTCGATGCCTTCCTGCACGATGGCTGCAGCTTTACCGATATCGATCGCATTGTGGAATCCTGCATGGATGCCCACGATATGCAGGCGGTCGATTCGTTTGAGCAGCTTCGCGACATCGATGCGTGGGCGCGTGAAAAAGCTGTGCAGGCGCTCGCCGCAACCCGTTCCTAACCCATAAGGATTGCTTTTTCGTTTTATGGATACTGTTCTGAGCGTTCTTTCATCGGTCTTTTGGGGCCTGCTGATGCTTTCCGTCCTCGTGTTTTTGCACGAGGGCGGCCACTTTTTGGCGGCGCGTGCCTGCGGCGTCCGTGTGACCGAGTTCTTTTTGGGCCTGCCGTGCCGCTTTGACATCCATTACACGTCGCGTCGCATTGGAACCAAGTTTGGCGTGACCCCGCTGCTGCTGGGTGGCTACGCTGCCATCTGCGGTATGGATCCGACCGATGTCTCGTGCGCCGATCGCGTGCTCGCGGCTATCTACCGTCATGGTCGTGTGACCGTGGCCGACCTTGCTGTCGAGCTCGAGCTTTCCGAGGAGGATGTGCTCGAGGCATGCGCCTTGCTCTTGGGTTGGGGCTCTATCGCTCCCTGGTATGAAGAAGGGGAAAAGCCTTCGCCCAGCTACTATCCCACCAAGTATCAGACGTTGCCGCGAGACACGGCAGGCTATACCACCTTTGATGGCCGCCGTTTCGATCGAGAGCATGCGACTACCGAGGGCGATGTGTGGGAGCTGCCGTGCGGCGAGGCCGAGTTCCTTGCACAAGAGCGTTCGCACACCTATCTTGGCCAGGGCTTTCTCAAGCGCGCCTTTATGCTGCTTGCGGGCATTCTCGTCAATATCCTGACGGGCTTTTTGCTGCTTATGAGCATCTACTCTATTGCGGGTGTCACCGTGCCGATGGATACCAACGTGATCGGTCAGGTTGACGAGGGGTCTATTGCCGCCAAGGCGGGTATCGAGGGCGGCGACGCGATCCTTTCGGTTGACGGAGTATCGTGCTCTACCTGGATGGACGTTTACGATGCCATCGGTAAGGCTGCCGGTAAGGACGATATCGCCATCGAGTACGAGCGTGACGGCAAGCAGCATTCGACCGCGGTTGCGCTCAAAGAGGACGAGCGCCTAGGTGTGTATGCCTCTACGCAGGTGGTCCGTTTAGACCCCATCACGTCGGCTCGACTTTCGTTCTCCTATGTCGTGCAGACAGCGGAGGGCGTGATGCGCCTGCTCCAGCCGCAGCATACGATGGAGATTCTCGATCAGTCTTCTTCGATCGTGGGCATTAGCGTTATGTCCTCACAGGCTGCTGCTGCCGGCCCTGCCACGTTCCTTTCGTTTGCCGCCCTCATTTCGTTCTCGCTTGGCTTTATGAACCTGCTGCCCATCCCACCACTCGATGGCGGCAAGCTGGTCATCGAGATCATTCAAAAGATTGCTGGCCGCGAGCTTCCGCTCAAGGTCCAGACGATTGTGAGCTATGTGGGCATCGCGCTCTTTGTGCTGCTGTTTGTCTATATGCTTCGTTCCGACATCCTTCGATTTATTCTGTAGGGGAGTGTTTGGATTGTCTTTATCCCATCCTTTGCCTCGCGAGTTGACGTGCCCCGTGCATGTGGGCGGCGTGCAGATCGGTGGCGGCGCTCCGGTCGTGGTCCAGTCCATGACCTGCACCGATACCGCTGATGCCCAGGCAACGCTTGCGCAAGTGTGCGCGTTGGCGCAGGCTGGCTGCGATATCGTGCGCGTGAGCGTGCCCACCGAGGCCGCGCTTGAGGGTTTTCGCACCATCTGTGCCGAGTCTCCGGTGCCGATCGTTGCCGATATTCACTTTAACCATAAACTCGCCATCGGCGCCGTCGAGGCGGGTGCCGCCAAGCTTCGCATCAATCCCGGCAATATCGGCGATTGGGCCAAGGTTGACGCGGTGATTGATGCTGCGGGTGCCGCTGGGTGCGCGATTCGCATTGGCGTGAACGCGGGCTCGCTTGAGCAGGATATCGCCGAGCGCGATGACCTCACGCAGCCCGAAAAGCTCGTGATGTCTAGCGAGCGCTTTGTGCGGCACTTTGAGGATCGTGGGTTTACCAACATTGTGCTTTCCGCCAAGGCCCATAGCGTACAGACGACGCTCGATACCTATCGAGCCCTGTCGCGTGAGATTCCACACGTTCCGCTTCATCTGGGCGTTACGGAGGCCGGTACCAAGCTCCAGGGCACCATCAAGAGCTCTGTAGGCTTGGGTATCTTGCTTTCCGAAGGCATTGGCGACACCATGCGTGTGTCGCTCACAGCTGATCCGGTTGAGGAGCCGCCGGTTGTCTGGGGTATTCTGCAGTCGTTGGGCCTGCGTCGCCGTGGCCCCGAGATTGTCTCGTGCCCCACGTGCGCCCGCTGCCAGGTTAACCTTATTCCCATTGCCGAGGAGGTTACCGAGCGGCTTAAGAACTACTCCGCGTCGCTTTCGATCGCTGTGATGGGATGTGCCGTTAATGGCCCCGGCGAGGCTTCTGATGCCGATCTGGGCGTTGCTTGCGGACGTGGTCAGGCCTTGCTCTTTTCGCATGGCCAGATCATTGGTAAAGTAGCTGAGGACCAAATTGTCGACGCGCTTATGGCAGAGGTCGACAAACTTATTGAGGAGAAATAAATGACTCGAGCAATGTATATGTCTAAGCTCTATGCGCCGACGCTTAAAGAGGATCCGGCGGACGCTGAGCTCGCCAGCCACCGCCTGCTGCTCCGTGCCGGCATGATCCGCAAGGAGGCCGCCGGTCTGTATTCTTATCTGCCGCTCGCATGGCGCTCGATCCGCAAGATCGAGAACATCGTGCGCGACGAGATGGATGCTGCCGGCGCCCAGGAGCTTATGATGCCTATCATGGTCGATGCCGAGCTGTGGCGTGAGTCCGGCCGTATCGATGCCTATGGCAAGGAGCTTGTGCGCTTTGACGACCGTCATGGTCGCGAGTTCGTCCTGGGCCCCACGCACGAGGAGACCGTCACGGCCCTGGTGCGCAACGAGCTGCGCTCCTACAAACAGCTGCCCGTCAACCTGTACCACATCCAGGATAAGTTCCGCGACGAGTTCCGTCCCCGCTTTGGCCTGATGCGCGGTCGCGAGTTCATCATGAAGGATGCCTACAGCTTCTCCGCCACGCAGGAGAGCTTGCAGGAGGAGTATGACAAGATGAAGCAGGCCTACGCTAACATTTGCGAGCGCTGCTACATCAAGGCCTTGCCCGTCGTTGCCGACTCCGGCGAGATCGGTGGCGATACCTCCGTCGAGTACATGGCTTTGGCCGACGCCGGCGAGGCTTCTCTCGTCTATTGCGATGACTGCGGTTTTGCCGCCGATGATGAGGCTGCAAGCACCAAGGTCGTCGTGACCGAGGGCCCCGGCGACGGTACGCTTACCAAGGTCGAGACTCCGGGCATGGGCACCATTGAGGCCGTTGCTAAGTTCTTTGGGTTCCCCGAGAACGGCACGCGCAAGTCCCTGGCGCTCATCGATGCCGAGGGCAAGCCCGTCGTGGCCATCGTCCCGGGCGATCATGAGCTCAACGACTGCAAGGCCGAGCATGTCTTTGGCAAGGGTTATCGCATGATGACGGACGAGGAGCTCCAGACCTACGGTCTGCACAAGGGCTTTATCGGACCGGTTAACTTGCCCGAGGGCATCCGTCTGGTGTGCGACGAGAGCCTGCGCGAGTCCAAGCAGTGGGCCTGCGGTGCCAACGAGGTCGATTATCACTTTACCGGTGCCTGCCCCGAGCGCGACTTTACCGTCGATGAGTGGGCAGATCTGGTCACCGTCGTTGCCGGCGATCCCTGCCCGCACTGCGGCAAGCCGCTCTCTGCTGCTCGCGGCATCGAGGTCTCGCAGGTCTTCCAGCTGGGTACCAAGTATTCCGAGGCCATGGGCGCCACCTTTATGGACGAGGACGGCAAGGAGAAGCCGCTTATCATGGGCTGCTACGGCGTGGGCGTGTCCCGCTCGCTTGCTGCCGTCGTGGAGCAGCACAACGACGAGCACGGTATCGTCTGGCCGGTTTCCGTTGCCCCGTACGAGGTCGCTGTGATTCCGCTCGATCCCAAGAAGGAGGAGTGCGCAACCGTCTGCGACCAAATCGTCGAGGGCTTGTGCGCCGAGGGCATCGAGGTCGTCGTCGACAACCGCGACGAGCGTCCCGGCTTTAAGTTTGCCGATAACGACCTTATGGGATTCCCGTATCAGGTGGTGCTTGGCAAGCGTGGCCTTAAGAATGGCACCGTTGAGCTCAAGGACCGTGCCACGGGCGAGCGCGAGGACGTGGCGATTGACGAGGTCGTCGCCAAGGTTGCCGAGCTTGTTAAGGCGGCCCGCCGTTAATCGACGTTTCTGCTATTAGATGTAATTGCGGGACTGCTCCGTATCTCTCTTAGGAAGAGATGCGGAGCAGTCTATTTTGTTGCGTGAATAAACTCGATGGGTAAAGGAAAACCCCACAGCCCATATGAGCTGCGGGGTTTTCTTGTGCCTCCGATGCGAAATAAATCGCTCAGATATTACTGATAATCGACGACGTCGATCCAGTTCTTCAGGAACTCATCGTTCACGTTGCGCTTACGAGCGAGCTCGGAAGCGGCGACGATGCTCGTCCACTGACGCACGACCTGCATGGGCATGTCGGCGCGGTCGCAGTAGAGCTCCAGGTAGGCCTCAGCCTGGTCCTTGCTGTTGAGGGCGAAGAGCAGGTAGGTGGTGGCAACGTCGGCAGCAGGGGAGCCCTGGGTGGCGTGTGCCCAGTCGCACACATAGAGCTGGCCGTCGTCGCCGACGATGACGTTGGAGGGGTTGAAGTCGCCGTGGCAGACCTTGAACTCCTTGGTCATGCCGTCCAGACGCTCCTGAAGGTTGTAGCGCGTGGTGGCATTGAGCTGATCAAGGCTATCGATCATGCGGGCGAACTTGTCGCGCTGACGGTTGAGCAGCGGGGAGGTGTAGCCGTGGATCTCGATCTGGAGGTCGACGAACATCTCGAGGTACTCACCAAAGCGCTGGGGCTCGGCAGTCATCTTCTCGGCAAGGGTGGTGCCCGGAACCTTCTCGGTCACGAGCGCCCAGCCGTTGGCGTTCTCGAGCTGGGAAACCTCGAGAGCCTTGGGGCTGCGGATGCCGCACTCATTGATGCGGGCAAGATTCAAAGCCTCGTTGAACACGTCGGAGACAGGCTTGGTCTCGTTAAAGACCTTGACGATCTTGTCGCCCAGGTCGTAAACGACCTTGTTGCCACGGCGGACGAGCTCGGTCTTGGAATCGGGTAGCAGCATGGTTGCATCCTTTCAACGATGCGATAGAAGCGACGGCGGGGGTGTGTGAAACACCCGTGCACCCCCGCCGCAAAAAACCGTGCTAAAAACTAGCAGACGGCGTAGTCCTGGGGCTCGCGGCCGTAGTAGGCGTCCAGGTAGAGCTCCTTGATCTCGCTCATGAGCGGGTAGCGCGGGTTAGCGCCGGTGCACTGGTCGTTGAATGCCTGCTCGGTCATCTCGTCGAGGGTGTCGAGGAAGTACTGCTCGTCAACACCGTAGTCGGCGATGGTCTTCTTGACACCGATGAAGTCCTTGAGCTCCTCGAGCTTCGTGATGAAGTTCTCGAAGACCTCCTTGTCGTCCTTGCCCTCGATACCGCAGTACTTGGCCATCTCGGCGTAGTTGTGCAGCGCGTTGGGGTAAGGATACTGGGAGAAGGTACCCATCTTGACGGGAGCCTCGGCGGCGTTGTAGCGCATGACGCGGGTCAGGATGACGGCGTTAGCGATGCCGTGGGGCAGGTGATGGAAAGCGCCGAGCTTGTGGGCCATGGAGTGGTTGAGGCCCAGGAAGGCGTTGGCGAAGGCCATGCCGGCCATGCAGGAGGCGTTGTGCATCTCCTCGCGGGCGTGCGGGTCCTTGGCGCCGTTCGTGAAGCTGGAGGGCAGGTTCTCGAAGACGAGCTTGGCAGCGCGCTCGGAGAGGCCCTTGGTGTAGTCGGAAGCCATGATGGAGACGTAGGACTCGATGGCGTGGGTCATGACGTCGATGCCGGAGGCAGCGGTCAGGCCGCGCGGAGCGGTCATGCAGTTGTCGGCGTCGACGATAGCCATATTGGGGAGCAGCGCGTAGTCGGCGAGCGGCCACTTGATGCCGGTCTCCTTGTCGGTGATGATGGCGAACGGCGTGCACTCGGAGCCGGTACCCGAGGAGGTCGGGACGGCGACGAAGTAGGCCTTCTTGCCCATCTCGGGGAAGGTGAAGATACGCTTGCGGATGTCCATGAAGTCCATGGCCATGTCCTCAAACTTGCACTCGGGGTGCTCGTACATCATCCACATGATCTTGCCGGCGTCCATAGCGGAGCCACCGCCGACGGCGATGATGACGTCCGGCTCAAAGAGAGCCATCTGCTTGGCGCCGCGACGTGCGCACTGCAGCGACGGATCGGGCTCGACGTCGTAGAAGCAGTCGTGGGCGATGCCCATCTCGTCGAGCTTGGCCTCGATGGCGCGGGTGTTGCCATTCTTGAAGAGGAACTGGTCGGTGACGATGAAGGCGCGCTTCTTGCCCATGACGTTGCCCAGCTCGTCGAGGGCGACGGGCGTGGAACCCTTCTTGAAGTAGACCTTCTCGGGAGCGCGGAACCACAGCATGTTCTCACGGCGCTCGGCCACAGTCTTAACGTTGATCAAGTGCTTCACCCCAACGTTCTCGGAGACGGAGTTGCCGCCCCAGGAGCCGCAGCCCAAGGTCAGAGACGGCTTCATGCCAAAGTTGTACAGGTCACCGATGCCGCCGTGCGAGGACGGGGTGTTGATGACGATACGGCAGGCCTTCATGACGTGCTCGAACAGGCTGATCTTCTCGGCCTGGGCGGGGTGCACGTACAGAGAGGCGGTGTGGCCCGGGCCACCGGCGAGCACGAGGTGCTCGGCCTTGTCGACGGCCTCCTGGAAGTCCTTGGCGTGGTACATGGCCAGGACCGGGGAGAGCTTCTCGTGGGAGAACTCCTCCTTGGCGGGGTCGGTGGAGGTGACCTCGGCGATCAGGATCTTGGTCTTGGCGGGAACCTCGATGCCGGCGAGCTCGGCGATCTTGGCAGCGGCCATGCCGGGGATGCGGTGATCGAGAGCGCCGTTCTTGAACATGGCGGCACGCAGGGCCTCCATCTCGGCACCCTGCTTGACGAAGTAGCAGCCGCGCTTCTGGAACTCGGCCTTAACCTGGTCATAGATGCTGTCGATTACGGTCACGGACTGCTCGGAAGCGCAGATCATGCCGTTGTCGAAGGTCTTGGAGTGGATGATGGAGTTGACGGCGAGCAGCACGTCGGCGGTGTCGTCGATGACGACCGGGGTGTTACCGGCGCCAACGCCCAGGGCGGGCTTGCCCGAGGAGTAAGCGGCCTTGACCATGCCCGGGCCACCGGTGGCGAGGATGATGTCGACGTCGCGCATGACCATGTTAGTCAGCTCGATGGAGGGGACATCGACCCAGCCGATGATGCCCTCGGGGGCGCCGGCCTTGACGGCGGCGTCAAGCACGAGCTTGGCGGCGGCGATGGTGCACTTGGCGGCAGCCGGGTGCGGGGAGATGATGATGGCGTTGCGGGTCTTCAGGCAGATCAGCGTCTTGAAGATCGCGGTGGAGGTGGGGTTGGTCGTCGGGATGACGGCGCCCACGATGCCGATGGGCTCGGCGATCTTGGTGATGCCGTAAGCCTCGTCGCGCTCCAGGACACCACAGGTCTTGGTGTTCTTGTAAGCGTTGTAGATGTACTCTGCGGCGTAGTGGTTCTTGATGACCTTGTCCTCAAGAACGCCGCGGCCGGTCTCCTCGATGGCCATCTTCGCCAACGGGATACGAGCCTTGTTGGCGGCCATGGCGGCCTCATAGAAGATCTTGTCGACCTGCTCCTGCGTGTACGTAGCAAAAAGCGCCTGGGCCTCTCGCATCTGAGCGAGCTTGGCCTCAAGCGCCTCTACGTTGTCCACAATTGCGGGAGTAGTGTTTTCCGGTGACTTTTTCACCATTTGTGTCTCCTTGCGATCGGAGATTTACCCTACGCCTTGCATGATAGCAAGAAATTATTCGGCGAACGGTAAGATTCCTGTAAAAGGCACACTAAAACGCTTCAATAAACTGAAGCGTTTTAACTAAAACTATCTACCTGCTGCATCGCCCCACTCATTGGGGACAGACTTACATGAGTGCTTTCACTCATTGGGGACAGACATCGATTTGCCATTTTGCCGTTCTTGACCTATTTTTGCCGCTCATTGGATATAAATAGGTCACAGGCTCAGCATTTCGCGTTCCTTCTCTCCTTTTAGGTGTTGCCTGTTCAGTTTTTGAAAGGAGAGATTATGCCCCGATGCGCCCGCGCCGTTTCGCTCACCGGCTATTACCACGTCTTTGACCGTGGTAACTCTAAACAGATTATTTTTGAAGATGACTCCGACCGCTATCGTTTCCTATCGGATATCTCGGACAGGTTTGCGCGCCATGAAGTGGCGGTTTTGGCTTGGTGCCTTATGGACAACCACTTTCATTTGATGGTTGATGATCCGTTCGACAATCTTTCAAAGGCGATGCAGTGCGCATTGACGGCATATGCTAAGTATTTCAATGGTAAAACGGGGAGAACGGGGCATCTCTTTGATAATCGCTATTCGCGGGTCGCTGTTGAGTCGGACACGCAAGCGGTGCAACTGCTCGACTATATCCATCTCAATCCCGTGAAAGGTGCGCTCGACTCACTCGAGCCGTACCGCTGGTCAAGCTACAAGGCATATGAGCTGGGCTATGATCCCTTTGACATCTGTGATGCGGCCCCTATGCTCGATATTGTCGGAGGCTCCCGTTGCTATTGCGAGCATCTCAAGGAAGTTGCCGAGCGCATCTGGTCAGTGGAGGTTCTTCCACGCCGGCGGATCCCCGATGAGGAGGTCCTTTCCATTGCGCGCGAAGTGCTTCCGAGCATAGATCCTGCGATGCTCAAGGCCCTGCCACGCCCCGATCGCGATGCCTGTCTGCTGAGGCTCAGGCGGGCGCATCTCACGGTCAAGCAAATTGCCCGTATCACCGGCATCGGCGCTACAAGCGTGACCAAGGCAACTGCAGGCTGGAAGGATGCTGCGTGAGGCAGGGGCCGGAGCCAGTCAGTGCGTCGCATGCGTGCTTCATGTCTGTCCCCAATGCGTGAAAGCACTCATGTAAGTCTGTCCCAAATGAGTGCAAAAAGGCGCCCTCCGTAGGGGAGGGCGCCTTTGGTAAGTTCTATATGAACGCGAGGTCTTTGACCCGGAGAGTCCGAGGTACTTGTTGGTAAGACCTTATTTAGGAGCGCGCAACCTTGCCAGACTTGAGGCAGGTGGAGCAAACGTTCATCTTACGACGGTGACCATCGACGACGACGTAGACACGCTGGATGTTGGGGCGGAACTTACGGTTGGTGACGCGGTGAGAGTGGCTGATGGAGCGACCGGCAACGGGGTGCTTACCGCAAACTTCGCAAACTTTGGACATAACTGACCCTCCTTGGGCGACAAACGAACATGTCGCGTTAACAAACAAGCCTGAACTATAGCACAGAAGCAGCTCCCTGTGCGTAATCTACACAGAGATATTCCTCTTTTGGCGATAGTGCTCACGCCACGGCCCTGGACGTAGATCCGATTTGCGTGCAGCAGAGGGGATTATGCCAGCTCGTGCGTGCGTTTTCAAGCTCGTCCCACAAATATATATAGGTTTATTGAGCATTGGGCTCCGTTTACGGATTGCTCTGTATTTATGCTCGCAATTAAGCTCGAGGTTGGCTACACTATTCCTTGACCATTAAAGGGGTACGAGATACCCACATGGAATTACATAGCTGCCATGCGAGCAGCCCTTCCTGTGGGTGTCTGGTCCGCTTTAAGCGGTCGGGCATCTATTTTTTTTGACTGTGTCAGCAGTCAAGACATGTGAGGAAGGAGATCGATGGGCACGACTTCCCCCAAGGCGGTCATCATGGACGAGACCGCCGTCAATCGAGCGATGACCCGCATCGCGCACGAGATTCTCGAGCGCAACGAGGGCTGTGAAGACCTCGCTCTGGTCGGCATCGTCACGCGCGGCGACCTTCTGGCAAAGAAGCTCGCCGAGGAGATCAAGGAGATCGAGGGCGTCGACGTTCCGCTCGGCAGCCTCGACATCAGCTTCTACCGCGATGACTACGCTACCAATTTCGCTCCCGCGATCCACGCCACCAACATTCCCTTCAGCGTCGATGGCAAACGCGTCGTTTTGGTGGACGACATCCTGTACACGGGTCGTACCATCCGCGCCGCTCTAGACGCCGTCATGGACCTGGGCCGTCCGAGCCGCATCGAGCTGGCAGTTCTCGTTGACCGCGGTCACCGCGAGCTCCCCATCTCGCCGGACTTTGTCGGCAAGAACGTTCCCTCGTCGCACGAGGAGAACGTGCACCTATATATGAAGGAAGTCGACGGCCGTACCGCTGTCGAGATCAACGACGTCGCGCCGGGTTCCCACGTGGGCTCCGCGCCGCTGGGAGGTGAGTAGTACCGTGGCGTTCAACCATAAGCACCTGATCGACATTACCGAGTACTCCGAAGAGGATATTAAGCTCATCCTCGAGACCGCCAAGGCGTTCTCCGAGGTCAACGAGCGTGCGATCAAGAAGGTCCCCACGCTCAAGGGCAAGACCATCGTCAACATGTTCAACGAGCCCTCGACGCGCACCCGCAGCTCCTTCGAGCTCGCCGAGAAGCGTCTTTCGGCCGACAGCCTCAACTTTGGCGGCTCCTCGACCTCCACGGTCAAGGGCGAGAGCCTCATCGACACCGTCGAGACCCTCAACGCCTACAAGATCGACTGCATCGTCGTGCGCGATAAGCACGCCGGTGCTCCCTACATCGTCACGCAGAACTCGCCCGCGAGCGTCATCTGCGCCGGTGACGGCAAGCACAACCATCCCACGCAGGCCCTGCTCGACCTGTACACTATCTGGGAGCACAAGGGTGACTTCCACGGTCTGAAGGTCGCCGTCGTCGGCGATATCGCGCACTCCCGCGTCTGCGGCTCGCTGATCCCCGCCCTTAAGATCATGGGCTGCGAGACCTACGCCGTCGCCCCCGGCACGCTGCTGCCGCCGGCGCCCGAGGTCCTGGGCTGCGACCACGTGACGAGCGACCTCGATTCCGTCCTGCCCGAGCTGGACGTCGTCTACATGCTGCGCGTGCAGCAGGAGCGTCTCGAGGGTGCCCCGTTCCCGACCATTCGTGAGTACCACAAGCTCTTCGGTCTGACCAAGGACCGCGAGAAGCTCATGAAGCCCGACGCGATTATCTGCCACCCTGGCCCCATCAACCGCGGCGTCGAGTTCGATTCCTATATGGCCGACCACCCGCAACGCTCCGTCATCCTGGAGCAGGTTTACGCCGGTATCTGCGTGCGTATGGCTATCCTGTATCTGCTGCTTGGAGGTGCCGATAATGGCCTTGCTTCTTAAGAATGCCCACGTCGTCGACCCGTCCGTCGAGCTTGACGGTGTCGTTGACGTCCTGATTGACGGCGACAAGATCGCCGAGGTCGGCGAGAATCTCGCCGTCGAGGGAGCCGAGGTCCGCGACCTTTCCGGCAAGTACCTCGTCCCTGGCCTGGTGGATATGCACGTCCACCTTCGCGAGCCCGGCTATGAGGTCAAAGAGGACATCGAGAGCGGCACCCGCGCAGCTGCCAAGGGCGGCTTTACCGGCGTGTGCGCCATGCCCAACACCGATCCCGTCACCGATAACGGCACCGTCGTGGAGTTCGTCAAGTCCCGCGCTGCCGAGGTCGGTCACTGCCGCGTCTATCCGTCGGGCGCCATGACCCGCGGTCTTAAGGGCGAGGCCATGTCCGAGATGGGCGATATGGTCGCCCACGGCGCCGTCGCCTTCACCGACGACGGTCGCGGCGTGCAGGGCGCGGGTATGCTCCGTCGTTGCATGGACTACGGCAAGATGTTCGGCAAGGTCTTTATGAGCCACTGCCAGGACGAGGACCTGGTCGGCCACGGCCAGATCAACGAGGGCAAGGTTTCGACCCGTCTGGCTCTCGAGGGCTGGCCGGCTGCCGGCGAGGAGCTCCAGATCGCCCGCGACATCGAGATCGCCAAGCTGACCGGTGCCAAGCTGCACATCCAGCACATCTCCACCGCCCATGGCCTGGAGATCGTGCGTGCCGGCAAGGCCGCTGGCGTTCAGGTTACCTGCGAGGCCACCCCGCACCACATGTTCCTGACCGAGAACGATCTAGACGAGACCTACAACACCTCGCTCAAGGTCAACCCGCCGCTGCGTACCGAGGAGGATGCCGAGGCCATCCGTCAGGGCGTCATCGACGGCACCGTCGACGTTATCGTCACCGATCACGCTCCCCACACCCCGTGGGAGAAGGCCCGCGAGTTCGAGCTTGCGCCCTTTGGCATGATCGGTCTCGAGACCTCGCTGTCGCTCGTGCTCACCGAGCTGGTCAACACGGGTAAGATGAGCATGGGCCGCATGGTCGAGCTCATGGCCATCAAGCCGCGTGAGATCCTGGGCCTCGACCAGGTTCAGGTCAAGGCGGGCTCCGTTGCCGACCTGACCGTGTTCGACGCGTCCGCCACCTGGACGGTCGGCGAGGACGGTTACGAGTCGCGCGCCGAGAACTCCGGTTTCGCCGGCCGCACGCTCACCGGTCGTGCCACCGATGTGTTTGTCGGCGGTAAGCAGACGCTCGCCGACGGCTGCATCTGCTAGCATAGCTTTATCGCTTTTGTGCGCGGTGCCCTTGCGGTGCCGCGCTTTCTGTTCGTTTTGACCATGCAATCGCATGGGGGATTGGAGCGTCTATGCCCACACCTTCCACTGCACGCATGCACGACTTCGAGGTCGTCTCGAACCAGGAGATCGCCGACGGCATCTTCTCGCTCGTTATTTCGGCCCCCAAGCTTGCAAGTGCGCTCAAGCCCGGTCAGTTTGTGAACATCGCCGTGCCCGGCGATGCGTCCTCGCTGCTTCGCGTGCCCCTGAGCTTCTATCGCGCCGACGCCCAGGCCGGTACCGTCGAGCTGTGGTACGCCGTCGTGGGCGACGATACCCGTCGTTTGTCCCAGATGGGCCCTGGCTCCACCTCTAACCTGCTGGGCCCCGGTGGTCGTGGTTGGATGGTACCCGAGGGCACCAGGAAGGCGCTGCTCGTGGCGGGCGGCATCGGCGTTCCGCCCGTGCTGTGCCTCGCCGGCATGCTTGCCGAGCAGGGTGTGGCCGTCGACGTGTGCCTGGGCTTTGGCACCGCGTCCAAGGCCGTGGGCATCGATGGGTTCCGCGCTCTGTGCGACACGGTCAACGTTTGCACTGACGACGGTTCGCTCGGCATGCACGGTTTTTGCACCGATCCTGCCGCCGAGCTGCTCGGCGAGGGCGGCTACGACTATGTCGCCAGCTGCGGTCCCGCCGTCATGATGAAGAAGGTCGCCGCCGCTGCCGCCGAGGCCGGTGCCTACTGCGAGGTGTCGCTCGAGCGCATGATGAGCTGTGGCTTTGGCGCCTGCAACACCTGCAATGTCGAGACGGTCGACGGTATGAAGGGTGCTTGCATGTGCGGCCCCGTGTTCGATGCTTCCAAGGTGGTGGTCTTCTAGTGGGTACCGTGAACATGGCCGTCGATTTCGGCGGCGTCAAGATGCAGAACCCCATCAACACCGCAGCCGGTACCTTTGGCTACGGTTGGCAGTTCCAGAACTTCTTTGATGTTTCCCAGCTGGGCGCCATCACCACCAAGGGTTGCGCTGCCGAGCCCTGGCCCGGCAACCCCGCGCCCCGCATGGCCGAGATCCCGGGCGGCATGATCAACTCCGTGGGCCTTCAGAACCCTGGCGTGGCTGCCTTTGCCCGTGAGTCTGGTCCGTGGCTCGAGCAGCTCTCCAAGGACGGTTGCCAGGTCATCTGCCAGGTCGCCGGTCACTCCGTCGAGGAGTTTGTCCGCGCGCTCGAGATGTATGTCGAGCTGTGCCCCTGGGCTGCCGGCTACGAGATCAACGTGAGCTGCCCTAATATCGCCGCCGGCGGTGCCGCCATGGGCTCCACGCCCGAGGGCGCCTCTTCCGTTATGGCTGCCTGCCGTAAGGTGACCGATAAGCCGCTGTTCGTGAAGATGGCGCCGGTCAACGTCGCCGAGATTGCCAAGGCCCTCGAGGCTGCCGGCGCCGACGGCCTTTCGGTCATCAACTCCATTCAGGGCATGGCCATCGACGTCCATACCCGCAAGTCCCGCGTGGCCAAGCCCAAGGGCGGCCTTTCGGGCCCGCTGTGCCACCACATCGCCGTGCGCATGGTCTGGGAGGTTGCCCAGGCCGTCGATATCCCCATCAACGGCGTCGGCGGTGTCATGACCGGCGAGGATGCGGCCGAGTTTATCCTGGCCGGCGCCACCTGCGTGTCGGTCGGTATGGCCAACTTCGTCGATCCGTGCGCTTCGCTCAAGATCGCGCATGAGCTCGAGGCCTGGGCCGAGTCCCAGGGCGTAAAGGACATCAACGAACTGGTAGGTGCTTTCGAATGCTAGAGACCGATGCCCGCGACCGCGTAATCGTCGCCCTCGACTGCGACCGTGAGCGTGCGCTCGAGCTTGCCCACGAGCTTTCGGGCCATGCCGCCTGGCTCAAGGTTGGCATGACGCTCTATTACGCTGAGGGCCCCGAGATCGTCAAGACCTTTAAGGACCTGGGCTTTAAGGTCTTCCTTGACCTTAAGTTCCATGATATTCCGCATCAGGTTCGCGGTGCCGCCCGTTCGGCCTCGCTTGCCGGTGCCGACCTGCTCTCGGTTCACGGCTTGGGTTCGGGCGCCATGCTCGCTGCCTGCCGCGAGGGTGCCGAGGAGGCGCGCGAGGACCGCGCCAAGCTCGTCGCCATCACCGTGCTCACGAGCATGAATCAGGATGCCTTGAGCGAGATTGGCGTCGAGTCGCCGGTGGCCGAGGAGGCCGCCCGCCTGGCAAAGCTCGCTCAGGCCAACGGCATCGATGGCATCGTGTGCTCGCCGATGGAGGCTCACGACATGCGTGAGCTGCTGGGTCCCGATGCCCTGATCGTGACTCCGGGTGTGCGTCCGGTGGGTGCCGCCTTAGGCGACCAGTCCCGCGTGGCGACGCCTTCCCAGGCTATCGAGCGTGGCGCAAGCCACATTGTGGTGGGCCGACCCATCACCGGCGCCGACGATCCGGTTGCCGCCTTTGACGCCATTGTCGCTGAGCTGGTCGAAAACGTCGCCTAAAAGATTCCCCTAAGTCACCACTTTTGGGTCTCATTAGCACAAAATAGCCCCTGTGCCTGCGTAAACTTTCCCATCCTTTGTGTGGAATCGCAGGTCAGGGGCTTAACTTTGGGCGCAGTATATTGCACTTTTTGCGGGTATCGTCTAACCTATGGAGCCGCAATTGCGCATTTTGTACGTTCTACGTGCTAAAATGCCAATTATTGAATCAGATATAACCCAACTTTTTGGAGGTACGAATGGCACTCCCTCAGCTTACCGATGAGCAGCGCAAGCAGGCTCTTGAGAAGGCTGCTGCCGCACGTCACGCCCGCGCTGAGCTTCGCGAGCAGATCAAGAAGGGCGAGAAGTCCCTTGAGTCCGTGCTCAACTCCGATGACCCCATCGCTTCCCGCATGAAGGTTTCCACCCTCATCGAGTCTCTCCCTGGTTATGGCAAGGCCAAGGCCGCCAAGATCATGGAGGAGCTCGGTATCTCCGCTACCCGTCGCGTCCAGGGCCTCGGCGTCCGTCAGCGCGAGCAGCTCCTCGAGCAGCTGACCAAATAAGTGAGCGCTCAGGATTCCAAGCTCTTTGTGATTTCTGGACCGTCAGGCGCAGGCAAGGGTACGCTCGTCACTCGTGTGCGCGAGCGCCGCTCGAACCTGGGCCTGACGGTTTCGGCTACCACGCGAGCACCACGCAAAGGTGAGGTCGACGGCGTCAACTACTTTTTTCTGACGCGCGAGGAGTTCGACCGCCGCGTGGCAAACGGTGAGTTTGTTGAGTGGGCCGAGGTCCACGGTAACTGCTACGGCACGTTGGTGAGCGAGGTCACATCCAAGCTCGCCTCGGGCGCGTCTCTGATTTTGGAGATTGATGTCCAGGGCGCCCTGCAGGTGAAGGAACGTTTCCCCGAGGCCGTGTTGATCTTTATCAAGCCGCCTTCGCTTGAGGTTCTTCGCGAGCGTCTAGTCGGTCGCGGTACCGAGACGCCCGAGACGATTGAGCTGCGTATGGCAAACGCCGCCGATGAGCTTGCCCTTGCCGACCGCTACGACGACGTCGTGGTTAATGACGATCTCGACCGCGCGACCGATGAGCTCGTTCGCGTTCTCGATATGCATGAAAGGATCTGAGGTCCGTGTCCGTTGTAAAGCCTTGCATTGACGATCTTCTGGAGAAGACCGATCACAACCGCTTCCTGCTCGCTTCGCTTGCCTCCAAGCGCGCCTGCGACATTAACAGCATGCTGCGTGGCCAGCACAACCGCGTGCTTGCCGTCCAGGATGTCGATGACATCACCATCGGGCTTTCCGGTGCCGATACCATCTCGATGGCTATGGACGAGATTGTCGACGGCGACATCTCTTACGACGAGGCCCGTTACGAGAAGGCGCTCGGCCACAAGGTTGCTGAAGCCTAAATGGCGGCTCGCGTCTGCCTGGTCCACTATCACGAGGTTGGACTGAAGGGTAAGAACCGCGCACATTTTGAGCATATCCTCATGGATAACATCAAGGCGGCCTTGGCCGCCTTTTCCGTGAATGCCGTGTCTCGAATTTCCGGTTATATCCTCGTGACCTTTAACGAGCATCAGGCCGACGAGGCGGCGCGTGTCATTCGCACCGTTCCCGGCGTTGCTCGCGTGTCTTTGGCGTATCACACCAATCGCGACCCTCAGGAGTACTGTGCCGCCGCCGTCAAGGCGCTGCGCGAGTTTGGTTCCTTCGATTCGTTTAAGGTGCATGCCAAGCGCTCCAATACCGACTATGAGCTCACCTCGATTGACATCAATCGTCAGGTGGGCGAGGTGTTGTGTGAGGCCTTCCCCGATAAAAAGGTTCAAATGCACGACCCCGATGCCATGGTGCACGTACTGGTGGTTCAGGGTAGCGTTTATGTGTACGCGCGCTCCGAGCGCGGCGTGGGCGGTCTGCCGGTGGGTTCTGCCGGCAAGGTCGTGACGCTGCTGTCGTCGGGTATCGATTCTCCGGTGGCGACTTGGATGCTCGCGCGTCGCGGTGCGGTGTGCGTGCCGGTACATTTCTCCGGTCGTCCGCAGACGCCCGATACGAGCGAGTATTTGGTACAGGACATCATCCGTGCGCTTGAGCCGGGTGTCCAGATCGGTCGCCTGTACGTGGTGCCGTTTGGCGACTGCCAGCGTGAGATTTCGGTCACCTGTCCCAGCAACCTGCGCGTGATCATGTATCGCCGCATTATGTATTCGGTTGCCGAGCGCATTGCACACATCGAGGGCGCCAAGGCCATCGTTACGGGTGAATCGCTTGGGCAGGTTGCCTCCCAAACGCTTGAGAACATCATGGCCGTCAACGAGGCCGTGAAGATCCCCGTGTTCCGTCCTCTCATCGGTTCGGACAAGCAGGAGATCATCGCTCGCGCCGAGGAGATCGGTACGTTCGATATCTCGACTGAGGCCGCTCCCGACTGCTGCACGCTGTTTATGCCGCGCCGTCCCGAGACGCACGCTAAACTCGATGCCGTGCATGAGGCTTGGGAGTTGTTCGATCACGAGGAGATGATCGAGCGCCTGCTCAAGCAGACCGAGTACATCGACTTCGAGAGCAACACGTATAAGGCCCCTAAGACCTTAAAACGCAACCATTCGGAGCTTGCTCCGCGTGAGATTTACCAAGATCACGAGTAAATTTGTGCATAGACCGACGATGCGCCTGCATCGTCGGTCTTTTGCTATCTGGGCATTTTGCGGCTAAGTGTTCATTTGCTGACGTGTGCCTGAATAAATGGACAGATTTGTGCAAGGTTTTGGTCGGCTTTTGGTTTGACCGCGAAAACCGGTTTTGGAGAATGGCTGTTGCAGGACTCTTTTCCTGACACGATGGTGTTGGGAGGTTTTGCTATGGCGCAGCGCGAACAACACGAACGGGTCAAACGGATGGACCGCTTGGCGGACAAGCTGCTCGGTCATAAGGCGGTGGTGATGGCGATACTTGTCGTCATTGCGATGGCGAGTGGACTGGCGATGGCGAACCTTGGCGGCGGTGCCGGCAGTGTGTCGTTTGAGCGCACTGATGGTTCGGGTTCGTTGGTGGAGCCGGGATCCGGCGATGCTTCGAGCGGAAAGACATCCGAAGGCTCTTCGTCTAAGGCTTCTGCCGCGGCAGAGGTCTATGTCGATGTCGATGGCGCCGTTGTGTCGCCCGGTGTATATCGTCTCAAGGACGGCGCGCGGGTGGCTCAGGCGATTGATGCCGCCGGCGGGCTGGCGCTCGAGGCAGACGTTACGGGGCTCAATCGGGCATCTAAGGTCGTCGATGGACAGAAGATTCACGTTCCAACGGTAGGGGAGCAGCAGGCGTCCATTGCGGAAGCCGGTGTTGATGGTGGGGCTTCCGCATCATCGGGCGTGAGTGGCGCAACAGGCCTAGTAAATATCAATACGGCAAGCGCGGCAGAGCTGCAGACGCTTTCGGGCATCGGCCCCTCCATGGCCCAGTCGATTATCGATGAGCGGACAAAGAACGGTGCTTTTTCTTCGGTTGACGATCTGATGCGTGTGTCGGGAATCGGCGAGAAGAAGCTTGCCAAAATCAAAGATTGCATCTGCGTATGAGTGCGACCGAGCGCGAGCACGTGATGCCTCCGCGGCCCCTGATGCCGTGGACGATGGCCCTGTGTGCCGGCATGTGCATGAGCTGCGTCTTGGTGCTCAACATGGTCGCTGATGCGCTGCTGAGGGAGCGGGCTCCGGCGGTCGGGCCGCTATGGGCCATTCCCGTTGCGGCGGCGGTATTCGTTGTGCTGGCTCAATCTTGTGCGCGGCTTGCCCCTTTGAAGCGGTGGCTGTATGCCGCGTCCGTCGGTCTCGTGGCGGGAGCGGTCGTCTCGGTGTGGTGGGCTTTGGGCACGCTGAGTGCCTCGAAGGCGCTCGATGGTCGAGCGGCAAGTAGCCTCGAGTTTGTCGTGCAGGGTGATCCATCCATAAACGACGACGTGTATTCCTATACCTGCGAGGCATGCGCGGACGGTAAGAACCTGGCAACGGTTCGCCTATCGTTTGACCGCGAGCTCAAGGTCGGGGCGCACGTGCGTGTTATCGGTCGCGTTTCACGTTTTGAGAACGATGCGTATGGACGATCGCGCGTGCTCCGAGGTGAGGTGCGCAAGGTTAAAGTCGTTCGGATTTTGTCGGTCGATGAGGACTCTCCGGGGCCGCTTCTTCGGATGCGAAATGGGCTGCTTGCGTCCATCGCGCCTGCGACCGACCCGGCGCGTGCACTCATAGCCGGTGTCGCCTGCGGTCGTTCGGCCGAGCTGCGCGCCCAGCCGGCGGGCGACTGGTTTTCGGTGACGGGAACGGCGCATCTTATCGCCGTCTCGGGCAGCCATTTGGCTATCGTGGGGTTTGTAATCGAGGGTGTATTGCAAAAGACTCGGTTCTCGCGTGGTCTTCAGCGGGCGATATTGGCGATAACGCTTGTGGGCTACGTTGCCTTTACGGGCGCGTCTCCCTCGGCCGTGCGCGCGTGCTGCATGTTGTTCGCGACGCTTGTCGTAAACGGCGCGGGGCGTCGCCGGCACGGACTTTCGGCACTCTTCGTAACCATGTCCATCTTTGTGCTGCTGCGGCCGACGGTTCTGTTCGAGATGGGCTTTCAGCTTTCATGTGCCAGCGTCTTAGCCATTCTGTGCTTTTGCCCCTATGCGACCTACGCTTTGGGTGAGCTTAGTGTTCCGTCGGGCGTTGCCGGCATGCTTTCCGTCACGCTGTGCTCGCAACTGGCGACACTTCCCATTACCATTCCTGCCTTTGGTACGTTCTCGCTCATTGCTCCGCTGGCAAATGCGGTCCTCGGTCCGGTGGTGAGTGTACTGCTCGTCGTGTCGATCGTGCTGGTTCCCTTTTCGCTCGTGGCGCCGTTGCGGACTTGGGCGCTCGTTGTGCCCATGATTGCCGCCCGTTGCGCGCTGTTCTTTGAGCAGCTGTTTGCCGCCGTGCCGGGTGCATCCGTGAGCGTGCCGCCCGATAGCATGTGGATTTACCTAGTGCCGTGTTTGCTGGCGGTTCTGCTTGTCTGGTGGCCGCGTCCCCGTGCACGTCCTATGTCGGTGGGGCTTTCATGCCTGGTGCTCTTGGCTGCGATTCCGTACGTCTACTGGGATCGATTCGCTCCGCCTTCGGTGACGGTGCTCGATGTGGGCCAGGCCGATGCGATTCTTATTCGCCAGGGCGGCGCAGTGGCGCTCGTCGACTGCGGGCTCGACGAGCGCGTGGTGGCGGCGTTGGTTCGCAATAACGTGCACCATATCGATGCCGTCTTTGTGACGCATTGGGATGAGGATCACTGGGGTGGTCTGCCTGCCGTGCTTGAACAGTTTTCGGTCGGAACGATTGCCGTGGCGGCGGATGCGCTGGAGGATGCTCCTGCTGAGGTATTGAACCGACCTGGCGTGGAGTATCGGCAGGTGCGCCGTGGGGATACGGTCGATATCGGCTCATTTTGCGCCCGCGTGATGTGGCCATTCGAGGCCGTGGATGGCGAGGGAAATGAGGACTCGCTTGTCCTGTTGCTCTCTTATGATCAGGAAGGCAAGGGCCTGCGCATACTACTCACCGGTGATGCCGAGCTCGACCAAGAACGGGAATTCGTGCAGGAGGTGGGGGATATCGATGTCCTTAAACTTGGGCATCACGGCTCTAAGGTTTCAGTCGATGGTCAGTTGCTGGACGTCCTGAAGCCCGAGCTTTCCCTCGCGAGCGCGGGCGAGGGGAATCGATACGGCCATCCGTCCGATGCCTGCATCGATGCCGTTAAGGAAGCGGGCGGCGTTTTCGCGTGCACTATCGAACACGGCGACATTACCGTCACGCCGACTGCGAATGGCTTTGCGATGCGATGCCAGCAACCGTGATGACATCGTTGGCGCGCGGTGGGCCCCTGGGCTAGAATGGCACGGAGCGAATACGAAGGCCTGCGGGAAGGGAGCGCGATGTCCGAAACCGGTCTGTTGCCTGCATATCTGATCGTCGGTACCGACGGAGTCAAGCGCGATCACGCCGTCTCGCGTATGAAAGCGCGTCTGGAAAAGACGGGCATGGTCGAGTTCAACCTCGACGAGCGCGATATGACCAAAGACCCCGATATCGAGTCGATTATCGGATCGCTCAACACCTTTCCGATGGGCAGTGAGTTTCGCCTGGTAATCCTTGATGGCTGCTCAAAGCTCGCCAAGGCGGTCTCGGAGCCGCTCGTCGAGTATCTGGCGAGTCCCAGCCCCACAACGGTTTGCCTCATAATCGCCGATTCGCTTGCCAAGAACACGCGCCTGTACAAGGCAATCGCCAAGATTGACAAGAAGGCCGTGATCGATTGCTCCGGCACCAAGCGCTGGGAGCTTCCGCGCCGCGTGCAGCAGATGGCGACGCAGCATGGCAAGTCGATCTCGACGGCGGCCGCCGAGGAACTTGTCTCGCGTTCGGGTGAAAACACTCGCATGCTCGATAACGACTTGGCTAAGCTTGCCCAAATGGTTGAGGCGCCTCAGATTGAGCTTGCCGATGTGGAACGCTGGATCGTGCGCACGGCCGAAGTCCAGCCCTGGGACTTTCTCAATGCGGTCTCGGCACGTGACATGCGCCGCTCACTCGAGCTTTTCAATCTACTGCCCTCCAAGAGCTACGTGTGGACCTACACATTGCTGTGCGGCCGCATTCGCGAGCTTATCGTTGCCAAGGCGCTCGATGCGCGCGGACAGGGTCGTGAGCTGGCCGCAACGCTCAAGCTCCAGTCCTGGCAGGTCAAGAATCACCTGACCTGGGCACGTCGCTTTTCGATGGCAGAGCTCGTCGCAGCGCTCGAGGGTGCGGTCGATGTGGAGCTCGCGCTCAAGGGTTCGGCCGATTCTCGGACCGCGCTTTTGCTCTGGATTACGAACATCTTGAGAAAATCGTGATGATACCTGCCTATTTGACAAATTCGTTCTATCCCTTTGAGGGGGAGCGTGCTATAGTAAGCGCTTGCATGACCTCACCGTGTCTCAGAGGTGTCATACATTTTTTGCAAGGAACTCGAAAGGAACTCCAGAAGTGGCAAACATCAAGTCTCAGAAGAAGCGTATCCGCACCAATGAGGCAGCTCGCATGCGTAACAAGGCTGTCAAGTCCGAGCTCAAGACGCTGACCAAGCACGTCCAGTCCGCCGTCGCCGAGGGCGACGCCGAGAAGGCCCAGGCTGCACTCAAGACCGTCACCAAGCGTCTCGACATGGCTGCCGCCAAGCATGTTATCCACAAGAACCAGGCTTCCAACCGCAAGTCCGGTCTTGCCAAGCTCGTGAACAGCATCAACGCCTAAGTTGTAAATTTCACATCACACAGATTACGCGCATAAATGGAGCCTGTTTTATGGAACAGGCTCCATTTTTTGTATCGCTCGGGTAAGATAGTCCGCATGAATACTTCAATTGACATTTCCCACATCCGCAACTTCTCGATTGTTGCGCACATCGACCATGGCAAGTCCACGATCAGTGACCGCATTCTCGAGCTCACCCATACCGTTGACGAGCGCGATATGGAGTCGCAGCTGCTCGACACTATGGATATCGAGCGCGAGCGCGGCATCACGATCAAGTCCAATGCCGTTCGCGTGTCCTATGACGCCGACGATGGCGAGACGTATCAGTTCAATCTGATCGATACGCCGGGCCACGTGGACTTTACCTACGAGGTCTCGCGCTCGCTGGCAGCCTGTGAGGGCGCGGTGCTCGTTGTCGACGCCACGCAGGGCGTCGAGGCGCAGACCGTCTCCAACGCGACGCTCGCCATGAACGCCAATCTGGACATTGTGCCGGCCATCAACAAGATTGACCTGCCCTCGGCCCATCCCGATGAGGTTAAGACCGAGATCGAGGATGACCTGGCGATTCCTGCCGATGATGCCGTGTGTGTCTCGGGCAAGACCGGCGAGGGCATCCACGATCTGCTAGAGTCCATTGTCTTTTTGATCTCTCCGCCCAAGGGCGATGCGAACGCGCCGCTCAAGGCACTCATTCTGGATTCGTACTTCGACGAGTATCGTGGCGTCGTCGCCACGGTGCGCGTCTTTGACGGATCCATCAAAAAAGGCGATACCCTGCGCATGATGCAGGCAAAGGGCGACTTTTTGGTCGATGGCGTGGGCGTCAAGCGTCCCGCCGAGACCCCGGTCGACGCGCTGACGGTCGGCGAGGTCGGATACGTGGTCACGGGCCTGAAGGACCCCGAGGCCGTTCGCGTGGGCGATACCCTCACGTGGGCGTCGAATCCCTGCCCCGAGCCGCTTCCCGGTTACCGCGAGGCCAAGCCCATGGTCTATACGGGCCTGTTCCCGATCGATAACAAGGACTACGAGAACCTGCGTGATGCGCTCGATAAGCTGCACGTCAACGACCCGTCGTTGGTGTGGGAGCCCGAGACCTCGGTGGCGCTCGGCTTTGGCTTCCGCGTGGGCTTCCTGGGCCTGCTGCACATGGAAGTCGTCAAGGAGCGCCTGGAGCGCGAGTTCAACTTGGACCTCATTGCCACGAGCCCCTCGGTGGACTATCACGTCTACAAGACTGACGGCGAGATGATTGATGTCCGTAGCCCGCAGGATCTGCCCGAGGCTACGCGCATCGAGCGTATCGAGGAGCCCTACCTCAAGGCAAAGATCATCTGCCCGCCCGAGTATACGGGTGCCGTCATGCAGCTCGCTATCGAGCACCGCGGCATTACTACCGACATGATCCATCTCACGAGCAAGTCGGTCGAGATGCGCTTTGATATGCCGCTTGCCGAGCTCATCTTGGACTTCTTCGATCAGCTCAAGAGCCGTACCAAGGGCTATGCCTCGCTCGACTACGAGTTCAACGAGTACCGTCCATCTGAGCTTGTGAAGCTCGATATCCTGCTTTCGGGCGACGAGGTGGACGCGCTGTCGTTTATCGTCCACAAGGACAAGGCCTACGGTCTTGCCCGCGGCCTGTGCGACAAGCTTAAGGAGATTATCCCGCGTCAGCTGTTCGAGGTGCCCATCCAGGGTGCTATCGGCAACAAGATCATTGCCCGCTCCACCGTCAAGGCGCGTCGCAAGGACGTGCTTGCTAAGTGCTACGGCGGCGATATCTCGCGTAAGCGCAAGCTGCTCGAGAAGCAGAAAGAGGGCAAGAAGCGCATGAAGGCCATCGGATCGGTCGAGGTCCCGCAGGAGGCCTTTATGGCGATCCTCAAGGTGGACGAGTAGGTCTATGGCGCTTTCCGAATACAGCAAGCGGCTGCTGGGCGCCTATGCCGAGCAGCCGTTCCTTATGGCTCCCATGGCGGGCGTGACCGACCCTGCCTACCGCATCATGTGCCGCCGCCGCGGTGCCAACCTTGCCTACAGCGAGATGGTGAGCGTGGCGGGCCTTGCCTATGCCAGCAACAAGACCTGGTGCCTGGTGCTACCGGCCGACGAGGAGCAGCAGATTTGCGTGCAGCTCTTTGGCTCCAAGCCCGAGCAGTTTGCGAATGCCGTCGCCGCCGTCGAGGAGCGTGTGGGCGATCGCCTGTCATTGATCGATATCAACATGGCCTGTCCGGCTCGCAAGGTCGTTACCAAGGGCGAAGGCTCGGCGCTTATGCGCACGCCCGACCTGGCCGAGAAGATTGTCGAGGCAGCGGTGGGCGCGGCGCATGTTCCCGTGACCGTGAAGATCCGCAAGGGTTTTTATGCCGAGGACCGCAACGCCGCAACGTTTGCCCAGATGCTTGAAGGGGCGGGCGCCTCTGCAGTTGCCGTGCACGGTCGTTGTGCCACGCAGCTCTATACGGGCCAGGCCGATTGGTCTGTCGTCGATGAGGTGGCTGACGCCGTCGAGATTCCCGTTATCGGTTCGGGCGATGTGTTCTGCGCCGAGGATGCCGCAGAGCATCTGCGCAGCTCGGGTGCCAGCGCGGTGTTTATCGCACGCGGCATCTACGGAAACCCCTGGGTTTTTGGTGATGCTCGCGCCCTTGCGCTCGATGGCATACCGGTGCCGGCACGCAGCTCCGTCGAGCGCCTGGACGCCCTGCGTGAGCACCTAACGCTGACGCATGAGCTCCTGCCGCTCATGTCGCGTGCCCGCACGTACGCAAGCTGGTACTTAAAAGGCATGCCTCATGCCGCCGCTTGGCGTGCCCATGTGGTGCGCTGTTCCACTTACGAGGAGTTTATGGCGCTGGTTGATGAGATCGAGCGCGATGTGGTGGCCTGCGAGGCTGCCCTTGCCGCCGGCGAATCGGTGCCTCCACATCCGCTGGAGGCTTAAGGGTGGCCGTTACCGCGCTGTACGTGCACGTGCCGTTTTGCGCCCAAAAGTGCCGGTACTGCGACTTTGACTCGCGCAGTTTTGCTCCGTGCGACCTGAGCGCTGCGCTCGATGTCTATTTTGAGCAGTTGTTCGCGCGCCTCGATGCTTTTGGCAAGGCTGGGGCCCTTGAACAGATCCGCACCGTCTATGTTGGCGGTGGTACGCCGTCGCTGGCGGGGAAGCGCCTGGTGGAGCTGGCGCGGCGTATTCGTGCGTGGTGCGCCCCCGTTGAGTTTACCTGCGAGGCCAATCCCGAGTCGCTGACCGCCGAGCTTGCCGCTGCGCTTGCCAAGGTTGGTGTCACACGCGTCTCTCTGGGCGTGCAAACGCTCGATAACATCGAACTTACCGCTATCGGCCGTATTCACGATGCCGATCGGGCGCTTGCCGCCATCGCGACAGTCAAGAACGCTGGGCTTGACGTGTCGTGCGACCTTATGTGCGGACTTCCTGGGCAGACCGCAGCGAGTTGGAGGCGCACGCTCGATGGCGTGCTGGCGGCGGCTCCGCATCATGTGTCGGTCTACCCGCTCACGCTTGAGGAGGGGACTCCCCTTTATCGCATGGCGTGCCGCGACGAGTCGGTCGAGCCCGACGAGGATTTTCAAGCTTCGTGCATGGATGTGGCGCGTGAGCGTCTGGGTGCGGCCGGCTATCACCCGTATGAGGTGGCAAGCTATGCGCTCGACGGACATGAGTGCGCCCATAACATTGCCTACTGGACCGGCCAGGGCTATTTGGGCCTGGGTCGCTCTGCCGCGGGCATGCTCGATGCCGAGGATTTCGATCGTCTTGCAGGTTTGTTCCCCGGCGTGTCTTCTCGAGGCGATTCGTACCGCGTGCGTCTGGTGCAACGTGACGATGACGCGACGGCGTTCGAGGCCGAATATCTCTCGCAGCGCGAGGCCGCGGCCGAAGACCTGATGCTTGCTTGTCGCATGACGCGCGGTGTCGCGTCCGACCTTTTGGTTCGCGCGGCTCGTGCCGTCCCGGCCGATGAGCTGGCAGCTGCCTGCGATCGCGCGCTCGAATTGGGTCTTGCCACTTGGGTGCCCGAGACGCTCGGAGTCCATGAGGGACCCTTCACTTCGGCAGATGTCATCGCGGGCCATGTTCGAGCTCGTTTAGCGCCGACACACCTGGGCTGGCTCGATGGAAATGTTCTGTTCGAGCTGTTTTGGGATCTAGCTTAGGTCGCTCGGGTAGAATTACCGAAATATATACGCTGCTGTGAGCAGGAGGTTGCCGCGCATGGCGACGATGAACGAAAAAGATTACTACGAGATTCTGGGTGTCTCCAAGGACGCCACCTCACGTGATATTCAAAAGGCCTTTCAGCAAAAGGCCCGCAAGCTCCATCCGGACGTCAACAAAGAGCCGGATGCCGAGGAAAAGTTTAAAGAGGTTTCCGAGGCCTACGCCGTGCTTTCGGACGAGCAGAAGCGTTCGCGCTACGACGCCATGCGTTCGGGCAACCCCTTCGCCGGCGCTCCTACGGCTTCGCCCTATGGCGGCGGCTACGCCGGCAGCGCGGGCTATGGCAATCCCTTTGAGGGCGGTTTTCCCTTTGGTGGCGCCTGGGGCCAGCCGCGTCGCGGGCAGGCTGCCTACAATCCCGAGAACGGCGCCAACGTGGTCGTCGATATCAAACTCGACGCCAAGGAGGCCAAGGGCGGTGCCCGCAAGACCGTCCGCTACACGCGCTTCGATACCTGTAACAACTGCGGCGGTTCGGGCTCCGTTTCGTCTGAGCATGCCCATACCTGCCCGAGCTGCGGTGGCCGCGGCCACATCGACGTCGACCTGTCCTTCCTGTTTGGTGCGGGCACGTTCCAGTCGGTCTGCCCCGAGTGCGGCGGTTCCGGTAAGGTCGTGGCCGACCCCTGCCCTGATTGCGGCGGCAGCGGTCGTACTCGCGTAACCTCCGAGCAGACGATTGAGTTTCCTGCCGGCACGCACGATGGCGACGAGGTCCGCATTGGCGGCATGGGTCATGCTGGCACCAACGGTGCCGCGGGCGGCGATCTGGTCGGCCGCGCCCATGTTGAGGCCGAGCGCTTGGAAGGCAAAGCTCGTACCGGTTTTTACCTGATGGGCATCGTGGCGCCGTTTTTGGTACTCTCGGCCATCTCGGGCGTGTTCTCGGCCTTTGCCGTGATGTGCTTTATTCCGTTTGCCATGGGCCTGTTCATGGTGCTTTCGGACGGCGTGCTTCATCGCAGCCTGCTGTGGTGGAAGCGCGGCGCGATGCAGTTTGCCAACGGTTTTGCCAACGGCTTCATGTTCGCGCTCGTGTCGGTTTGGTTCGCGAGCTGCTCGCAACGGGCCATGCTTTCGCCGTACCAAATGCAATAACATCAAACCCTCTGTTTGCGGTCGGCCCTGCTTGGGTATAGGACGCACTGTGACAATAATGAAAGTCGGAAGGATTCGGTTGTGTCGGAAAATAGGGATTACTACGAGGTGCTTGGCGTCGACAGGGATGCCGACGCGCGGACGATTAAGCGTGCGTTTCTAAAGAAGGCCCGTACCGTACATCCGGATGTTTCGGACGACCCCGAGGCCGAGGCCAAGTTCAAGGAGCTCAACGAGGCCTATTCCGTTCTTTCCGATGAGCAGAAGCGTGCTAACTACGACCGTTACGGCACTGCCGACGGCCCTGGTGGTTCGGGCTACGTCGATATCAACGATATCTTTGGTGGCATGGGCATGGACGACTTGTTCTCGTCGTTCTTTGGCGGCGGTGCCGGCGGTGGCGCCCGCAGCCGTCGTGAGCGTCGTCGCGGACGTGATATGGCCATCTCGCTTTCGGTGACGCTCGAGGAGGCGGCGCTCGGCTGCAAAAAGACGATCAGCTATGACCGCCTTGCTCCTTGCGAGGACTGCAACGGCACCGGTAGGGCAGAGGGCGCACAGGAAAAGCAGTGCGGCCGCTGCCACGGCACGGGCTATGTCACGACGGTTCAGCGATCGTTTTTGGGCCAGGTTCAGTCCTCTTCGCCTTGCCCCGACTGCCATGGCGAGGGCACGGTCATCGACCATCCCTGCGAGACCTGCGACGGTCAGGGCCGCACGCCTTCGCATGAAAAGATCGACATCGATATTCCCGCCGGCGTTTCGACCGGTCGCCAGCTGCGCGTGAGCGGCTTCGGCGAGGCCGGCCTTCGCGGCGAGCCCTCGGGCGACCTGATTGTCAACGTGTGCGTTGCCGACCATGAGCGCTTTAAGCGCAACGGTGACGACCTGTACCTGGTGAGCGATATCTCGATTGCGCAGGCTGCGCTCGGCTGCGAGATCGAGGTCGAGGGCATTATGCCCGACGAGGTCGTTAGGGTGACGGTTCCCGCCGGCGCCCAGTACGGCGACACCGTGAGCGTCAATAATTACGGAATGCCGCGCATTGGCGGTGGCGGTTCGCGTGGCCGCCTGATCGTGCAACTGCGCGTGGTTGTTCCCATCAATCTCTCCAATAAGCAGCGCGAGCTGCTCCGTGCTTTTGCCGATGAGATGGGCGATGACGTCACTTCCGGTAAGAAGTCGGTGACCGACCGTATCAAGAGTGCCCTCGACGATATCCTCGATTAAGGAGCCCGCGTGCTCGCACCCCATATTTCCGTCGTCAACCTCGGCTGCCGTGTCAACCGGGTTGAGTCTGACCGTATCACTGCCGATCTTATGCGCTTGGGCTTTGCTATTGTGGAGCCCCAGGATGCCGATCTGATCGTCATTAACACTTGTGCCGTTACGGGCGAGGCCGAGGCCAAGACCCGTAAGGCCGTCCGTCATGCGCTGGCCCATCCAAACGAGCCCTATGTGGTCGTGACCGGATGCGTGGTCAATTTGCATCCCGAGGAGCTGTCGGAGCTTTCGGATCGCGTGATTGCCGAGCCGTCCAAGATAGATGTCGCCGAACGTGTATGCGAGGTGCTGGGTGTTGAGTCCGATAGCGTTCCCGCCTGCAGCGATGGCGAGGTGGTCGATGCGCTCGGTCGCTCTCGCCTGGGCGTGAAGATTCAGGATGGCTGCAACCATCGCTGCACCTATTGCATTGTGTGGAAGGCGCGCGGCCCCGAGCGCTCCGTGCCCGTCGAGTCCGTGCTCGAGCAAGTTCGCGAGGCCCAGGAGGCCGGCGTGCCCGAGGTGGTGCTGACCGGTGTGAACCTGGGTGCCTACGATGGCAAGAGCGCGACCGACGAGCACGTCGAAATCGATGAGCTGCTCGAGGCCATCATGGAGCGCACGTCTATTCCGCATGTGCGCATTTCCTCGGTCGAGCCCATGGATATCTCCGAGCGCCTGCTTAAGGTTATGGCGCGCTACCCGCAGCGTATCGCCCCGTTTTTGCACCTGCCCGTGCAGTCCGGCTGCACGGCGACCCTGCATCGCATGGGCCGTCCCTATAGCGCCGAAGCCTTTGAGGACACGGTGCGTATGATTCGCGCCAACTTGCCCCAGGCGTCCCTTTCGTGCGATGTCATCGTCGGTTTTCCTGGTGAGACGGACGAGGAGTTCGAGGAGTCGCTGGCGCTGTGCCGCCGTGTGGGTTTCTCGCGTATGCACGTGTTCCGCTACAGCAAGCGTCCCGGTACCCTTGCTGCCGACATGCCCGACCAGGTGCCACCCGAGGTTATGGCCGAGCGCAGCCGCCGTATGCGGGCCGCCGCACAGGAGCTCGCTATTGCCGACGCTCGTCGTCGCGTGGGCACGGTCGAACGTGCCGTGCTCGAGTATGGTGACAACCTGACGCTCGGCTCGTTCCATCATGCCCGTCTTGACGATACCTGTGGACTTACAGCCCCGTGCCTGCTCGATGTTGCTATCATCGGAGTCGATGATTCCGGCTTGGTCCATGCACACAGGGAGGTTCATGGAAGCCTCGAAGATTAGACTTACCGTTCCCGAGGGAATCGATCCCTCGTGCGTTTTGGGCGCCGGCGACGGCGTCCTTCGCGTGCTCGAGAGCTTGGTTCGCGCTCACGTGGTCGCCCGTGGCGATAGCATCGCCGTGAGCGGCGACCCGGACGAGGTCGAACTCGTGGCGCGCTTTTTCGAGCACGCTTTTCGCGAGGCGGCCGCCGGGCGCACGCTGTCTGCCGACGATGTCTCTCGCTGCCTGGCCGTCTTGCGCGACGGTGAGCACGAGGCTACGTCGCTTCGCGATGACGTGCTGCTTTCGTATCGCGGCCGCGTCATTCGTCCCAAGACGCTCGGGCAAAAGCGCTACGTGGATGCCATTCGCTCGCATACCATCACCTTTGGCTTGGGTCCTGCCGGTACCGGTAAGACCTATCTGGCCATGGCGCTCGCCGTTGCCGCGCTCAAGCGTCACGAGGTGGGCCGTTTGATCTTGACGCGTCCGGTTGTCGAGGCGGGGGAGAATCTGGGCTTTTTGCCCGGTACCCTTGAGGAAAAGATAGATCCCTACATGCGTCCGCTCTACGACGCCCTTTTTGACATGATGGATCGCGAGCGCACCGATGAGCTTATGGAGCGTGGCGTGATCGAGATCGCCCCGCTTGCCTACATGCGCGGCCGCACGCTGAGTGATGCCTTCGTGGTGCTCGACGAGGCGCAAAATACCACGCCCGAGCAGATGAAGATGTTCCTGACGCGCTTGGGTTTTAACTCCAAGTTCGTGATTACCGGCGACCTGAGCCAGCGCGACCTGGTGGGTCGTCGTGGCGGTCTTGCTGACGTTGAGCAGATTTTGGGCCGTGTCGACGATGTCGCATTTTCTCACCTCGAGCGTGCCGACGTGGTGCGCCATGCCCTGGTGGGTCGTATCGTCGAGGCATATGAAGCTTATGATGACGTGCGCGAGCAGCGCCCGCGCGACCGAAAGGAGTCCCGTTGAGTGTATTGATCAGCAACGATGCCGAGCTCGATACGCTGCTCGACGCGCAGGAGGTGGAGCACATCTGCGAGGTTGTGCTTGCCGCCGAGGGCGTTGAACGTGGAGTCGAGATTTCCCTTTCGTATGTCGACGAGGACGAGATGCACGAGCTCAACCACGAGTGGCGCGGTATCGACCGCACCACCGATGTGCTCTCGTTTGAGTGCGATTCGGCCTTTGACGATGACATTCCCGCCGATGAGACGCTCGAGCTCGGCGATATTATCTTGGCCCCGCAGGTTATTGCCCGTCAGGCCCCCGGTTTTGGCAATAGCCCCGCTGACGAGTGCCGTCTGATGCTCGTACACGGAATGCTGCACCTGCTGGGCTATGACCACATCGAGGACGACGAGGCCGAGGTCATGGAGGCCCGCGAGGACGCCATCCTGCGCGATCTGGCGCTCGAGCGCGGCGAGGACCCTAAGCTAGTCCACGTCGGCCCCGTCACCAACCACGCCCACGACTAGGAGCCGTCTATGATTCCCGGATCGAACAAGGACCATCCGTCCTTCTTAAAGTCGTTTTCCTACGCCATGGAGGGCTTCGTCACCGCCGTCAAGACCGAGCGCAACATTAAGGTCATGCTCGTTGCGGGCGTGTGCACCGTCATTGCCGGCTGCGTCGTGGGGCTCGACATTGCCGAGTGGGCCACGATTATCATCTGTTGCGGCCTGGTGATTCACGGCGAGCTGTGCAACACCGCTATGGAGGCCATCGTCGACCTGGCGACCCAGGAGCTCCATCCGCTGGCCAAGCGTGCGAAGGACATCGCCGCCGCTTCCGTATACATACTTTCCATCACCGCCGCGATTGTGGGCGTGCTGGTATTTGCCCACGCGCTCGGCTTTATTTAGAAAGGGATTCCCATGTCCGACAATATGCAGCCTATCGATGAGATTTTGGATGACGAGGCCGAGGAGTTCGACCCATTTGAGGGCATGAGCGATGAGGAGCTCGACGCCCTGTGCGACGAGGACGACAATCTCGCGGGCTTTGGCGACGTGGAGCCCGGTTTTCGCAGCGGCTTCGTGGCCCTGGTCGGACGCCCCAACGCCGGCAAGTCCACGCTGCTCAACGCCTGCTATGGCAAAAAGGTCGCCATCACCTCGCCGGTGGCACAGACGACCCGCCGTCGCATGCGCGCCGTCGTCAACCGTCCCGGCTACCAGCTGGTCTTTGTCGATACCCCGGGTATTCATAAGCCCAAGGACGGCCTGGGGTCCGAGCTCAACAAGAGCGCACTGTTCGAGTTGAACGATGTCGACGTCGTCGCGTTTTTGATTGATGCCACCAAGCCCATCGGCAGGGGAGACGCCTGGGTTGCCGAGCGTGTCAGATGCGCTCGTTGCAAGAAGGTCCTGGTGCTCACCAAGGCCGATGAGGCCGACCCCGCACAGGTCATGGAGCAGCTTAAGGCTGCCCACGAGCTTATGGAATATGACGACGAGATTGTGACGTCGTCGGTTAAGAACTTCAACGTCGATGCCTTTATAGAGACCGTTGCGCACTTTTTGCCTGAGGGTCCGCGTTGGTTCCCCGAGGACATGGGTATTGACGCTTCCGATGAGACGCTCGTTGCCGAGTTTGTGCGCGAGAAGGTCTTGCGCCGCACCCGTGATGAGATTCCGCACTCCGTTGGCGTGATCTGCAATGCGCTCGAGCAGACCAAGAAGGTGCTGCGCGTGCACGCCACCATTTACGTCGAGCGCGAGGGCCAAAAGGGCATCATCATCGGCAAGGGCGGCGAGATGATCAAGCATATCGGTATCGACGCCCGACGCGATCTTGAACGCATTTTTGGCACGCAGGTCTTTTTGGAGCTGGACGTGAAGGTCAAGGCCGGCTGGCGTGACGACGAGGCCCAGATTCGCCGCTTTGGCTACAATGCCGAGGACTAAGGACGCGCGGCGCGCATGGCAGGCTCCCGGACATATCGCACGAAAGTGCTCGTGCTTGATAAGACTAAGCTCAAAGAGACCGACCTGATCTTGACGATGCTTGACGAGCGGGGGCGGCAGGTTCGTGCCGTGGCAAAGGGCGCCCGCAAACCCGGCGGACGCCTGGCTGCGCGCTGCGAGCTGTTCTGTACGGTCGATATGCTGCTCGCACATGGACGGTCGCTCGACGTGGTTTCCCAGGCCGAGCTTATGGAGGCGCCGCTCGGCGCTGCGCCCGATTACGAGACTACCTGCGCCGCAAGCGCGATCGCCGAGGTCGCGCGCGTGTGCTCGTTCGAGGACGCCGAGGACCCGTTTACCTTTGCCATCACGCAGCGAGCGCTTGCCCTGGTGGGCAGCGGGCTTGACACGGCACATATGGACCTACTTGTGGCGGCATATGTCTTTAAGCTGCTGTCGCACGTTGGCTATCGACCCGATTTTTCGGCCTGCGTGCTGTGCGGAGACCCCATGCTGTCGTATTTTTCGCCCCAGGCGGGCGGCCTCATGTGCGGGTCGTGCGCGTCGAGCGTTCCAGGTGCCGAGCTGGTGTCGACCGGTGAGGCCGCATGGCTGCGCGCCCTCATGTCCATGACCTTCGATGCGCTTTTGGCCGAGCGAATCGACCCGCATACCGCAGCCTTTTTGCTGGGGCTTTCGCATGTTTGGGCTGCGACGCACACCGATCAGCGCCTCCGTGCGATGGAATTCATGTTGGGTCGGTGATGATGCGCAGGCGCGGGCTGCTTGTGGTAACATACCGACCTGTTGGTACCTCGACCTTGGTTGCTCGCTCCACCGGCGGCTTCCCAGTCCGAGGCGAATCGAGTCGCCCGATGGCGACGCAAAACGAAAGGTGAAACAATGACTGTTTCCAAAGAGCGCAAGGCGGAGCTGACTGCCCAGTTCGGTAACACCCCGGTCGACACCGGCAACCCCAAGGTTCAGGTCGCCATCCTGTCCGAGCGCATCAAGGAGCTGACCGAGCACATGAAGTCCCACCAGAAGGACTTCCACACCCGTCGTGGTCTGCTCATGCTCGTCGGTCGTCGTCGTCGTCTTCTCTCCTACATCAAGAAGAACGACATCGTCGAGTACCGTGAGCTCATCAAGGCTCTGGGCATCCGCGACAACATCCAGTAGGATTTGTACATGCTAAGAGCGTCCTGCGCAGCGGGGCGCTCTTTTTGTGTAAGGGCGCGAACAATCACGCTCTGAAGCGTGGCGGGGGCAGGGGGTCCGCGTCACATGAGAAGCCCGCAGGCAAGGGGCCTGTGGGGTAAAGGAGAACAATGACACTCGTATCCAAGACCTTTGAGCTGTACGGCAAGACCTACACCTTTGAGTCGGGCGAGCTTGCCAAGCAGGCCACCGGCGCCTGCCTGGTCAAGCAGGGCGACACCACGATGCTCGACACCGTGGTCGTCTCCAAGGAGCGCAAGAACTACGACTTCTTCCCGCTGACCGTCGACTTCAACGAGAAGATGTACGCCGCCGGCCGCATTCCGGGTGGCTACCTCAAGCGTGAGGGCCGTCCCAGCGAGAAGGCCACGCTCACCGCGCGCATGATCGACCGTCCGATTCGCCCGAGCTTCCCGGACGGCTTCCGCAACGAGGTGCACATCGTCGCCACCTCGCTCGTCGCCGACCAGGTCAACCCCTTCGATGTCATCAACGTCATGGGTGCTTCCCTGGCCATGACGCTCGGCGGTGTGCCCTTCGAGGGCCCGCTTGCCTGCGTGCGCATCGGCCGTAACGTGGAGACCGGCGAGTTTATCGTCAACCCCACCTACGAGGAGCGCGAGAACTCCGATCTGGACTTGGAGCTGGGCGGCTCCGCCGACTTCATCTCGATGGTCGAGGCCGGCGCCGAGGAGATCTCTGAGGACGACATGCTCGCCGCCATGAAGTTTGGCCAGGAGGCCCTTGCTGCCTTCTGCCAGGCTCAGGATGAGTTCGTCGCCGAGTGGGAGCAGGTCAACGGCCCCATCGTCAAGAAGGAGTACCCGCTCGACCAGCCCGTCGAGGAGGTCCAGGAGCGCATCTTCGTCCACTACGACGAGATGGCAGCCGCCTTGCGCGACGCCGACAAGCTCTCCCGTATCGGCAAGGTCGAGGCTCTGAAGGAGTCCATCCGCGCCGAGTTCACCGAGGAGGAGCAGGCTGCTTGGGAGCGCGAGATCCCCGTGGCGCTCAAGAAGCTCGAGAAGAAGGCCATGCGCACTATGGTCGTCGAGACCGGCGAGCGCGTCGACGGCCGTGCCGCCGACGAGATCCGTCCCATCATGGTGAAGGACAACTACCTGCCGCTCGTTCACGGCTCCGGTCTGTTCCAGCGCGGCCAGACCCAGGTGCTTTCCGTCCTGTCGCTCGGCATGCTCAACGAGGGCCAGCGTCTGGATACCATCGAGCCCACCGAGGGCAAGCGCTACATGCACCACTACAACTTCCCGCCGTTCTGCACCGGCGAGACCGGCCGCATGGGCAGCCCCAAGCGTCGCGAGATCGGTCACGGCAATCTGGCAGAGCGCGCTCTGCTTCCGGTGCTTCCCGACGAGAACGAGTTCCCCTACGCCATCCGCGTCGTCTCCGAGGTCATGGAGTCCAACGGCTCCTCTTCGATGGCTTCGACCTGCGGTTCTACGCTCGCCCTTATGGACGGCGGCGTGCCCATTAAGCGCCCGGTCTCCGGTATCGCCATGGGCCTGATCCAGGAGGAGGGTAAGACCGTGGTCCTGTCCGACATCCAGGGTCTCGAGGACTTCCTGGGCGACATGGACTTTAAGGTCACCGGCACCACCGAGGGCATCACCGCCCTGCAGATGGACAACAAGGCCACCGGCCTCACCTTCGACATCCTGGCCCGCGCCCTGCAGCAGGCCAAGGAGGGTCGCGCCTTCATCCTGCAGAAGATGCTCGATGTGATCCCCGAGCCGCGCCACACCACACGCAGCACCGCTCCGCGCATCGTCTCCATCCAGGTCCCGACCGACAAGATCCGCGACGTCATCGGTTCCGGCGGTAAGGTCATCCGCGGTATTCAGGACGAGACCGGCGCTTCGGTCGACATCCAGGAGGACGGCACCGTCTTTGTCGGCGGCACCGGCGAGTCCGTGGACCAGGCCGTCGAGCGCATCAAGCTCATCATCAAGGTTCCCGAGCCGGGCGAGGAGTACACCGGTCGCGTGGTCTCCATCCAGCCCTTCGGCGCCTTCGTCAACCTGCTGCCCGGTAAGGACGGCCTGCTGCACATCTCCCGCGTCGCCAAGGGCCGCGTGGAGAAGGTCGAGGACGTCCTCAATGTGGGCGACGAGGTCAAGGTCGTCGTCATCGAAGTCGATGACCGCGGCAAGATTTCGCTCGATCGTCTGGATAAGCCCGAGGCCCCGGCTCGCGCCGAGGGTGCCTCAGAGGGCGACGGCGAGCACTTCCAGCGCCGTGAGCGTCCGCGTCGCGAGCGCTTCGAGCGCAGCGACCGTCCGCGCCGTCCCGGCGACAACGGAGGCCGCAAGCCCCGCCGTCACCACGACGCCGAGTAATAGCTACACATAAGCAGCTCAACAAGGGCGACTCCGTACAGGGGTCGCCCTTTTGCTTGCGCCCGGGAGGGCCGCATATGAAGTTTCCTGCTCTACAGTCCTGCGCAAGACGGAAAGCACATTAAGTGCTTTCCTTTGCGTGCGGAACTCGCGATAAACTTCATATACGGCCCTCCCGGGTGTAAGCAAAAGGGCTGGTTAATGCCGCTCGCTATTTAGTTAGACGGTCTATTCAGTAGTCAGATTTCAGATCTGTAGATAGCCGCAGCAGCATCTTCCAGATAAAACCGACCAAAATAAACCTGTCTTGTTTTGGCAGGTTTCCCGTGGGGCGGGCACTGATGAAGTTTATCGCGAGTTCCGCACGAACAGGAGGCCACTTAATGTGGCCTCCGTCGTGAGCAGGACTGTAGAGCAGGAAACTTCATCAGTGCCCGCCCCACGGGAAACCGACGGGATAGACGGGTTCAGATGGGGCTTTGATGCATGGGTGGTCTGTTGTTGTGCAAATGGGTATCATACTGTGGTTACTGCGTCGAATCTGTGATGCATGTTTGTACGTTCCCGACGGTCGGTTTGCCAGAAGCGCCCCGTCGGTTGTTCCAGACCCGTTTCGAAGAAAGGAAACCACACGAACCTATGGCAGCTAAAAAATCATCTCCTTTGAAGATCATTCCGCTCGGCGGCCTTGACGGCATCGGCAAGAACATGACGGTCTTCGAATGCGGCGACGACATGGTGCTCGTTGACGCTGGCCTCATGTTCCCCGACGATTCCCAGCCCGGTATTGACCTGGTGCTTCCCGACTACACCTATGTTCTGGAGAACGAGGAGAAGCTCCGCGGTATCGTCGTCACCCACGGCCACGAGGACCACACCGGTTCGCTTCCGTACCTGCTGCAGGACCTCAACAACAAGGTGCCCATCTTCTCGAGCAAGCTGACGCTTGGCTTTATCGAGGGCAAGCTCTCTGAGTTCCGAATCCGCGCGCCCAAGTTCCGCGAGGTCAAGGGCGGAAGCCATGTCAATCTCGGTGGCATCTCGCTCGACTTCTTCTCGATGACGCACTCCATCCCCGGCGCTCTGGGCGTGTTCATTCGCACTAACCAGGGTACCGTTATGCACACCGGCGACTTTAAGCTCGACCAGACGCCCATCGACGGCGTTACGCCCGACTATGCCGCTATCAGCCGCTTTGCCAAGCAGGGCATCGACCTACTGCTTTCCGACTCCACCAATGCCACGGTTCCCGGCTTTACCAAGTCAGAGGCCGAGGTTGGTCCCAACCTGCTGCACGCCATCAAGAACGCCCCGGGTCGCGTGTTCGTCGCGTCGTTCTCGAGCCACATCCATCGTTTGCAGCAGATCTGCGATGCCGCCCGCAAGTGCGGCCGTAAGGTCGTTGTGACCGGTCGCTCCATGCTCACTAACACCCGCGTGGCGCGCGAGCTTGGCTACCTCAACATCGACGACGCCGATATCATCGATGCCTTTGACATTGATAACCTGCCTGACGACAAGATTGTCGTCATGTGCACCGGTTCGCAGGGCGAGCCGCTGTCGGCCCTGTCCCGCATGGCCAATGGCGAGCACAAGACGCTCTCCATCCACGAGGGCGATACCGTTATCCTCTCGGCAACTCCTGTTCCCGGCAATGAGAAAGCCGTCCAGCAGGTCGTCAACAGCCTGGCCAAGCTCGGTTGCGACGTGTGGGATAAGAACCGCGCTCTCGTTCACGTCTCCGGTCACGGTAGCCAGGAGGAACTCAAGCTCCTGATGGCCATGGCCAAGCCCACCTACTTTATGCCGGTTCACGGCGAGGCCGTGCATCTGCGTGCCCATGCCCAGCTTGCTCGTAAGATGGGCATCAAGGATGATCACATCTTTATCCTCGATAACGGCGACACGCTCGAGATGCGCGGCGGTATCGTCAAGCGCGGTACGCCCGTCGAGTCCGGCGTCGTCTACGTCGACGGCCTGCGTATCGGCGATACCGACCCCATCGTCTTGCGCGATCGCCAGAAGCTCGCCAACGACGGTATGGTTACCGCTGTTGCCATCGTCTCGCTCAAGCACAAGAAGATCGAGGCCATCGAGTTCTCGGGCCGCGGCGTCTCGTTTGCCATCGACGACCAGTTCTCCGAGGATGCCTCCGCGTCTATTATGAAGACGATCGAGAAGGGTAAGTTTAGCTTTACCAGCAGCGGTTCCGATGCCATTCGCAAGGCCGTGCGCGACTCGCTCTCCAACTTTATCTGGAGCCGTACGCGCACTCGTCCGATGATCATCCCGGTCGTCATGGAGGTTTAGTTTGGCGCGCGGATCTGCACAAAACGCCAAAGGCAATAAGGCCAACAACCAACCGGCATCTGCTAAGGGTGCCGGTTCCCATCTGCGTGCCAATAAGGGTCACGAGTCCGAGTTCGATGATTTCGAGCCCTTGGTCGAGCCCTCGGCCAACCGCGATATCGCCGGCGTGGTCATTGCCGTCTTGGCGATTGCGTCCTTTATTGCCGTGATTTCGCCGGCGACTGCGCCCGTTACGGCTGCGGTTGCCGGTTTCTACCACTTGGGCTTTGGTCTGGGCGCCTACGTGCTGCCGATCGTCATTTTGCTGTTTGCCGCCACGCTCTTTTTAGGCGAGGACTCGCCGCTCAACGCGCGCTCTGTTGCGGGCGGCGCCGTGGTCTTTATCGCCGTCGTCTCCATTCTTTCGTTGATGGTGCCAGGTACGAGCGACTCGTGCGACCTTATGTTCACGCCGCAAAATCTGTCCGCCTCGGGTGGCTACATTGGTGCGTTTATTGCGAGTGCGCTGCAGAATGCCCTGGGTAAGCCTATCGCGATGGTGGTCCTGTTGGGCCTTGTCGTCGTGGGCCTGGTCATCATCGGCTTTTCGGTGGGCGGCGTTTTGCGCTCTGCTCGCGACCGTGCGGCTGATTTTGCCGAGCGCCGTCGTGCCGATGTTAACGCGAGTCCGTGGGGTGACGATGAGGCCCTGTCGGTGCCCGGCGTTGCCCGTCCTCACCTGAGCATTCTTCGTCAAAAGGGCTCCGATGCTGCCGTGACCACGGTCATGGGCAACGATGTGGACCCGGTTTTGGACGATGACGACGAGGACGAGGATCCGTTTGTCGACGTGTCCGATGCCGTGGAAGCTGAGCGCGCTAAGACGACGCTGTTGCCGCGCCGCCATGCCAAGAAGGGCAAGGCTGCGCCCAAACTCAATACGAGTGAGCCCGACCCGTCTTGGTCCGAGAGCGAGATTGAGCTCACCGAGGGCGATGACGAGGACGACGAGGCTCCGATTGAGACCGCAAAGACAACTTTGCTGCCGCGTCGCCATGCAAAGCGCGACCAGGTAACCGGTCAGCTTTCGATGGAAGACGACCCCGATAAGATCGACGAGTCCGAGCCGCCGTTTGCCGTGAATCCTGTCTCGGCAGCACCTCAGATCCCCGACTTCTTGAAGCATCCCAAGGTTGCCGATGCGCCTGCCTTGAGTGCTGTCGAATCGGCTGCGGCTAGCGATGGGGGAGCGGACGGCGGCGCCGCAGATAACGAGGGCGAAGAAGAGGACGGCCTCAAACTTCCGCCACTTGAGATTCTGCATGCCAACCCGCAGTCGGCTTCCTCCGCGTCTTCTGACAAGGAGCTGGAACAGACTGCCGAGTCGCTTCAGTCCACCTTGCTGGAGTTTGGTCGTAGTGCCCGCGTGGTCGGCTGGATCGCCGGCCCCACGGTGACGACCTTTAAGCTGCAACCTGGCGAGGGCGAGCGCGTGAGCAAGATTTCGAGCCTCGAGGACGATATCGCGCTATCGCTTGCTGCCCAGTCCGTGCGTATCTTTGCCCCGATCCCCGGCACCTCGCTTGTGGGTATCGAGATCCCCAATCGCAAGCGCCAGAACGTCAACCTGGGCGACGTGCTTCCCTATGTGAAGGGCGGTCCGCTCGAGCTCGCCATCGGTCGAGATGCCGAGGGTACGCCGGTCGTCGCCGACCTTGCCAAGATGCCCCACCTGCTGATCGCCGGTACCACGGGTTCCGGTAAGTCGGTCATGATCAACTCCATCATCACGACCTTGCTCATGCGCGCCCTTCCCGAGGACGTTCGCCTGATCATGGTCGACCCCAAGCGCGTCGAGCTTGCGGGCTATAACGGTCTGCCGCATCTTTACGTGCCTGTAGTGACCGAGCCCAAGCAGGCCGCGAGCGCTCTGCAATGGGCCGTGTCCGAGATGGAGCGTCGCCTGAAGGTCTTCGAGCGTCTCAACGTGCGTAAGATCTCGACCTACAACGAAAAGCAGGCCGCCGGCGAGTTTGAACATTACGATAACCCGCCGCAAAAGATGCCCTATCTGGTCATTATCATCGACGAGCTCTCGGACCTGATGATGGTCGCCGGTAAGGATGTCGAGGCCTCGATCGTGCGTATTGCTCAGCTGGGCCGTGCCGCCGGTATCCACCTTATCGTGGCCACGCAGCGCCCGAGCTCCAACGTGGTGACGGGCCTCATTAAGGCCAACATCACCAACCGCATCGCCTTTAACGTCGCCACGGGCATCGACTCGCGCGTCATCATCGACCAGATGGGTGCCGAAAAGCTCACCGGTTTGGGCGACATGCTGTTCTCCAAGGTCGACTGGGGCAAGCCTCGCCGTATTCAGGGCTGCTTTGTCTCGGACGATGAAATCAACGAGATTGTCGAGTTCGTCAAGTCGCAAAGCGAGCCCGACTACCATGAGGAGATCCTGTCGGCTGTGGCGCCCGCTTCCATGTCCATGGCGGGTGGCGGCATTGTCCGCACCGGAGTTGCCGAGCCGCAAGACGATGATCCGCTCATTTGGGAAGCCGCCCATATTGTGGTGGAATCGCAGCTGGGCTCCACATCTGGCCTGCAACGCCGCCTTAAGGTTGGCTATGCGCGCGCCGGGCGTATTATGGACATGCTGGAAGAAAAGGGTGTCGTCGGCCCGCCCGACGGTTCCAAGCCGCGCGAGGTCCTATTGGACGAGGAGGGGCTTGCCGCGCTGGAATCTGTCGACGCCGAGATGGCACGTGAAGATTGTGAGTTTGGAGGATTCTGATGGCTGCACGCTTTGGTGACATGCTGCTCGAGCAGCGTCGCCGAATGGGGCTTTCCATTCAGCAGGTCGCCAACACCATCAAAATCAGGCCGCAGATCATCGAGTTTTTCGAGACCGGTAACTTTGCTTCGATGCCGCCGCGCGGCTATGCACAGGGCATGATTTCGAGCTATGCTCGCTTTTTGGGCCTCAATCCGCGCGAGGTCGTCAATGCCTACTTTGACGACCTGATGGCATACGAACGCGAAACGTCGCAGCAGGGCGGTCGTTTTCAGGACGCCGCCGGCTACGTCAATTCGCGTTCCTCGGTCGATAACAGGCGCTTCCTGATGGTTCAGGGCGGTCGTTCGACCCGCTATGGACAGCGTCCTCAGCAGGCCGGTTATATTACTGAGACGGGTTCGGGCGAGGAGATTCGCTCACAGCGTGACCGGTTCCGCAGTACGCCGATGCCCGAGGATCGTGCACTTCCCGCTGCCCGCGGTGTGGCGCGTGACCCTCGTGCCGGCTACGGCGACGGCGGCTATTCCGATCGCGGTTACCGTGGTGCCTCTACGGGACGCTCTCGCGGTGGCTATGCGGATGCCGATACCACGCAGGTGACGCCGCGTCTTCGCTCTCAATCACAGCCGTATGGCCAGCGCTCTTCGACTCCGCGTTCGGGCCAGCGTGGCTATCAAGGCCGCGGTGAACTTGCGCCCCGCTCGGGTCAGCGCAGCCTTCAGGGCCAGGGCGGCTATCGCGGCCGTTCCGATAGCAATCGTGGTCGTATGCCTCAGGGAGGCGGCCGCAGCAGTTCCAGTCGTGGACGCGGCGGATCCCGTACTCCTCAAAACAACGGGCTCGATCCGCGTATCGTCTACGCCGGCATCGGTGCCGTGGCGTTGCTGCTGATCGTGCTCATCGTGGTGCTTCTGCGCGGCTGCGCATCTTCGGCGCCCGAGACCACGCCCGAGACGCCCACTGCCACCAAGACGACGACTAAGAAGTCTTCTAAGAAGACCGAAACGGTCGACGAGGACGAAGACACCGATGAGGCGACGGATGAGTCGACTGATTCGGACGCTACCAAGACGACGGCCAAGAAGGAAGAGAACGAGGTCACGAAGGTCAAAGTCTCCGTTGCCAAGGGAAAGACCGCGTGGATTGAGGTCAAGGTCGACGGCAAGTCGGTCTATGGCGCCCAGGCGACTGGCCCCTTTGAGCAGGAGTACACGCCCGAGTCCTCAATCGAGATTACCACGTCCAAGCCTTCCGATGTCACCGTTACCAAGAACGGTGAAAAGGTCCGTTACGATACCAAGACCTCGGGCGTGGCGCGCGTGACGATCACCGTTCCCAAGAAGGAGACGTCTGATTCCGAGAATGGTGAAAGTTCTGATGGTACCGACACCACCGATGGTACCGATACCACCGACGGTACCGATGCCCAGTCCACGGATGGCGCCGATACCGCAACTGACGGTCAGACGCCCAGCGATTCTACCGACTATTCGTACGATAGCTACTAAGCCGCTCGTACGCGAAAGGAAACATCATGGCTAAAGATTCCAGCTTCGACGTCGTGTCCGAGGTCAACATGCAAGAGGTCGACAACGCCTTCCAGCAGACCACGCGCGAGATTTCCCAGCGCTATGACCTTAAGGATTCCGGCGCCACGATCGAGCTTTCGAAGGGCGACAAGCTCTTTACGATCAATGCCCCGGCCGACTTTGTCTCCAAACAGATTGTCGACGTGCTGAGCTCCAAGCTCATCAAGCGCGGCATCGACCTCAAGGCTGTCTCGTGGGATGCTCCGCAGGCGGCATCGGGCGGCACCGTGCGCGTGCTCGGCCATATCGTCGAGGGTATCGACCAGGCGACCGCCAAGAAGATCAACAAGGACGTCAAGGACCAAAAGCTCAAGGTCAAGGTGACCATCGAGGCCGACAAGCTGCGTGTTTCCTCTGCTTCGAAGGACGCGTTGCAGACCGTGATCCAGTTTCTGCGCGACCAGGACTACGGCCAGCCGCTGCAGTTCACCAACTACCGCTAATATCATTCGAAAGGACCGCTCTCCAACATGGATACACCGTTGGGCTCCGTGCTCTACATCACCCTCGGGTGCGCTAAGAACGAGGTTGACACCGACCGCATGCGTTCACTTTTGGCCGCTGCAGGCTACGAGGAGGCATTCGACCCGCAGGATGCCGATATCGCCATCGTCAATACATGCTCGTTCCTCGCCTCCGCAACGTCCGAGAGCATCGAGACCACGCTCGAGCTCGCCAATGAGGTTCAGGACGGCGTTCGTTCTTGCCCCATCGTCATGTGCGGCTGTGTGCCGTCGCGCTATGGCGACGACCTGCCTGACGAGCTGCCCGAGGTCGCTGCCTTTGTGAAGGCCGACGAGGAGGACGGCATCGTGGCGGTCATCGATGGCGTGCTGGGTGTCGAGCGCGAGATTGCAGCCTATATCCCGCAGGTCAAACGTACCGTCGAGGGCGCTGTCGCCTACGTCAAAATCTCCGATGGCTGCAATCGTTTTTGCAGCTTCTGCATGATCCCCTACATTCGCGGTCGCTATCATTCGCGCAATGCCGAGAGCATTATCTCCGAGGTGCGCGACCTGGTTGCCGGCGGTGTGCGCGAGATCGTGCTGATCGGCCAGGACACGGGTATTTGGGGCACCGACTTTGCCGACGAGGACGTCGCCGAGGGCTCGCCGCGCAATCTGGCACAGCTGCTGCGTGCCGTCGCTGAGGCCGTGCGCCCGCACAACGTCTGGGTCCGCGTGCTCTATCTGCAGCCCGAGGGCATGACTGACGAACTCATCGAGACGATACGCGATACGCCCGAGGTGCTGCCCTATATCGATATCCCCGTGCAGCACTGCGACGCGCGCATCCTCAAGGCCATGCGTCGCTCCGGTTCGCGCCAGGAGCTCGAGGATCTGTTCCGCGACCTTCGCGAGCGCATCCCCGGTATCGTGATTCGCTCCACGGCCATGGTCGGCTTCCCGACCGAGACCGACGACGAGTTTCGTGATCTTATCGACTTTATGGACACCGTCGGCTTTGACTACACGAGCGTCTTTGCCTACTCGCAGGAGGAGGGCAGCCTGGCCGCTAAGATGGAGGGTCAGGTCGACGAAGAGGTCAAGCTCGAGCGCGCCCAGGAGGCCATGGACCTGGCCGAGTCGCTCGGTTTTGCCGCCACCGCCGCACATGTGGGCGAGCGCGCCCAGGTGATCGTCGACGGTATCGAAGAAACCGAGGACGGCGCCGAGCTGATCGGCCATGCCTGGTTCCAGGCGCCCGATTCCGATGGAGCGGTGCATCTGGACGCCAGCGAGGCGTCCGTGGGCGATATTCTGACTGTCGAGTTTACCGATAGCTTCTGCTATGAGCTTATCGGTCATGTTGTGGAGTAGGAGAGCGTCGTGGCTAACGAGAGCAATAAGGAACTGACGAGTGTCTGGACGCCCGCCAACATCGTGACATGCGTTCGCATCGTCTTTATCCCGGTGTTCATGATCGTCTCGGCGCTTTCTCACACGAGTGTTGCCGGTACGGATTGGAGCACCTTCGACGGCCCGCTCGCCGCCGCTGCCTTCATTCTGTATGTGATCCTGTCGTGCACCGATAAGGTCGACGGTTATCTGGCGCGTTCGCGCAATGAGATCACCGACTTCGGTAAATTCTTGGACCCCATCGCCGATAAGCTGCTCGTGTTCTCGGCCCTGCTGCTGTTCTTGGATTTTGGCGCGGTTACTGTGTGGTCCGTGTTCATCATCTTGTTCCGCGAGCTGCTGGTGAGCGCCCTTCGCATGGTCGCGAGCGCTGCCGGCGTGGTCGTTGCCGCCGATAGGCTCGGCAAGTACAAGACGGCGACCACGATGGTCTCCATCTGCGGCTATCTGTGCGTCTTTGCGATGGCCGGCCTTCAGCTTGGGCCGGTGTCGCTGCTGCTCGGTGTCTATTCGGTGTCGCGCTTCCTGTACGCCGTTGCCGTTGTCCTGACCGTTATCTCGGGCGCCCAGTACTTCTGGAACTGCCGCAAGATCGTCTTTTCGGTCTAGGTCCTGGTGGGTATGACGGACTCTTTTGAGCAGATTTCCGCACATAACGATGAGCTGGCGCGTGATATTGTCGAGCGCGCGAGCGCTCGGGGCGTGACGGTTTCGACGGCTGAGTCGCTGACGGCGGGTATGATCGCCTCGACGATTGCCGATATCCCGGGCGCCTCGGCGGTGCTGCGTGGCGGTGCGGTGACCTATTGCGATGAGATTAAGCATCGCGTTCTTGGTGTTGAGCAGGAGACGCTTGACCGCTATACCGCGGTGTCGCATCAGACCGCGCGCGAGATGGCGGTGGGTTCGCTGGAGCTGTACCAGAGCGATATTGCAGTGAGCGCAACGGGTTATGCCGGCCCCGGCGGTGGCACTGAGGACGATCCGGCGGGCACTTTCTATATTGGCTGGGCGCATCGTTCCGCCGATGGGGGCGTGCCGGTTGTGGACTCTGTGCGCTGCCACTATGAGGGCGACCGTTCGTGTGTTCGTGCCCATGCGGTCACGGAGGCATTGGGTCGCATTGCCCTTGTGCTCAACTCTATGGAATAGACGTGTTTTAAGGGGCCTTCGAGCCCCTTAATTGTGGAGATAGGGACCTTAGGCTCATTTGGCGTTTGTGCTGGTTGTAGATGTATTTTTGCCTGCCTTGTTCATATTTGGTCCTTTGTGGTCAAGCATTTGGTCAGTGTTTGGTCGGCGTTTGGTTGGGTTTTGGAAAGACCGCCTGCATATGATTGGCCTGAACGGTTGACCACGAACAGCCGTTCGTTTATTATCGATGCAGGTTGTTAAGAGGAGGGCTATTCATGGCCAAGAATTCAGGTCCCGTACGTACCGTTCATGCTCGCACGACGGGTAAAGAGCGCGATGAGATGATCGCCACCACCAAGGCCGAGATCGAGAAGAAATTCGGCCAGGGTTCCATCATGAGGTACGGCGACGGTGGTCCCGAGCTCGAGGTCGAGGCCATTCCCACGGGCGCCCTGGCCCTCGATGCCGCGCTGGGTATCGGCGGCGTGCCGCGCGGCCGTATCGTCGAGATTTACGGTCCTGAGTCCTCCGGTAAGACGACGCTTTCGCTCGAGATTTTGGCAGAGGCCCAGGCAATGGATGGCGTTGTGGCATTTATCGATGCCGAGCATGCGCTCGATCCCACGTATGCCGCGCGCATTGGCGTGGATATCGACGAGGTGCTCATTTCCCAGCCCGATACGGGCGAGCAGGCGCTCGAGATCGTTGACATGCTCGTGCGTTCCGGCGCCATCGATGCCATCGTCGTCGACTCTGTCGCCGCGCTGACCCCGCGTGCCGAGATCGAGGGAGAAATCGGCGACACTACGGTCGGTCTTCAGGCTCGCCTGATGAGCCAGGCGCTCCGTAAGCTCGCCGGCTCGCTTTCTAAGTCCAACACGACGTGCATCTTCATTAATCAGCTGCGTGAGAAGATCGGCGTCATGTTCGGCAACCCCGAGACTACGACGGGCGGCCGCGCCCTTAAGTTTTTCTCTTCGGTGCGTATCGACATTCGCCGTATCGACAGCATTAAGCTTAAGGACGAGGTTATCGGTAACCGCGTGCGCGCCAAGGTCGTTAAGAACAAGGTGGCAGCTCCGTTCCGTTCTGCTGAGTTCGACATCATGTACGGTACGGGCATCTCTAAGGAGGGCTCGATTCTGGACATGGCTGTCGAGTGCGGCATCTGCAAGAAGATGGGCTCCTGGTTTGCCTATGGCGAGGACAAGCTCGGCAACGGTCGCGAGGCCGCCAAGGCGTTCCTGCGCGAACACCCCGATTGCGCTGACGAGATTGAGCATAAGGTCCGCCTTGCCTGCGGACTTGAGTTTGATGACGATGCTCCGTCCGAGGTCGAGCTGACCGATCAGCCTGCGCCTGAGGAGTTTGACGAGCTTTACGCCATCGATGGTTCCGCCATGCTCGATGATGACGACGAGTAGCGGTTACGCTCATGTCGTATACGGTGACCGAGGCCACGGTCGTCTTTCCCGATAAGAAGGCGGCCTCCTCGTTCTCGAGCGGGTATGCGTCCAAAAAGCCTTGCGCACATATCGATTGTGAGCTTGAGGGCGGTTTTGAGCGGTCCATTTGGATTCCCGTGCGGGTCGCGCGGCTGTATGTCAAAAACCGCCCCGATCTTCCCTGTGATTGGGACAACTTCCGTGAGGCGGTGCAGCTCATTGAGCGTAAATGTGCACTTACCATGGTGACCGAGATGTTATCGCGCCGCGACCATGCGACGGGTGAGGTCCGTGACAAGCTGGCTCGCTACGGCTTTCACCAGCCTGCGATCGATTTCGCCGTCGAGCGCGCCACCGAGTATCGCTTTTTAGACGAGAGCCGCTTTTGCTCGTACTTTATCGAGGAGCGCAAGCGGCGCGGTTGGGGACAGCGCAAAATCGAGACCGAGCTCAAGCGCCGTCATGTCGTGCTCGATGACATTCCCGGTTATCCCGAGGATTATTTTGCCGTCGAAGACGATTTGACGCGTGCGTCAGCCCTGCTCGCCAAGCGTCGTGTTCCAGAGACGCGCGGATTCGAAAAACTGGTTCGGTTTTTGATGGGCAAGGGCTTCTCGTATCACATCGCCGCCGATGCCGTTAAGGCACGTCTCGATGCCGAACGCGAGGAATGTGCAGTTTAGGCGTATGCGCTTTGTTGCCCTGCCGTTCACCGCGTTTTAGCCGCCGTGCTGGGGCCATTTATTTGACAGTTGTTGTGGTTCAACGTACGATAAACACTGTCATTTGCTTTGTGATATGTGCTCATCTGTGATGAGTTTGTTTATATGTTTATCTGTATCCGACCCGCATAAGCTGCGCCCATATTACTCAAATGTCGCGAGCCGTTCGTAAGGACGGTTCGCTTTGTTGTGTAACGAATCCATAAAAAGGAGTGAGCATGCCTATCATCGCAGCGCTCGTTGGCATCGTTTTGGGTGCCATCGCCGCCATTGCCTACATGCGCACCGCCAAGCAGGGTAGTCTTCACGAGGCCGACGAAAAGATCCAGTCGGCACACGCACAGGCTGAGTCCCTGATCGGTGATGCTAAGCGTCAGGCCGAGACCCTCAAAAAAGAGGCTCTGCTCGAGGCTAAAGAGGAGATCATCAAGAACAAGCAGGCCGCCGAGGCCGAGGACAAGCAGCGTAAGAGCGAGATTCGTACGCTTGAGAACCGCGTGATGCAGCGCGAGGAGTCCCTTGATCGCCGAAACGACGCTCTCGACAAGCGTGAGCACCAGCTGTCCAGCCAGGCCGGTCAGGTCGAGAAGCGCTCCCGCGAGCTTGAGGAGCTCTGCACTAAGCAGACCTCCGAGCTCGAGCGTATTGCCGACCTTACCCGCGAGGACGCCCACAAGGAGCTCCTCGATAAGGTTCGCGGCGAGGTCACCCACGAGGCCGCCACGATCATTCGCGAGTCCGAGCAGCAGGTTCGCGCCGAGTGCCACAAGACCGCCCAGGAGATTCTGTCCCTGGCGATTCAGCGCTGCGCTGCCGACCACACAGCCGAGGTCACCGTTACCTCCGTGCACATTCCCTCTGATGACCTCAAGGGCCGTATCATCGGTCGCGAGGGTCGCAACATCCGGACCTTCGAGCAGGTTTCCGGTGTCAACCTCGTGATCGACGATACGCCCGAGACCGTCGTTCTTTCGAGCTTCGACCCGGTCCGTCGTGAGACCGCTCGTGTTGCCCTCGAGAACCTCATCGCCGACGGCCGCATTCACCCCGCTCGCATCGAGGAGATGTATCACAAGGCTGCCGACCTGGTTCAGCAGCGCGTGCGCGAGGCTGGCGAGCAGGCTGCCTTCGATACCGGCATTCACGACCTGCATCCCGAGATCGTCAAGACCCTTGGTGCCCTGCGCTACCGTACTTCGTTTGGTCAGAACGTGCTTCAGCACTCCCTCGAAGTCTCTGACCTGTGCGGCGTGATGGCTTCCGAGCTTGGCCTGGACGTTGTGACCGCCAAGCGCGCCGGCCTGCTGCACGACCTTGGCAAGGCAATCGACCACGACGTCGAGGGCCCGCATGCCGTCATCGGCGCCGAGCTTGCCCGCCGTTATGGCGAGAAGCCCGTTATCGTTCACGCTATCGAGGCTCACCATGCCGATGTCGACCCCAACACGGTGCTCGATGTCCTGGTACAGGCCGCCGATGCCGTCTCCGCCTCTCGCCCCGGTGCCCGTCGCGAGTCTGCCGAGAACTACATCAAGCGTCTCGAGAAGCTCGAGGAGATTGCCAACTCCCATGAAGGCGTCGAGCGTACCTATGCCATGCAGGCTGGTCGCGAGGTCCACGTCATGGTTCAGCCGGACAAGATCTCCGATGCCCAGTCCACGGTCCTGGCTCACGATATCGCCCATCAGATCGAGGAAGAGATGGAGTATCCCGGTCAGGTGCGCGTCGTCGTGATTCGCGAGAGCCGCGCTGTCGATATCGCTAAATAACATGAGCGACGCGAACGAGCTCATCTCATTTATCGCGTCGATGTCGGGGGAGGGCAACCTTCGCGTCGAGGAGAACCTTGGCGAGGGGTATGTCCGCCTCCGCGTTTCGGAGGCCGAGCGGCGCCAGGCAAAACACGACATTCAGCATGTCGAGGATATCGTCATCGAAATGCTCCGTAATGCTCGCGATGCCGGCGCCGACAAGGTCTATCTCGCCACGACCAAGGAAGATGGCGTCCGCACGCTTGTCTTTCTGGATAACGGTTCGGGCGTTCCGCAGGATATGCAAGAGCGAATCTTCGATGCCCGCGTTACCTCCAAGCTCGAGAGCATGAAGATGGACCGTTGGGGCGTTCACGGTCGTGGCATGGCATTGTTTTCGATCAAGCAGAACACCGACGAGGCCCGTGTGGTCACGTCCGGCGTCGATCTTGGTTCAGCCTTTAAGGTGAGCGTTGCAGCCGACCGCCTCAGTGAGCGTGCCGATCAGTCCAGCTGGCCCCAGGCCGTCAAGGATGAGGACGGACGTTATGTCTGTGCTCGCGGCCCGCATAATATTATTCGCGCTGCCTGTGAGTTTGCGCTCGAGGAGCTGCGTGGTTGCGATGTCTATCTTGGTTCTCCGTCTGAGATTGCCGCGACCCTTTATGCTCAGGCGTCAAGTCGGCTCGATACGTCTCGTCTCCTGTTTATTGATGACGAGAGCGAGCTTCCGGTTGTCGATCGTTTAGGCCTTGCCTCTGATGCCGAGGACTTTATCCGTATCTGCTCGGGTTTGGGTCTTGGGATGTCCGAGCGCACGGCACATCGCATTTTGGCAGGGCAGATTAAGCCCGTTCGCGGTGTGACCGCGCGTCTGCTGCGCGAGCGTGATTCGTCCTCGCATGCGCCGGCTCCTGTCGATCTCGCGAAGGATCGTCGCGGGCTACGTATTGCCAAGGATGACATGGCACAGTTTTCGCGTGCTGTGGAGCGGGACTTCAATGACCTTGCCGCCAGGTACTATCTCAACCTTTGCGGCGACCCAAAGATTCGTGTTTCGCGTGATCGAATCACTGTGACCTTCGATCTTGCCAAAGAGGAATAGTGCCTTTACCGAGTCCTCTCGGTACGATACAGTTATTGCAGTTAAAACGTACTTTTAAACGCAGGAGTTTCTTCATGGATTGCCTGAAGGTATCAAGCAAATCATCGCCCGCGTCCGTTGCCGGCGCCATCGCCGGCATGGTCAAGGATGGTGTACCCGTCAATATTCAGTGTGTCGGCGCGGGTGCCGTCAATCAGGCCATTAAGGCTGTGGCCATTGCACGCGGATTTTTGATTCCGACCGGGTTTGATATTTCCTGCGCGCCGGTGTTCTCCGACATCCTCATCAACGGGGAGTCGCGCACGGCCATCCGTCTTTCTATTTACGTTCATCAGATTAATCGAGCCGCTATGGATAACGTTGTGATGGACGACGTTAAGCCTGTGGCATAGATTGTTTACTCTTTGCCCGCGCTCTTTGATTCCGCTTTTCCACCTCGTTAGGACTTATACACATGGACCAGGGTTCCGTACGCGACATTCTTGCCGGTAAAACCTACTTCATCCGCACCTTTGGCTGCCAGATGAATCAGCACGACTCCGAGCGCGTGAGTGGCCTGCTCGATTCGTATGGCTGCCTATTGGCGCTCGATCCGGAGCATGCTGACATTGTCGTGTTCATGACGTGCTGCGTTCGTGAGGCCGCTGACACCCGTCTGTACGGTCAGTGCAACTCTTGTAAGAGCCTCCCGCCTTCGCCCTCGGGTAAGCGCGTGGTCGCCGTGGGCGGCTGCATCGCGCAGCGTGACGGCGAGGGTCTGCTCACCAATGTCGATAACGTCAATGTTATCTTTGGCACGCATTCCATCGCGCATGTGGCCGAGCTCATTGCCGAGGCATTTTTGGACGGCAAGCGCCATATTCGCACCAATGAGCACGAGGACACGGATGCGATGAGCATGCCGTGGCATCGCGAAACCCAGTATCACGCCTGGGTCCCCATTATGACGGGCTGTAATAACTTCTGTACCTATTGCATCGTGCCGTATGTGCGCGGTCGCGAAAAGAGCCGTCCTTTCGAGGAGATTGTCGACGAGGTAACCGGTCTAGTACGCCAGGGCGTGCGTGAGGTCACGCTGCTGGGTCAAAACGTCAACTCCTATGGTCGCGACCTGTTTGGCAAGCCGCGCTTTGCCGACCTGTTGCGTGCCGTGGGCGATACGGGTGTAGAGCGTATCTTCTTTACTTCCTCGCACCCCAAAGACCTGCTGCCCGAGACTATCGACGCTATGGCCGAGACGCCTGCCGTCATGCCGCAGCTGCACCTGGCAGTTCAGTCGGGCTCGACGCGCATCCTTAAAGAGATGAATCGTCGCTATACGCGCGAGGATTATCTGGGGCTCGTCGATCGCATCCGCAATCGCATGCCCGATATCGCGCTTTCGACCGATATCATCGTGGGCTTCCCCGGAGAGACCGAGGAAGACTTTGAGCAGACGCTCTCGCTTGCCGAGACGGTCCGTTATGCTCAGGCCTATACGTTTATCTATTCCAAGCGCGCCGGTACTCCGGCCGCCGAGATTGACGACCCCACCCCGCATGAGGTAATTCTTGAGCGCTTTAACCGTCTGGTGAAGGTTATCGAGACCACTGCGCATGAGTATAACCAAGGTGAGCTCCACACCGTTGTGCCGGCGCTTATTGAGGGTACGAGCAAAAAGAATGACGCGGTGCTGCTGGGCAAGAGTCCTAAGAATCAGACCGTTCATGCACCGATTCCCGAGGGCTACAGCATCGATCAGTTGATTGGCAAGATTGTCGATGTTGACATCGATGTTGCCAAGACGTGGTATCTGTCCGGATCCGTTGTGGGCGAGCCGCGCTAATGATTTCTCCCGGGGCAGGTCTTTCCGCCGTTGCGATTGTCGGTCCGACGGCGGTTGGTAAAAGTGATGTCGCAGATCGTTTGGCGGCTCGCCTTTCGTCCGAAGTGCTGTCGTGTGATGCGATGCAAATCTATCGAGGTATGGATATCGGCACGGCAAAGATGGCGCCTGAGGAATGTTGTGCGCCTCTACGCCTGGTCGATATTGTTGAACCGGGCGTTGCATATTCTGCAGCGTTGTATCAGGCAGACGCTCGTGTACATGTTGAGCGCTTGCTGGGCGAGGGCCGCCTACCGGTGTTTTGCGGGGGTACGGGCTTGTATCTCAAGGCGGCCCTGGATGAGATGGATTTTCCCTCGGGCGAACTTGAGGACGATCGCCGCGCGGGGTATCAGGAGCTTGCCGAGCGCATTGGCGAGGAAGCGCTGCACGCGCTGCTTGCCGAGCGTGACCCCGAGTCCGCCGCGGTCATCCACCCCCATAATGTTCGTCGCGTGATTCGCGCGCTGGAAATGCACGATGATGGCGTGTCCTACGCGCAGCAAAAGTTGCAGTTTAGTGTTCCGCGCGAGCATTATCACGCTCTGTGGTTTGGATTGATGCGTAATCGTGAGGCGCTTTACGAGCGAATTAACCTACGCGTCGATCTGATGTTTGAGCAGGGTCTTGTTGATGAGGTTCGTGGTCTTATGGACCAGGGGCTGAGAGATGCCCTGACTTCGATGCAAGCGATTGGCTATAAAGAGATCATCGATGCCTTTGACGGCGTGATTTCTATGGATGAGGCTCGCGAACTCATCAAGATGCGCTCGCGTCGCTATGCCAAGCGTCAGCTTTCGTGGTTTAAACGCGATGACCGCATCGTGTGGTTCGATATGGACGAGTTTACGATCGATGAGGTCGTTAAGGATATCCTTCACCGTATCGAGGCGGCCTAATGGCTCGGTTTCCCCTCGTTCCCACGGCGCCTGAGCCCGAACGCGCCGTTCTTGTCGGAGTTGAGTGGCGCGATAACGCCTGGCCGCTCGATCGTTCGCTTGACGAGCTTGAGCGCCTGGCCCATACGGCTGGCGCCCAGTGCGTGGCGCGTTTGTCACAGCGTCTTGTTAAGCCGTATCCAAAATCGTTTATCGGCTCCGGTAAGGTTGAGGAGCTTTGCGGGCTTGTGCATCGAATGGATGCCGATGTTGTTATCTTCGACGACGATTTAACGCCCTCGCAGCAGTCTTATCTTGAGAAAGCCGTGTGCGAACCGGTTAAGATTATCGACCGCACGGCGTTGATTCTCGATATCTTTGGCCTGCACGCTCAGACCCGTGAGGGCCGCCTGCAGGTGCAGCTAGCCCAATTGCAGTATCTGTTGCCTCGCTTGCGCGGTATGTGGAGCCATCTTGCTAAAGAGCAGACACGCGGTGGCATTGGTTCGCGCTTTGGCCAGGGCGAAAGCCAGCTCGAGGTTGACCGACGTTTGATTCGCAACAAGATTGCCGCGCTTCGTCGCGAGCTTAAGCAGGTTGAACAGCGCCGCGATGTCCAGTCAAAGAGTCGTATCGAGTCGCCGGCGTTTCGCGTTGCCTTAGCCGGTTATACCAATGCCGGTAAGTCGACGTTGCTCAATCGCCTGACCGGGTCTACTGTGCTTTCACAGGACAAATTGTTTGCCACGCTCGATCCGACGACGCGCTCGTATCGCTTGCCCGGCGGTCGTGGTATGACCATTACCGATACGGTTGGCTTTATTCAAAAGCTACCGCATGGTCTCGTTGATGCCTTTAAGTCCACACTGTCCGAGGTCCTTGGTGCCGACCTGATCCTTAAAGTTGTGGATGCCTCTGACGAGGACTACGAGCGCCAGCTCGAGGCAGTCGATCGCGTTCTTGACGAGATCGGTGCTGGCGAGCGTTTGACGCTTACGGTGTTCAATAAAATCGACCTACTCGATAGCGTCGATCGATTGAGTTTCCGTCGTCGCTATCCCGAGGCCGTGTTGTTCTCGGCCCAGACAGGCGAGGGGCTCGACGATCTCGTCGACCGAATTGCTCGTGAGGCGGCTGCCACCGATGTGTTGCTCTCCGCTGATATCCCGTATCGCGAGGGCGCCCTCATTACGCTGGTGCATGAGCAGGGAACCCTTCTGCATGAGGAATATCTAGAGGACGGCGTTCGCATTGTGGCAAAGATGCCGGCCCGAATCGCGCCGCGTCTTGAGCGCTATCGTACGGAGTAAACGAGCTCTAGCACGCCTAGAATGACAGGCTGATGGAGTAGGTAGAACGGTAAGGCATGCCGACCGAGGACTGCGAGCGCCGGGATGGGTTTGGCGTATGCCCATGCCGGCGCTTCGTGGCTTGATGCTTGTGCTGCCTGGGCAGTAAAGAAGCCGGTAAGGTACATAAAGACAAATGGAATGAGCGGATAGTAGTCTCCCGAAACAAAATCCGGGCCCGGGAATCCAAGCCATGCCAGGTAGGGGAGTGGGTAGACCGCCTTTGGAATGCCCCAGGTTAGGGTAAAAAGAACAAGGCATACTGCGATGCCCCACGAGCCCGGTAATTTTTGGAGTAGCGGACGGGTGAGTGCAACCACCGCGGTGCACGCCGCCATGCAATAAATGATGCCAAAGTTTACCGAATCGTCGACTGATACCAGTGTAGTTGCAATCCATACGATCAAGGCTGCGGCCGCGTATTTGAGGGCGCGCTTAACGTTATTGCGCGAGAGCGTGCACATCCAACCGGCGATAAACAAAAATACCCAGCTGATACTAGCGCGCCAGATATCCTGGAAAACCGTTTCGGTAAACCATGGCATATCCCATCCATATAGGTAGGCCAAATCGTAGCAGGCGTGAAAACCTGCCATCGATAGCATCGTAAACCCGCGGATGGTATCAAATATGGTGATGCGTTTTTGCATTACGAGAACCGGCGCATTAATCCGACAACCTTACCCAAAATAACGGGGTTCGTCGCATAGATGGGCTCCATGGTGTCGTTCTCGGGCTGCAGGCGCACGCGCCCCTGCTCCTTGTAGAACGTCTTGACGGTCGCCGAGCCATCGATCATGGCCACGACGATTTCGCCGTTCATGGCGCTCTTTTGCTCGCGAACGATAATGTAGTCACCGTTGTAGATGCCGACATTGATCATTGAGTTGCCGTGCACTTCAAGGATAAAGGAGCCCTGGTCTGTGGCGATTTCGGTTGGGATGGTAAAGGTGTCCTCGATATTTTGCTCGGCCAGAATGGGAATCCCAGCCGCGACGCGACCGACGAGCGGCAGTGAGACCGTTCCGCGGGGCGCTGTGGGTTCATCGGATTTGGAAATCGAGACGGAGGATCCGTCCTCATCAAAAAGCTCTAGGGCGCGAGGCTTGGTGGCATCGCGCTTGAGCAGCCCTCGAGCCTCCAGGGCAGAGAGATGAGCATGCACCGTGCTGGGGGAGGAGAGGCCTACGGCCGATGCCATCTCGCGCACACTGGGCGGATAGCCCTTCTCCTGCTGATATTCCTTGATGAAGTCGTAAATCTGCTGCTGACGCTTGGTAATTTTGCGAGCCATCAGGGGATCCTCTCTGCCAATGTCAAACAAATGTTCGATTATTGCTTGACAGGAACAACTGTTCGAAGATAATAATAACCGAACATTCGTTCTCGCGCTAGACATTTTTGTCCGCGCGGCTTGATAAAACTGTTCTCAGCAAAACACGCGAGAGGAGAACATGATGAACGCAACGGATATGGTCCAGGGAAACCTCGCCCTTAAGCTCGAGACGCCTGCGGCGCCGGCTTTCACGGTTGTTAAAGGCGGCCGATCTGGTTTCCAAACACTGCCTGGCAAGCCCGTCCGCAGCCAGTGCGTCGCCACGACTTCGGCCCCCGTTGCCCTAAAGGCTTCGACGATTGTCGCCCTGGCCGTTGCGCTCACGCTCTTCTTTGTACTTGCCACCTCGATCTTCAGCGCTCGTCACGCCGCATATGCCGAGTCGGTATCCAACGTTACCTACGAGACCGTCCGTGTTCAGTCTGGCGATTCCTTGTGGTCGCTAGCCCAGGAGCATCCGATTGAGGGCCTTTCCACGCAGGAGACCTCTGATATGATCCGCAACGTCAATCACCTGGAGCATGGTTCGCTCGATGCCGGTGCGCATCTTAAAGTTCCCGCACGTTCCTAAGATTTAAGTACCGTCGCATGGTACCCTTGTAATCGTTTTAGAGGAGGTACCATGCGCTGTCCCAAATGCGGCAAGGCACATACCCGCGTCGTTGATTCCCGCATGCAGGAATCAAATAACACCATCAAGCGCCGTCGCGAATGCTGCTCATGCAATTATCGCTTTACGACATTTGAGCGTTGTGAAGACCCTATCGAGGTCATTAAGTCAGACGGATCCAAGCAACGGTTCGATCGCAATAAGCTGCTGGTCGGTTTGATGCGCGCCACGATCAAGCGTGATATCGATACTAAAAAGCTCAACGAGATCATTGACGATATTGAGGTCGAGCTTCGCTCCCGTACGCTTACGGCCGTTACGTCTCATGAGCTGGGCGATATGGTTCTTAAGCGGTTGGCCAAGATCGATAAAGTGGCCTACATCCGCTTTGCCTCGGTCTATCGCGATTTCAAAGACGTCGATGAGTTTCTGCAAGAGCTCGACAAGCTAAGGTGATTTCATGTCCAACATTACCGTTAACATTAAACGTCTCGACCCAACCGTCGAACTTCCCAAATACGCCCATCCTACAGATGCCGGTCTTGACCTGCGTTCCAACGAGGATTGCATTCTGAAGCCCTTTGAGCGTCGTCTGGTCTCCACGGGCCTAGCTATCGCTCTGCCCGACGGCTACGCCGGCTTTGTCCAGCCCCGCAGCGGCCTGGCCATTAAGCAAGGCCTGTCCATAGTCAACACTCCTGGCCTCATCGACGCCCACTATCGAGGAGAGCTCAAAGTCATCCTCATCAACCTAGACCCCACGAACAACATCCAAATCAACAAAGGCGACCGCATCGCCCAGCTCGTCATCCAAGAAGTCCCCACGGTCAACCTCGTAGAAGCAGAAGAACTAGACGAAACCGACCGAGGAGCCGGCGGTTTCGGTTCTAGCGGCGTAGCTTAGTCGTTTACGTACTGTCCGCTGACCGGCCCGACCCGCCTATATATCATCCCATGCTCAAACATTCTCGCGGGGGCGCTCGTATCCCTCCCGCCCGTCTCTCACACATATCATTCCATGCTCAAACATTCTCGCGTCGCTTCGCTCGCTGCGAAACTGCGCGTGGAACGATATGTGTGAGAGACGGGCGGGCGGTTACTCGCTTGAAAAATTAAAGCCTTTCTTTCTAGTAAGCCGATGCGATAAAGGAAAACCTCCTTTCTCGCATCGGCTTACTATATTTATATTTTTGGTTTTGCCTTTGCAGATTCTGATGGTGGGGAATCTGGTATAGCTGCAAGTACGTTAACGCAGCTTGCCTGTGGGAGGCCCCTATATATCGTCCCGCGCGCAGTTTCGCAGCGAAGCGAGAATGTTTGAGCACGGGATGATATATAGGGGCCTCCCACAGGCAAGCGAACATTAAGACGCTAGCGGATATGCGCGGGTTTTCCGCCCCAGTAGAAGCGGCAGAATGCGCGTTTTCTTTTCTGGGGCTTGCCTACGAGTTCCATGGTGGCGACGGCGATGTCTTTGGCTGCATGGGGGCGGCGTAGCACTTCGCCGTTGATGAGCAGCGCCTTGAGTGACTCCGGGTGATCGTGGAGATGGCGCAACGTCACGATGAGCTCTCGTGCCGTGGTGACGTGCATGCTGGCGCCCATGCCGGTGAGCATAGTGGTGTTGGCCTTTTCCTGGCCATATGACTTGCCCAGCAGGATCATCGGCAGATGCGCGCAGAGGCACTCGGTGACCGTGAGTCCGCCCGATTTGAGGATTGCCAGGTCGCAGCCGT
>CAMQHB010000002.1:0-51178 GCA_947001545.1 uncultured Collinsella sp.
TCACGGGAATCCAGCCGTAGCGCTCGTAGTACAGGTAGTGGACGGCCTCGGGCAGACGGTCCAGCTTGACGGTGATCGTCAGCTGGTCCTCGCACTGCCACTCAACCTTCTCGATAGCGCCCGGCACTGCGGCGCGCAGGGCCTCGACGTGGCTTTCGCAACGACGAGCGTAGTCCTTCTTTTCAGGTTCTGCCATGGTGCTAATTCACCTCGCTTGTCTTGGTCTGGGAACTGAACACCATACGGTAGAGAGGAGCCTCGTGGAGCTCTTCGACGCTCTGGTTCAAAACGACGGACGTTGCATCCTCGACGCCGCTCGTGATGGCGACCGGGGTGGCGATACCGAACCACATGACCACGATCGCGAGGGCGATCTCGGGGATGATCATGAGGGCGGGCACCTCGTGGCGCTTCATGCCCTCGGGCGCCTTGCCGAAGATGGACTTGAGCGCGATGCCGGTAAGGGCAAAGTACACGCCGGTGAGGCCAATGGCCACGAGCACGACCACCCAGATGGGACCGGACTGGACGCCGGCCACGAAGGTGAGGAACTCGGAGATGAACAGGGCGAACGGCGGGAAGGCGGCGAGCGCGAGCAGGGCGATGATGGTGAGCGCTGCCGTGACGGGAGCGATCTCGACGACGCCCTTGATCTTGTTCAGGTCGCGGGTGTGGTAGATGTGCTGGATGTTACCGGCCATGCAGAAGGCGAGCGCCTTCGTGAAACCGTGGAAGATGCAGTGCAGCAGGCAGGCGGCGATACCGAGCGGACCACCGATACCCAGGCACAGCGCGACCACGCCGACGTTGTCGACGGAGGAGTACGCGAAGCGGCGCTTGATATCGTCCTGCTTAAAGATGCACAGGGCGGCCACCAGGATGGACAGCGTGCCCAGGATGAGCAGGAGCGTACGCGGATAGGTGTCGCCCACCGTGATGATGGACAGGGAGTAGAAGCGGATGATCACCAGCATGGCGCACTTGAGCAGCACGCCCGAGAGCAGCGCGGAGACCGGGCTCGGAGCCTGGGAGTGCGCGTCGGGCAGCCAAGTGTGCATGGGGAACAGGCCGGCCTTGGTGCCAAAGCCGATCACGATAAACGCGAACGCGAGGCGCACGAGCATCGGGTCGAACTGGTCGGCGTAGGGCATGATGGAGGTGAGGAAGGCTGCCTCATGCGCGTTGGGCATGATATCGGCGGCGTTCGCGTAGATGAGCAGCGTGCCGAACAGGCCGAAGGCCACGCCGGCGGTGCAGACCATCGCGTACTTCCAAGACGCCTCGAGCGCCTGCTTGTTCTTGTAGATGCCCACGAGGAACACGGTCGACAGCGTGGTGGCCTCGACCGCCGCCCAGGTGAGGATGATGTTGTTGGACAGGCAGGCGAGCAGCATCGTGAAAACGAACAGGCTAAACAGCGCGTAGTACTGCTTGGTGCGCTCGGCCGGCATGGTCTTCTCCTCGATATCGATCTTGATATAGGAGATGGAGTACACGCCGGTGATGAACCCGATGATGCCTACCAGAAGGACGAAGATCGACGAGAGCGAATCGAGATGGAGCCACAGGCCCAAAGCGTCGATATTCTGCCCGCTCGAGAGCATGGTTCCCGCGGTGACGACCGAAAGGACGAGGGTCGCCGCGACGGAGATGGTGTTGAGCCCCGCAAAGACGCTGTAGGACGTCGTCTTGGGGAGCGCAGCCATAATCAGGGAGAACACGAGGGGACAAGCGAGCAGGGCGACCGTCAGCATTGAAACATCCATGGCCTACCCCTTCAATTCGGTCAGGTCGTGGGAGTCGAGCGACTTGGTGTCGTTCCAGATCCTCACGACGACGGCGGACATGATGATGACGGCGAAAATGGCGTCGGTGGCGATGCCGATCTCGATGATCTCGGGGGCCGTGGGCGCGAGCAGGGCGAGCGTCACGTGGCTACCGTTCTCCATAAGGCAGTACCCGAAGATTTGCTTGAGGATGTTGCGCTGGGAGATGATGCACGTGAGGCCGACGAAGAAGTGCGCGAAGCTGATGGCGAGGGCCGGAGTAGCCACCTCAGCGGTGGGCAGGCTCAGGCGCGTGACCACCGCGAAGCAGATGGCCACCTCCAGACCGGTGAGGATGATGGTCCAGGCCGGCTTGATGGAGGAGGTCAGCGTGCTATCGGCAGGCGAACCCATCTTTTTGTAGGCACGGTTGAGAATGAACGGAACGAGGATCACCTTGGTGACGAAGGCCGACGCGGCCCATATGAGAAGCTCGGTGGCACCGGTGGTGAGGCCCAGGGTGAGCAGCACGCCCACCAGGACAACCGACTGGATCGCGTACCACTTAATGGCGGACGGGATGGTCTTCGAGACGACCACCATGGTGGAGGTCACGATCAGAAGACCGCCCAGGATATTGACTAACGAATAACCCATGTCCTACCTCCTAACCCATCCAACTAGAGGACAGAGGACCGGCGACGACGACCATGATCATGAGGACGACGAACACGAACGCCATGGCGCGCGGAAGGGGCTGGCCGGCGGCCACGGTCTCGCTCGGCTCACCGGGCAGGACCTTACCCATCCAACGCAGGAACCATGCGAAGGTGGCGACGGTCTCGACGACCATGACGCACACGAGGACGAAGATGACCGTGTTGGAAGCACCAACCGCGAAGCCACCGGAAATAATCTGGAACTTGGAGAAGAACGTGCTCATGGGGGGCACGCCGGCGATAGCGGTCGCGGCGACCGCGAAGCCCACGCCCGTGACCGGGTACTTCTTCATGAGGCCCTGGATCTTGGGCAACATACGGGTTCCCAGCGTGAAGCTGAGGGAGCCGGCGATGAGGAAGAACAGGGTCTTGGTGAACGCGTGGTTGAAGATGTGCTCGACGGCGCCGTTGAACGCCATCTGGCTTCCGAACACGGAGAGGCCCAGGCCGAAGAACACGTAGGCGAGCTGCGCGATCGTCGAGAAGGCGAGCAGGCGCTTCATATCCTTCTGGGGCAGGTACATGAGGAAGCCGAAGAGCATGGTCACGACGGCGTCGATGATGGCGACCCAACCGACGATCTCGGGCATATCGCCGGCACTCGCAAGAGCGCGGGCGAACACGCACACGCCGACCTTCACCATGGACGCGCCATGGAGGTAGGCGGAAACGGGCGTGGGGGCCTCCATTGCGGAGGGCAGCCACATGTAGAGCGGGAACTGGGCGGACTTGGCCCAAGCGGCGAACAGGATGAGCAGCAGCACGACGGTCTTCATACCGGAATCGAGCTGGGAGATCGCGCTCAGCGCGAACGTGCCGGTTCCGGCGAACAGGAAGGCCGCGCCGATGTAGAGTCCCAGAGCGCCGATATGGGTGATGATGAGCGCCTTCATACCGGCCTTCTTGGCCGTGGGCGTCATGTAGTAGCTGATGAGGCCCCAGGAGCACACGCCGGTGATCTCGAAGAAAACGAGCTGGCCGACGATGGTGGAGCTGTAGGCGAGACCGGCCATGGCGCCGATGAACGTGGAGAAGTACACGTAGAAGCGGCGACGGGGCGCGTCGGGATGCTCCTTGTTCTTATCGCTCATGTACGGGAACGAATAGATGACGACGAGCAGGCCGATAGCGACGAACGCGGGTGCGAGCAGCGTGCTCATCCGGTCGAATATGAAGCCCATGACCAAGGTCTGGCCCATACTCGCCCAGGTTACATCGACCGCGTTCATGCCGTTTCCGGCAAACGTCGCGGCCAAGCCAACGGAAGCGACCGTGGCGATGCCGCCGGCAAAGGCGCAGATCCATTTAGCGTAGGGACGCGGCAGCATGACGATGAGCAGGGAGCCCAGCATGGGGACGGCGATCGCCACCATGGCAAAGAGGGACAAGCTCGATTCGATTGACATAGTTTCTCCCTTCTCCCTACACGCCTACGACGACGAAGACGAACGCGAGGACCGCGATGCCGACGACGGCCCAGGTCTGGTTACCGAGCACCTTGAAGCGCGAACGGGAAACGGAGTTCTCGAGCACGCCGCAGACAACGAAATCGACCAGGCACTTGACAAGGAAGACGACGGCGCCCACGAGAGCGGTGACGCCGATGGTCGCGGGCTCTCCCCAGGGGATGAAGATGGAGGTGAACCAAGCGACGACCACGACCTGCTTCATGCCCATGGCGAGCTTCATCATGGCCAGGGACGGGCCGGAGAGCTCGGCGAGCGGGCCCTCCTGGAGCTCCTGCTCGGCTTCGGCCTGATCGAACGGAAGCTTGCCGAGCTCCATATAGCAGGCGGCCGCGAAGGCGACGCCGGCGAGGATGACGGCGACGACGCTCGAGACGTTGCCCGTAACGATGTGCTGACCCATGGTCGCAATGTCCGTGGAGCCGCACACGATGGCGACGGTAAACAGCGCGATGAGCATGGACGGCTCGATGAGCACGCTCATGAGGAGCTCGCGGATACCGCCGAAGCCCGCGTAGGCGTTGGAGGAATCCACGCCGGACAGCGCGAAGAAGAAGCGGGACAGCGCGAGCGCGTACATGATGGTGATGGCGTCACCAAAGACGGGCATGGGGCTCTCGAGCGTGAACATGGGCAGGCCCATGGCGAGCATGAACGACACCGCGAGGAACAGCGGCGGCATGATGCGCAGCACGAAGCTCGAGTCGGAACTCACGGACTCGGGACGCGCCATGAGCTTCGCGAGGTCCCGGTAATCCTGAAGGATGGACGGACCGCGGCGATTGTGCATCTTCGCGCGAATCACACGGGCGAGGCCGGAGAAGAAGGGCGCGACCAGCATGACCACGAGGCCCTGCGCTATCGCAAGAACGATGTTCATAATATCCTCTCCCCTCTCTAGACCATGACCACGGCGAGCACGAGGAAGACCACGAGCGCCGCGACGATGTAGCAGATGTATACGGAGTAGTTGCCGCCCTCGATCTTGGAGGCGAGGCCGGCCAGCTTATCGGCACCCTCGCTCGGTGCATCGACCAGGAAGCGGTCGGGCAGGGGCTCAACGCCCTGGGCGACACCGGTGAGCTTCTGGAACACGTGCGCGATGGACCAGCAGATCTTGGTGCATACCTCGCGCAGGGTGTAGAGCGGGCCCATGAAGAGCTCTACGTCTGACGCGAAGCTCGTGGCGACGACGGGCATGTGCTCGTTGGGCTCGTAGCCGCACGCCCAAGGGTCGGTCTTCTTAGCGGGGGCCTTGGTGCCGAGGCAGGACCTCAACACGAACGCGAGGCCGGTGAGGACCACGAGCGCGATGGCGATCGCGGGGGTGGAGGTGGCGGCACCGGAAATCTCGTTCACCAGAGACACGCCCGAGGTGGCTGTGACGGCAGAGCCGGCAAGCACGCTCTGGGCGACGTCGCCCAGAACCGGGGCGATGACGGGAGAGCCGATTCCCAGCACCACGCAGATGGCCGCGAGGAGCATCTGCGAGAACAACATCGGAGCCGGGGACTCCTTGGCGTTCGCGGCCTCCTGGGAACGAGGGCTGCTCGCGAACGAGACGCCGTAGGCCTTCACGAAGCACGTGACGGCCAGGGCACCGGTGATGGCGAGGGCGGCCGCGGAGGCGACGGCGAACACCATGACGACCGGGTCGGAGAGCGTCGAGATGTTGAACAGGGACTGGTAGGTGAACCACTCGGAAACGAAGCCGTTGAGCGGCGGGATAGCCGAGATGGCAAGGGCACCGATGAGGAAGCAGACGGCCGTGACCGGCATACGGCGGAACAGGCCGCCCATCTTCTCCATGTTGCGCGTACCCGTGGCATAGAGCAGGGAGCCCGCGCCGAGGAACAGCTCGCCCTTGAACATGGCGTGGTTGAGCGTGTGGTAGAGGGCGGCCATGAGCGCGATCGTCGCGATGACGTCGTTGCCCAGGGCGTGCGCCGTCATGGACGCGCCGACACCGAGCAAGATGATGCCGATGTTCTCGACGGAGTGGTAGGCCAGCAGGCGCTTAATGTCGTGCTCGTGGAGGGCGTAGACGACGCCCAAGACCGACGAGATGGATCCGAAGACCAGGACCATGAGGCCCCACCAGAGCTGGACGCCCGAACCCGCGAGCAGGTCGAGACCGACCTTGAGGATTCCCAGGATGCCGATCTTGATCATGCCGCCGGACATGAGGGCGGACACGTTGGACGGCGCCTCGGGGTGCGCCTGGGGCAGCCAGGAGTGCAGCGGGATGATACCGGCCTTTGCGCCGAATCCGAAGAACGCGAGGACGAAGCACGCGGAGGAGACGGCGGGTCCAAAGTCATGCGTACGGAAATCACTGAAGCTGAAGGAACCGCCCACGCCGTTGGTCATGAGCAGGAAGCTCGCCATGATAAGGACAAAGCCCACGTGCGCGATGACGAAGTAGAGCCAACCGCCCCTAATGGAGTTCTTGTTCTCCTCGATAACGACAAGGAAGTAGCTCGTAAGGGACATGAGCTCAAAGGCGACCAGGAACCAGAACACGTTGTCGGCGGTGATGACTAGCATCATCGAGGCGACGAAGGTGTTCATGAAGAAACCGGCGCGCCCGACCTTGCCCGGGTACTCATCGAAGTAGGACAGACCGTAGATGAAGCCCGCAAAGGCGAGGATTGAGATGAGGACCACGATCAGGCCCGCAAGGCCGTTGAGCAAGAGCTCGAGACGGGCGAACGGGAAAAAGAAGACCGTGTTGAGGGACGAAACGTCGCCAAGCACGGCCTCGAGGCCCGCGATGAACGACAGCACGGCCGCGACGGCGCCGATCAGGCAGCCGGCGGTCTTGGCGGCGTTGTCGGCCTTAATCAGCAGAACCGAGGCGAGCGCGCCGATGCACGAGACGGCAAGCGATGCGATAAACAGCGTCATGCTATCCATTGTTTACGCTCCCTTCTGCTTTCTCGGACAGGCCCTGGGCCACAGCGGTAACATCGACGGCCGGACCGTTTTCGATCGAGCGCAGGCGCTTGGCCTCGTCGAGCTCGCGATCGGCCGCGCCGCCCATGACGGTCAGCGCCTTGGTGGGGCACGCCGCCACACAATGCGGGCCGTCCGGATCGAAGGCACACAGGTCGCACTTGACAGCGCAGGTGTACTGGCCGGGAGCCCACGTAAGCAGGCTGCTCAGGGACTTAGGATACGAAGGCGTCGGGTCGCACATGCCTGCGACACCGGCGATAGACGTGCCATCGGGATGGATGGCTCCGAAGGGGCACGCGATGGCGCACAGCCTGCACCCGATGCACTCCTGCTCCTTGACGTGGATGCGGTCGCCATCGTGCTCGATGGCATTCACCGGGCAAACCTCGGCGCAGGGGGCACCCTCGCAATGGTGGCAGGCAAGGGCGGCCGAAATACCGCCGGTCTTCACGAGCGCCAGACGCGGCGTATCCTGAAGACCCTGCATCCGGTGGGCGTCGGCACAGGCGGACTGGCATGTTCCGCAGCCGATGCACCTCTCCGGGTTGATGTCGATGAAGCGGTTCATCCCCACTTCCTTTCAAAATAACGGGCCGGGCTCCCGAACGTACGGGACGCCCGGCCCAAAAAGCCAACGAGAACGGGACTACACGATTTGATTCACGTGCGTCTCGTCGTCGAACTTGGCGGCGCCGGGCTCAACGTCTTGGGGAGCGGCGGCGTCCACCAGAGCCTGCTTGAGCTCGGTGTACTGACGCTCGACCTCGCCCTCGGCCCAGACCTGGTCGGCAATGGCGTCGACCTGGCAGGCGGAGAACTTGTCCTCGGGCGTATGCGAGACCGGGTCGACCTTGTGAATGGTCAGCTCGTTGCACTTGCCGATCCACCACTGGTAGGTCATGTAGACCGTGCCCTTGTTGATACGATCGCTCACGTCGGCGCGGCTGTATACCTGGCCGCGGCGGCTGTGAATCGAGACGATGTCGCCATTCTTGATGCCGCGCGCATCGGCGTCCGCGGGATTCATGCGGACAAAGCCGGGCTCGTCGGCAAGCAGCGCCAGCGTCTTGCAGTTGCCGGTCATCGAGCGGCAGCTGTAGTGGCCGACCTCGCGGACGGTGCACAGGATGAGCGGGTACTCATCGTCGGGAAGCTCGGAGGGCGCCTCCCAGTCGTGCGCCATCAGGTTGGCGCGGCCGTCCTTGGTGGTGAACTTGCCACCAGCGAACATGTCGGGCGTACCGTGGTCGTTCACATCGGTGCTCTTGACCGGCCACTGGGCGTAACCGCCCTCGGGAGCCATCTTCTCGTAGGTCGCGCCCACAAAGTTGGGGCACAGGCTAATGCACTCGTTCCAGATCTGCTCGGTGTTGTCGTAGTGCATGGGATAGCCCATACGCGTGGAGAGGTCCGCGAAGATCTCCCAGTCGTGACGGCACTCGCCCTTGGGCGGAACGGCCGCGTCAAAGTGCTGGAAGCTACGGTCGGATGCGGTAAAGACACCCTCGTGCTCGCCCCAAGAGGTAGCGGGCAGGATGACGTCGGCGAGCATGGTCGTCTGCGTCATAAAGATGTCCTGGCAAATGAACAGATCCAGCTCGGAGAGCGTCTTGCGCATACCGGCCGAATCGGGCTCGGTCTGCACCGGGTCCTCGCCGTAGTTGTAGAAGCAGTGCACCTTGCCCTCGTCGACCAGGTGGCCCAGGTCGGTGAGCTTATAGCCCTCCTCGAGCGGGAGCTTTTCCTCGGGCACGCCCCAAGCCTTGGCAAACTTGGCACGCACTGCCGGGTCGGTGACCTTTTGGTAGCCAGGGTACAGGTTGGGCAGCATGCCCATATCGCAGGAGCCCTGGACGTTATTCTGACCGCGCACGGGCGCGAGGCCAGAATTGGGTTTGCCGATCTGGCCGGCAACGCAGGCGATGGAGGCGATGGTGTGCACCGTCTTCAGGTTCTGCTTCTGCTGGCATACGCCCATACCCCAGCCAATGATGGCAGAGGGCTTCGCCGTGGCGTACATCTCGGCAGCTTGGTGGATCAACGCGGGCTCGACACCCGTGATGTCCTGTACGGATTCGGGAGTGTAGTTCTTGATGGTCTCCCACCATTCGTCAAAGCCGTTCGTGTGCTCGGCGACGAATTCCTTGTCGTAGAGGCCATCGTTGACCAAGCAGTTGGCAAAGGCGTTGAGGAACGCGACGTTGCAACCGTTCTTGATCGGAAGGTAGAGATCGGCGATACGCGCGGTTTCGATATGGCGCGGGTCGGCGACGATGATCTTGCAACCCTTTTCTTTGGCTCGCACGATACGCCTTGCGACGATGGGGTGCGAATCGGCAGGGTTATAGCCGAAGAGGAAAATGCAGCCCGCATCCTCCATACCGGGGATGGAGCATGACATGCAACCTGAACCAACCGTGTCCATCAGACCGAGGACAGTAGGGCCGTGTCAAGTACGGGCGCAGTTGTCCACGCTGTGGGTGCCGATGCACGCACGCGTAAACTTCTGCATGACGTAGTTCGCCTCATTGCCGCCGCCTCGCGAAGAGCCGGTGGTCATGACAGCGTTAGGACCATATTCGTCAATTATGGCCTGCATCTTAGATGCGGTGAAATCCAGTGCCTCGTCCCAGCTTACGCGCTCAAGATCCGCGCCCTTGGTGCGGCGGATCATCGGGTGCAGTACGCGAGGAGTCAAGATCTTGGTGTCGTTGATGAAGTCGTAGCCGCTCATGCCCTTAAGGCACAGCTCGCTCTGGTTGGTGATGCCGTTGAGCGGTTCGGTACCCACGACCTGGCCGTTTTGGACCAGGAGGTTAAACTGGCAACCGGCGCCGCAGTACGGGCAGATCACTTTATGCTTCTCCATGACACCCTCCTTCCTTTCTCTGCTACCGAATACTCGGTACTTATTTGACAATCATTGGGCCTGTCGCCCGACGCTTACGCCTCGTTTTCGATGGTGGCGCGGGCACGCTCGGCAGTCAGCTCCGCCAAACGTTCCTCGTCTACCAGGGTGAGGCCCTTGGTCGGGCACGCCTCGGCACACGCCGGACCGCCGGGACGGTCCACGCACAGGTCGCACTTGAGCACGAAGCTCTTAGTCTGCGAACCCACGCGAACGTCGCCCATCAAGACCGGAACCTGCGTGGTCGCCACGCTCACGGCGCCAAAGGGGCATGCCATGACGCAGCTCTTGCAGCCGATGCAGTTGTCCTCGTTGACGCCGATACGATGGTTCTTTGGATCAAAGAACAAGGCGCCCGTAGGACAGGCCTTCGCGCACGGGGCATCCTCGCAGTGATGGCAAGCCACCGGTGCGGAGATTTCGTACGTACGCGTCACGCGCAGGCGCGGCGCGGCGATGTTGCCGGGGATGTCGTGCGCCTCGATACACGCCGCCATGCAGGTTTGACACCCGATGCAGCGCGAAGAATCGGCTACGACTCGTTTATTGCCCATGTTGTTCACTCCCTCCTGAATCCCTTGCCGGAGAGACCCTGTCGACATTGACCCAAGCCGCCCGTGGCCTGGCATCGACGAATCGAATGCATGCGGCGAAACATGCACTCGGTAGAGTTTCTCCAACGATATACAGGTTAAATATACGCAGTTGCAGGGGGCAAACTTGAGCATAGGCCCTGCAATACGGGTGTATTGCAGGGGTTTTGGCAGGTTGGAATTATTCTCTAGAAGCTATAAAGGTGAGTGTATTACATGCGTACATCCACGAAAGATTTCACGCTCGCTTCTGAAGGATGTACTACGTTTGATATATATTTCGCACTCATTAACTTGAGTGCAATAAAGCAGTGGTTATAAGATTGGCTATTATTAGCCCATGTTGTATTTGACCATTCATATTACACACTCATTAAGGGGGGCCAGTGATGTCATCGACGCAAAAACGAGCCATCCTGCAGGTGCGCATTCGCGAAGAGGACAAACAGCATGCCGAGCGCCTCTACGACGCCATGGGTACATCGCTTGCCGAGGCCGTTCGCCTTTTTGTCGCGCAGAGCATTTTGATGCGCAAGCTTCCCTTTCAGCCGGTCGCCGTGCGCTCAAAGGACGGCACCGCCGCCTATGGATCGCTCAAAGCATATGGGGACCCCAATCGCCGCTCCGAGGAGCGCAATGCCTGGATTGAGTACCTTGCCACAGAATGCGACGATTCGATTTTGGGTCCCGAGGAAGTAGATATCCATGAGTAGCACCATCATCGACGAGACCGTCATCCTGCGCTACCTGCTTGACGACGAAGTTCTGTCACCGCGCGCCGCCAAGGTCATCGCCACGCGCACTGCTCGTGTCTACCCCGAAATCATCACGCGCGTCGTGGTCACGCTGCGCGACGTCTATAAGGTTCCCCGCGTTGAGATTGCTGCGGCCATGAAAAGGCGCTCGATGACGTCATGGTCGACGAGCCCACCGTTGTCGCCCTTGCCGTCAAACTCTTTGGCAAGACCCATATGGACTTTACCGACTGCCTCCTCGCAGCCCGAACCGCCATCTACAACGATGATGTCGTGAGCTTTGGCAAGCCCATCATCCAAGGCATGATCGATTACCGCCGCAAGCGCCAAACCGCTGCCGACGCCCGCGACCGAGCCGCCGAAGCCCGCAGCCGAAGCACCGACTCCACCATCGACAAGCTCCGCCACCGCCCCCGCAGCTAAACCTATCCCCTCCTAAGTTGCGGTGGAATAGTTCCTGGATTTAGGCTTATTCGGGCTTTTCAGAAATTAATTCACCGCAACTTCCAGGTTGGCCATCCGAAACCGTCAGCCTTGGACCGCGAATGCCACCGTTCGCCACGAAATGGGCCCATCTACTACGTTTAACCGATTACCCTCGACCATACCGAAATCCGAAAAATCAAAACCGCTCGTAGACGGCTTGCCGATTTTCCGAAAATGCTGCTATGGTCGACCCCTGCGGGCCAAACGTAGTAGATGGGCCGTTTTTGTGGCTCAACACCAGACCAGTCATTTTAGGACGGGCTTTTGACCACATTTGCCAGCCGATCGCTAGAGCAGTCAAAAAGCCCGCTCCAAATTAGCTACCCGGCCTTTAATGGGCTCATAAAAGTCAAAAGACAGTCCATATTTCACCGCAACTTAGGAGGGGATGTGGGATCCCAGACATGTATATGAAAACGGCTCTGGCACCAAAAGGAGCCAAAGCCGTTAAAGCTATCCTATGGAGCGGGCGACGGGAATCGAACCCGCGTCATCAGCTTGGAAGGCTGGGGTTCTACCATTGAACTACGCCCGCAAGATATGGTCGGGACGACAGGATTTGAACCTGCGACATCCTGCTCCCAAAGCAGGCGCGCTACCAAACTGCGCCACGTCCCGAAGGTGTTGAGCAGCTAAGGTCTAAACCTTGCGTGTCCCAAAGCGAAGGAAATTATAGGGGAGACTCCCCACCTGTGCAAGCATTGATACCTTAGCTCCTCGAATGTGCAACAAAACGACTATGGAGCAGGCCGATCACAAAGGCAACCACGGCGACCGGCGCCCACGCGGCACCGATATCCGCCAACGGCAACGCATCGAACGGCAGCCACGTGCCCGCAAAAAACGCGTCGCGAACCGAGGTGATCACGCTCTGCACCGCGACCACGCCGCCGACCCAGACCCACACCTGCGGATGAGCGTCGCAAAAGCCATGCACCAGGCCCATCAGTACCAGCACGATAGCGACGGGATACAAGGCGTTGAGCATGGGCACCGAGAACATAAGGATCACGTCGAGGCCCACGTTGGAAAGCACGCACGAAAACGCCGCGAACACAAAGGCGAGGATCGCGAAGGGGCGGCGCATGGCCTCCTCGGAGGCCTCCGCTCCCCCTTCGACCACATACGTCTCGCAGAAGTAACGCGAGCAGCAGCTAATGAGGCCGATGCACACGTTCATGCAGGCAAGGAAAAAGATCGCAAAGACCACGACCGTGCCGGCAAGCCCAAAATGCATGGAGGCCGAGCGAGCAAGGATGGCAGCGCCGTTGGTGGCGTCGGGCATCACGGTGCCGAGCTGCATACCGGCAAGGGCTAAGCCGCAGTAGATGACGGCCATGAGCACGCCGGCGATCACACCGGAGCGCGAAATTTCAAAAGCGACGCGCTTGTCGTCGGTCACGCCCAGCTCGTGAATGGTCTCGGCGATGATGATGCCAAAGGCGAGCGACGCAAGCAGGTCCATGGTCTGGTAGCCGGTCAAGAAGCCTTGGACCGCAGCGCCGGCATCATAGGGAGCTTGCGGGGCAGCAGCCGGTCCCAGCGGCGAGATCACGGCGGCGCCGACAACGAGCACGATAAGCGCAATGAGCGCAGGGCCCGTAATGCGACCGAGCACGCGCGTGATGACGCCGGGGCGCAGCGTGAGCACAAACGCGACTACGAAGAACCCGATGGCAAACACCAGACGTGCCGTGCCGAGCGAAACACCCTCGGGCAACAACGGTACCAGCATCTCAAAGGCCGTGGAGCTCGTACGCGGAATGGCAAGGCACGGGCCGATGGCCAGATATACTGCCGCGACAAAGAACTCGCCAAACTTGGGATGCACGCGGCCGGCAAGCTCACGCGCCGTGCCGGCAAGCGCCACGGCGATAAAGCCCATGACGGGCAGGCCGATGGCGGCGATGAGAAAGCCAAGCATAGCGACCGGCGTGGCAGAACCTGCCTGCAGCGCCAGCAGTGGCGGAATAATGAGGTTGCCGGCGCCAAAGAGCATCGAGAACAGGGCGATGCCGACGGTGACGACATGGTCGGAGCGCAGACCGCGCGGGGCGGATGAAGCCATGGGTCCACCTTTCGGGTTGAAACAAAAAATGGGACGGGCAAAAACACCCGTCCCGCAAGTATATACGCTCTAGCAGCTTTAGCAGGCTAAATCGCACAGAGCATCGATAGCCGTGTCGACTTCTTCGGTCGTGTTGAAATACCCAAATGAGAAGCGGACGACGCCCTGGCGCTCGGTTCCCAGTGCACGGTGCATGAGCGGGGCGCAATGGGCGCCGGGGCGCGTCGCAATCCCCCACCCTTGCATGAGCGCATCCGAGATCTCGGCAGAATCGATATCGCCCACGTTGAGCGACACAATCGCAGAGCGCGTCGGCTGGTCAAAGGCACCGTAGAGCTTAATCCCCGGAATCTCGCGCACGCCGGCAAGGAGGCGATCGGCGAGCGCACGCTCGTGGGCAGCAATCGCCTCGACCCCACCCTGGGCCTCGATAAAGTCGAGGCCAGCAGAAAGGCCAGCGATACCGTGGCCGTTGAGCGTACCGGCCTCCAGGCGCGTGGGCCACTCCAGTGGCTGCAGCTCATCGAAGCTGTGTACACCGGTGCCGCCCATGGCCCAGGGCGCCACGTCGACGCCCTCCGCCACGGCCAGGCCGCCAGTGCCCTGCGGACCCATCAGCCCTTTGTGGCCGGTAAAGCACACGACGTCGAGCCCCATGGCCTGCATATCGATATGCGCCGTGCCGGCAGACTGCGAGGCATCGACAATCACAAGTGCGCCGGCCGCATGGGCCATGGCCGCTACGCGTGCAATGTCGACCGCGTTGCCGGTCACATTGGAGGCGTGCGTCACCACCACGGCACGCGTACCCGGCGTGACCAACTGTTCAAGCTCGTCATAGTCGAGCACGCCGTTCGCGTCACAGCCCGCATGTTCAACGGTCACGCCCTGCTCTGCCGCCAGGCGGTTGAGCGGACGCAGCACGGAGTTGTGCTCGAGCACCGTTGTGACCACACGGTCGCCGGGGCGCACCACGCCATTGATGACAGTGTTGAGCGCCGCGGTTGAGTTGGGCGTAAAACAAACATGGTCAGAACGCTGGCAGCCCAACAAGCGCGCAAGCTTGGCGCGGCAGCCGTGGATGGTACGCGCCGCATCGAGCGCACCCGACGTGGCACCGCGCCCGGCATTGCCGAGCGAGCACAGCGCCTGCACCACGGCATCGATGACCGTCTGCGGCTTGTGCATGGTCGTCGCCGCGTTATCCAGGTAGATCATCGCACGACCTCCCACATGTCGATCACCGTAAAACCCTCGGTGGGGACGCCCGCCGCGGCAAGCTCGCCGCGCAGCAAGTCCTCATCAGAAGGCAGCGCCTTCCATGCCAGGCCGCAGCCGGCAGCGACCTCCCCGGGCACGGGAATCGTGCGCCCGGGAAGGCCGCGCTCGATGCATAGGGTCTCGCACCCCATGGCGGCCGCCGTGGTGGGAAACGTGATGACAAGCGCCGGGCGCTTCTCCCTCATGGCAACTCCAACCAATACGCTACGGGCGCACGACGCGCACGGCCTGCTCCATCTTCTCCACAATCACGTACATGTTGGTGACCTCGCCCACTGCAAGCTGGTCCTTAATGCCATAGTGGTCCAGGCAGGTGCCACAGGTAAGGATCTCGACGCCCTGCTCGGCCAGGCCCTTCAGGTCATCGAGCACCGGCGAGCCCTCGACGGTGAGCTTGGCTCCGCCGTTATAGAACAGCATGGACGCGGGCAGCTCCTCCTGCTGCGTCACGGCAAAGATGAAGGCCTTCATGAGCTTGTGGCCCAGCTCGTCGTCGCCGCGGCCCATGCAGTCGGTGTAGACGGAGATGACGAGCTTGCCCTTGCCGGCGCTGGCATCACAGAAGGCAGCGCCATCCTGCTCGGGATCGGCCACGGCAACGGCGCCAGAGGTCGCCACGGTCACGTGCCACTCGGCGTCAGAAACCTTCTCGACCGAGGCCGTGCAGCCCTTCTCCTGCGCCATCTTGGAGATGTTCTTGACGGCGGTCTCGTTATCGACCGAGGTCACGACGGTGCCCTCGCCATCGAGCTGCTTCAGAGCTTTGAGCGTCTTGACGACGGGCAGCGGGCAGGCATCGCCCATGGCATTGACTTCAATCTTGGTAGACATAGTTTTTCCTTTCGAATAAATCGTTTTAGAACGGTACATAGCTCAATAAACGTGTCGTTAACGGACAACGTGGACGGCAGGACCGTCCGGCACCGACTCGCACACGCGGCCGATTGTGGCGGCAACACGCCCCTCGGCATGCAGACGGCACGCAAGCTCATCCGCATCCGCCGCGGGCGCCGCAATAAGCAAACCGCCCGAAGTCTGCGGATCGTACAGCGCATCCAGCATGCCCGGCTCCAGGTCATCGTCGGCAGCTACACGCGGGCCAAAGAAGTCCTGGTTGCGGTAGGAGCCCGCGGGGATAATACCCAGACGCGCCATGTCGAGCACCTGATTAAAGAGCGGCACCGCCCCCGACGCGAGCTCGATTTGCACGCCCGAGCCCTCGGCCATCTCGCACGCATGCCCGATCAGACCAAAGCCCGTAATGTCGGTGCAGCCGTGAAGCTCAAGTCCCTCGGCCAGACGAATCGGCGCCTCGTTGAGGGTGCACATCGAGTCAAACATGGCTGCGGCCTCGTCCTGCTCGATGAGCTCGCCCTTAATGGCCGTGGTAATGATGCCCGAGCCGATCGCCTTGGTCAGCAGCAGAACATCGCCCACGCGTGCGCCGCTATTGGCGAGCATGCGATCGAGCGGCACAAAACCGCTCACGGACAGACCGTACTTGGGCTCGTCGTCGTTGATGGTGTGGCCGCCCGCGATGGAGCAGCCGGCCTCGACGCACTTGTCGGCGCCGCCCGCCAAAATCTGCCCGGCAACCTCAACGCCCAGACAACTGGGTATGCAGAGCAGGTTCATGGCATGGCTCGGCCGCCCGCCCATGGCGTAGATGTCCGACAGCGAATTTGCCGCGGCAATCTGGCCAAACAGAAACGGGTCGTCGACCATCGGCGGGAAGAAGTCGATGGACTGCACGAGGCCCAGGTTTTCGCCAACACGAAAGACACTCGCATCGTCGGAGGTATCGAAACCCACGAGCAAGTTGTCGTTATGCACATTGGGTAAATCGCCCAGGACCTGGGCGAGGGCTCCGGGAGCCAACTTAGCGGCTCAACCACTCGCGGCAGTCATAGACGTGAGCCTTATGGTGTCCTTAGCCATACGAACCCCCTTCCAACAAATCAACGACTTTAAGTATACGCGCCAGGCACGCTTCCCAAGAGACCGCCGACGGCTCGAACGTCGAAGGCGGCGCCGCAAGCGCCCGCGCGATAGCATCTGCCAGTGCGCGCTCAAACAACGGAAGGTCGGCGGCCACGGGCGTGTCGACATCCGTCATACGCGGCGACGCCACCCACGTCACGGGAGCACCGGGAAGCATCGCCTCCATCCAGGGACGAACGCCGGGCAAATCGGTCGCCACAACTTTGCAGCCGCACGCGAGGGCCTCGATCGTCACGAGCGGCAGACCCTCGTAAAACGAAGGCAGCACAAAGACGTCGGAACTGCGGTAGGCACGCACGAGTCCATCGCTATCCAGGCGCCCCGCCAGCGTCACCGGCACATCCGAGGCCGCGGCCAAGCGCTCGATACGCGCGTACTCGGCATCGTCCCCGCGACCGCCCACAAGTACCAAACCAGATGGGCGGACGTCATCGTCAATCGGCAATGACACGGCTCGAACCAGCGACTCGACGCCCTTTTTAAAGCAAATCTTGCCCACGTACACAAGCGATCCCGGCCGCCTCGCCACGCTTGCGTCGCGACAGAAGACGCGATGGTCGTAGCCCGTCCCAATCACGTGGATGCGATCGGCATCGACGCCGCACACCAGGCCAATCTGCTCAGCCTGCTCAGCATGGAGCGCAAAGACGGCATCGAGCCGACGAACCGCACTTACGATGCGATCGCGCTCGAGCGCATGCGAACGCAGCTGGCGTAGGTCGGTCGAATGGCACACGGCAACAACCGGCACGCCCCGGACGCACTCGCGCGCCAATGCGGTAACCAGATACAGGTGATGGCAGAGCACCAGATCGGGCCTAAACTCAGCCGCCACCCGATCGATTGCAGCAGCAAATGCCCGCTCAAATGCCTTGAGCATCGAAGGCGTCAGGTCACGATAGCGTGTAGAGGGATAGGGCATGACATCGGACATACCGCAGATGGGAAACGGCAGCTCGGGCGACTCGAACGGTACGGCAAACACGGCAGCACGCCGGTCCAGCTCGCCTTGGGTATCACCCGGTGCCGCGCCGCAAAGCACGGCGGCGCGATGCCCTGTCTCGATCTGCTCGCGCACGAGCGCGGCAAGGTAGGTGCCGCTGCCGGTGCTATCTGGTTTTTGTGCCGAGATATTGAGGATGCGCATGTCGCGGTACACCCCTAGGCCAAGGCGGCGGCGCGAATCGCCGCGCCGATGGCACCGGCGAAGCGGGCCTGGGGCGAGGTGGTGACCGGCGACCCCAGCAGCGCCGCCAGCCGCTCCACAACGTAAGCGTTCTCGCACAAGCCTCCCGTCAGGTAGTACGGAGCACCCGTCGCCTGCCCGGCCATAGTGGCCACGCGCGAGACCACGCTGTCGATCACGCCACGCGCAATGTTCTCGCGCGGCTCACCGCGACCGATCAGGCTGATAACCTCACTTTCGGCAAACACCGTGCACATGCTGCTGATCTTGGTGGGCTCACCGGAACGCGCCAGGACGGCCATCTGCTGCTGGGAAATGCCTAGGCGGTCGGCCATGATCTCCAAAAAGCGCCCCGTGCCGGCAGCGCACTTGTCGTTCATGGCAAATTTGGCCACGCGACCGCCCTTGATCTGAATGACCTTGGTGTCCTGACCGCCCACGTCGATCACGGTGCCGTGGTCGCCAAACAGGCGCACAGCACCGGTACCGTGGCAGGTAATCTCAGTCACGACCTTATGCGCATAGGGCACGGCGACACGACCGTAGCCGGTCGCGATCACGCGCACGTCGTCGGCAGCCACGTCATAGCCGGCCGCGGCAAGCTCGCCGCGCAGACGCTCCGCCGCATCGACCGAGGAGAACCCGGTTGGCTGCACGCACGTCCACGCCACCGAACCCTCCCCGTCGACCACAGCAGCCTTAGCCGCCGTAGACCCGATATCGATCCCGATCCCTATCATGGCTCTCTCCCAATCTAAACATCAAAGGTAGCGGCGCGTTCAGGCGCCTTAGCTCTAGGTTTCTCAGGTGCCGGAGATTGCCCCGAAAGAGGAGCGCAGCGTACTTTGGGTACGCAAGCGACGGTTTGAGGAGCAAGATCCGGTGCCTGAGGAAGCTAGAGGGTTTCGATGAAGGCGGCGATGCGAGTCTCGATCTGGCCCATGTCGCCGTTGCTGTAGTCGGTCTCGATCTTCATATACGGAATGCCCGCTCCCTCGACGGCCTCCTGCATGCGTGCACTCTCCACGTTAAAGGTGTGGCACGCCTGGAGCACGCTCTCCACTACGCCATCGACGTGATACTTCTCGCACATGGCCAGCGTGTTTTCCATACGACCGTCGTTGGGCGTCATGACCGAGCAGTTGATATCCAGATAGCGGTCGGCGATGGCGCGCAGAATGTCGGGAGCCTCCGGGTCGATCATCATGGCCGCCGTGCGCTCGCCCGAGCAGTCGTCCATGCACACGACCACGCCGCCGTTGGACTCGATGGTGCGGCCGATCTTGTTGATCACACCGCCCACCGGGCAACCGGTGATCAGAATGCGCTTGGCGTCCGCCGCAACCGGGCGCTCGCCCGCGTCGTAGGCCTCACGCAGCTTGGCGACCTTTTGCTCCAGCTGCTGCGTATAGGCCTCGATATCAAAGCTGAACGTACCGGCAAACATAGTGCTCATCAAGTCGACGCCGCTCATGGCCGCCGGCTGGTTGGCCTGCAGCGCAAACATCTCGAGCTGAGCCGCACGCAAGCGGTTGCGACGACGGACGGCAGCACGCAGGTCATCGTCGGTAATCGTGATGCCGTAGAAGCCCTCGAGCTCCTCCTTGAGCAGGCGGCACTCCTCGTACCAGCCTTCGCGCTCGTAGGCGCGATCGCGACCCTGCGGAAGATGCAGAATGTGCGTGCGCTTGAGCTCGTTGAGTAGCTCGTACATCTTCTTCTTGCCGTCGCAGGTGGTCTCGCCGATGATCATGTCGCTAAAGTACGTAAACGGGCACTTTTGCGAGTAGGCAAAACCGTACGTCGACTTGATGAGCGGGCACAGGTTTGCCGGCAGCACCTTCTCGGCCTCGGGAATCACCTCGTCGGACGTGCCGCACAGCGCCACGCTCGCAGCCCCCGCGGCATCGATAATCTCGAGCGGCGTGTAGCTGCACAGAAAACCGACCAGGCGATTACCCGCCTGCTTATAATCCTTGACGCGAATAAACGCCGCCTTGCGTTGCTCGTTGAACTCCTCAAACGTGGACGGCAACGGCTGCTCAATATTTTCCGACATATAACTCCTTAACAAACCTTTTAACCAACCAAGGAAACGGCTTTCCCAGGTGCCCGAGGTTGCCGTGAAAGAGGAGCGCCGCGTACTTTGGTATGCAAGCGATGGTTTGAACGGCAAGATCGGGTGCTTGGGGAAGCCGCTGGACCGGATAGCCCTAAATGGTTTCCAAGAAAGCCTCAATCCTGGTTTGCAGTTGGCCTGCATCCTCGCCGGCGTAGTCGGTCGTGATGTGCATAAACGGGATGCCGGCCTCTTCGGCGGCCTTCTCCACGGCAAACGACTCCATCTCGTAGAGCGTGCAGAACCGCAAGGCCACGTCGACGATGCCGTCGGCATGCAGGTCCTTGGCCATCTGGACAATGTCCTTCATACGCTGGTCGTTGGGCGTAAAGACGGCGCAGTTGATCTTAAAGTAGCGCTCGGCGATGGCGTCGAGCATCTCGTCAACCGTCTCACCGGACTCATCGACCAGGTCCTTGTAGTAGCGCGAGCCCGTGCAGGACTCCTCGCCCACCACGACGCCACCGGCCTTCTCGATGAGGTTGAACAGCTTCCAGTTGGGCACGGCCATGGGCGTACCGGTGTACAGGATGCGCTTGGTCCCCTTGGGCGTCACGCCCTCGCCGGCCTCGACACGCTGCTCGCACTCAGCCGCCATATCGTTAATGGCTCCGGTCAGACGCGGCGTGTCATCCATAAAGGCGGCCTGAACGGTCAGCAGGCTGTCTAGACCGCTGATGGGCGCTGGGTCGGCAGCGCGCGTGGCAGCGAGGCGCTGCAGGGCGCGACGCTTCTCATTGACGGCGTGGATGGCGGCCTTCAGACGCTCGGGCGTAATCTTGACGCCACACTCTTCCTCGATCTTGGCGGCGAGCTTCTTGACCTCGGCCTTCCAGGTCACGAGCGTCGACTCGTCGTGTACGTTGGGAATATCCATGACGTACATGTTCTTTTGCGTGGCAAAGAACTCGTAGGCTTTCTTCTTGCCGTCGCAGGTGTTCTCGCCCACCACCAAGTCGCTCGACTCAATGTAGGGGCAGACCTCGCCCAGCTTAAAGCCGGCAAAGCTCTTGATGAGCGGGCAGGTGTTGCGCGGCAGGTGCTCCTCGACCTTATCGGTTGCCCAATCGGCACCCGAGCACAGACCCACGGGGATACCGTCGCAGGCGAGCACAATCTCCTCGGGCACGTAGACGCAGAAGCTGCCAACAATCTTGGTGGCCTCGCCGGCCTCCTTCTTGTCGAGCATCTCCTTAATTCGGCCGCTGTGGATGTTGGTGGCGACAAAATCCAGGTAGGACGTGGACTTGGGGCGATTGTTCTGCGTCAGGAACATATCGCCGTACATCTGGCCCACGGCGCCCAGCAGCATGTCGTGGTCGGCAAGATTCATGCCGAGGCTCTCCCACATCGGATGGAAATCAAATTCTTCAGCCATGACGGTTCCCCTCTCGAACCAAAAATGAATAGCTACGGTATTGCTGCACGGTGGGTGGCGAAAACCCAGCCGCGCCTAAACCCGGAATTTTGGGGAACCTGCTTTGCGGTCGATTATTTAGTTGCGCGTCGTCTCTCCCGGAGCCGTGAACATACCTGCTCATATGCGATTCCGAGCCGTATACAGGGCGCGCGCGGCAACGCGGCGAATGTATGTCGTCTGCGGCATGTGCGCACCCTCCTCTACAAGTTGAGGTCAACTATATCAACGGTCGTCGACCACGCGAACACCGTTGACATTCGTACGACAGCCTCGTGTGCCGTCGTTTAATAAATATTTATCTTGATTGATAAGAGTTTGTCATCCTTCATTCGGCGAACGGCAAGACGAGGCCGCCGAGGCTTATATCCCCGACGGCATTACCCGGCGCTACCGACAAACCAAATGGATCCTACTCGCATCGAAATGCATGCGCAGCGTCTCGCCTGCTTGCGGCAGCTCGTCGACAGGCACGCCCACCTTGTTGACCTTCCACTGCAGACGTGTGGGCGCATCGACGCGCGGCACGTCCAGCAGCACCAGCCGCTCAAAGCGCGAATCGCTCACACGGGCCACGTGCAAATCATAGCTGTTGCGTCCCCGCTCCGCGCGATTGTCAACATGGAAGTAGCTTGCGCGAATGCCCAGGTACGCTGCATTATCGGGAACCTCGCGACCCACGTTAAAGGTCATGCCCCAGTCGAGGGCCTCAACTTCTTCGTCGCCGATCTTGCGCGCCCGGCTTGTGTTCTTGCAGCCCGTCAGGCGCAGTGCCGCCAGCGTCTGCGGACGGCGGACCACGTCCTCGACGGAGCCGATCTCCTCCACATGCCCGTCGTGCATCACGCAGATGCGCCCGCACAGGCGGCACGCTTCGTCGATGTCGTGGCTCACGTAGAGCACGGTGCGGTTGCATACATCGAACAGGTCGAGCATGTTCTGTTCGAGGGCGCTCTTAAGATAGGAATCGAGTGCGCTCATGGGCTCGTCGAACATAAAAATGCCCGGATGCGCCGCCACCATGCGGGCAAGCGCCACACGTTGTTGCTGCCCGCCCGAGAGTCGCGCGGGATAGCGGTCGGCAAAATCGGACAGACCGAAAATGCCCAGATAGCGCTCGGCGAGCTTTTTGCGCGCGGCGGCGTCGCCCGCATCCTTTACACCGGCGCATACGTTATCGGCCACCGTCATGTTGGGAAACAGCTGATAGTTTTGGAACAGCAGGGCGCATTTTCGCTCCTGGGGCGACAGGTTGATGCCCGCCGCCGAGTCAAAAAAGGTCACGCCGTTGACGACGATCTTGCCCTCGTCGGGCGTCTCCACGCCGGCGATGCAGCGCAGCGTACAGCTCTTGCCGCAACCCGAGGCACCGAGCAGCGCCACACGATCCTCGCCGGCCTCAAGCTGCATGTCGAGCATAAACCCGGGATAGCGCTTTTTGATATCCAGAACGAGCGACATGGCCTATCGACCTCCCTGCAAAGCGGCATCATCACGCATGAGCTCGGCCAGCGCCTCGCGATCGATACGCAAGGCATCGCCGCCCGCCGGGTCGAGCGAATCGCCCTGTCCGGCAAGATCTTTGATCCGCTTGCGCCCCGCACGGGAAAGGCCCCGCTCGCGATACTTTTGCGAATGCGCCGTGTACATGTTGATGAATAGGATGACCAGGAAACTGAACGCAATCACAACGGCGACCCAAAAGAGGGCCACCGAGGTGTTGCCGCCCATCCACTCAAAGTAAATCGCAATGGGGATGGTCTGCGTAATGCCGGCGTAGTTGCCCGCAAAGAACAGCGTGCAGCCAAACTCTCCCATCGCGCGGGCAAAGGCGAGGACCGTACCAGCGGCAATAGAAGGCCACCCAAGCGGCATCATAAGCTTGGCAAAGATGCGACGCTCGGACCATCCCAGGGTTCGCGCGGCGTCAAGCATCTGCGTGTCGAGGCTCTCAAAGGCGCCGAGCGCCGTACGGTAGACCAGGGGGAACGATACCACCACGGCAGAGATCACCGCCGCCGGCCACGTAAAGACAATCGAGACGCCGTGCGCAATCAGCCACTGGCCCACCCCGGTCGAGCGACCAAACAGCATAAGCAGCAAAAAGCCGCAGACCGTGGGCGGCAACACCATGGGGATGGTAAAGACCGAATCGAGCAGGCCCTTGATGCGACTCGAGGTACCCATAGTCTTCCACGCGGCGAACAGGCCCAGCGCAAGGGAGATCACCAGGGCAAGGCCGCTCGTTTTAATGGACACCCAAAACGGGCGATAGTCGATGTCGCCCAAAAAGGAGACCAGAGAGGTCAAGGGCCCTTGCTCATCCCGCAACATGACAGACGACGCCTCTACCATTTGAGCGCTATCAAGCCAACGCGCGCCGCCCTTGGCATCACCCGAGGCTGATGCAATCACCACATAGCGGTCCCCATCCGCACCGCGCTCGTCAAAGCCATAGGTATACCCACCGGCATCAAACGTTGTTTCCGCCGTGACATACCAAGGAAGATTCACGTCCCCTAGCTGCGCACCTCCCATGCAGTTTGCGCTGTCGAGCTTACAGACGAGGGCCTTGAGACCCGATACGCACTCGTTATCCTGCGGATCCAACCCATACTTCTCGACCGCCTTGGGCGACATCCACACCACAACGCGATCGGCAGCAGGTGCCACTACAAGGTCCACGTCCTCGTCAACGGGAAACCGATAGCCCTCAGGCTGGCCCTCCATGGCACGAGCGGTCCCCTTGGCCAACCGCTCAAAACCCTCGATCCCATAGGAAAGCCCATGGGCGGTCGCAGCAACCTGGGCCCCGTCCTCAGCGTCCCCAGCAAACGCAAATCCCGGCACCCAGCAAAGCGCGAAGGTCAAAGCACAGGCGACAAGCATGCGGAATCTATTAAGCACGAAAAGCTCCAAGCGAATACAAGGACGGAGTGAAACACAAAACGATGGAATTATCGCGCCAAGCCGCACTACTCGGAAAGCTCAAAGCCGTACTTAGCCCAAATCTTCTGAGCCTTCTTGTTGGTCAGACAGAAGTCGATGAACGCCTTGGCCTCGTCGGCGTGCTCGGAGCTCTCGGCAACGGCACCCGGGTACACGATGGGTTTGTGCGAATCCTCGGGGCACACGAAGGCCTCCTCGATGCCGTCGTAGCGGAAGATGTCGGAGCTGTAGACAAAACCCGCCACGCAGTCGCCTGTAGAGACGTAAGACGCAGCGGTGCCGACCTTGTCGGCCAGGGCTACCTTGTCGGCGAGCTCGGGCGCGTACTCGCCGTCGTCGCCCTCGGTACCGGTATAGAGGCCCACGGAAGCCAGCGCCTGGTTGGCGTACTTGCCGGCGGGGACGGTCTTGGCGTCGCCGATGGCAATCTTACCGTCCAGATTCGCGACGTCGGCGATGGCCTCGACCTTAGTATCGGAGCCCTCGGCGCGAATGATCACGAGGTCGTTGACGAACATGTCCTCACGCGTGTCGGCATCGACGAGCTCGGCGGCTTCGGCGTCGTCCATGGTGCCCTTGGAGGCCGTGATGAGCACGTCGACGGCGGCACCGGCGCGCATCTGCTCGACAAGGTCGCCAGACGCCTTAAACTGCGTGTCGGCAAACGTGGTGCCGGTCTGCTCGGTGTAGAGCTCCTGAACCTCGGGCAGAGCTTTCTCGAGCGAGTTAGCGGCAAAGACCTGCAGCTCGACAGCCTTCTTCTTAGAGGAAGACTTGACGGAGCCGGCATCGGAACCAGCGGGCTCGGACGTCTTGTTGCCCGAGCAGCCGGCAAGGCCAAGGCCGGCGGCAGTGGCAGCAGAAAGCGAGACAAAACCGCGGCGTGAAACCATATCGAACATATTCAACCCTTTCGAACGCTATGCCCGGGCACCCCGCCGCAGGCTTTATTCTGTTACTAGATTATACTTCCGCGCGAATAATGATAATGAGAAATTATTCTCGCTAGAGAATATAGTTTCGAGTTGCCGTGCACCTCGGCGTCGCTTCGGCGGAAAACAAAGGCGGAGCAGCCGTTCAAGTCGCCCCGCCGCAGGTAAACCGCTTATTTGGTATGTCCGCCGCCCACCGTCATTTGGGCCGCATGCTCCAGCTGATCGCTCACGGCCTCCCAGCTTTCGCGGGCCGCTTTCGTGGATCCCGGAAAGTTGATGACAAGCGTATGCCCACGCTGCATGCACACGGCGCGCGAGAGCATAGCGCGGCGCGTCTTGGTCATGGAGTACGCACGGATTGCCTCTGCAATACCCGGCACATCGCGGTCGCAGACGGCACGCGTCGCCTCGGGCGTCACGTCGCGCATCGAAAGTCCCGTGCCGCCACAGGTGAGCACGACATTGGCGTGGCACTCATCGGCAGCTTCCACAATGGCATCACCGATCTCGCTGGCGTCGTCGCGCACGACCACATGTGAGACGACCGTCCAGCCCTGCGCCTCGATAAGTTCCTCGAGTGCGGCTCCAGCCTCGTCCTGAGCAAGATCGCGTGTATCCGAGCACGTCACGATCGAAATCTTCAACTCCATAGTCTTCCTCCTACAACACCGTGCCCTCGGGCAGGTCGACACGCACGACATCCACGACGTCGCCCGCCTTGAGCTCGCACGGTCCTTCGTCAATACGCAGCAGGCAGTTGGACCGCTGCATCGTGCCGAGCAGCGCCGAATTCTGCGTCTTGGCCTCGGTCACCAACAGCTCACTGGTCTCGGGGTCGCGCAAAACCGTGGCGCGATCGAAGAAGCGTCGGTCCTGGCGCTTTTTCACGCCGTGCGTGAGCGTCGCCTGCTGCACGGGACGCACGCCCTCGGCAAAGCCGCGCATCTTGCGAATCGCCGGACGGGCGAGCATCTCAAAGCCCACATACGCCGCGGCCGGATTGCCTGAAAGCCCTAGGTAGGGCTTACCCCCGAGCAAGCCAAACGTGATGGCCTTGCCCGGACGCATCGAGATGCGATCGAACAGCACCACGCCCTCGCGCCGGACGAGCGCCGTCACGTAGTCGTAATCGCCCGCCGAGGCGCCGCCGCTCGTAATGACAAAATCGCACTCTCGCGTGGCGCGATGCACCAGCTCGCCAATCGCCTGCTCATCGTCGGGCGCAATACCGTAGAACACGGGCTCGGCGCCGGCATCGAGCGCCTCGGCCATCAGCGCCGAGGAGTTGGAATCGCGAATCTGACCGCGCGCCGGTACCTTACTCGGTGCGACCAGTTCCGTGCCCAGCGAGATGATGCCCACACGTGGGGCAGCGTGCACCTTCACGCTCGCGTATCCGGCGCTTGCCAGCAAGCCGGCGCCCGCCGGAGTCACAACCTCGCCAGCACGCATCACGACTTCGCCGGCATGGGCCTCCTCGGCGGCAGAGCGAACGTTCTCCCCCACCTTGGCCGGCGCCAAAAACCTCACACGCGAGCCCTCGTTGCCGTCACCGTCGAGCACATCGACGATCTCGTACTTCACCACGGCATCGGCACCCTCGGGCACCGGCGCGCCCGTCATGATGCGGACCGTCTCGCCCGCGCCGATTGCGTCCCCAAACACATGACCCGCGGCCTCATGTCCGATAACATCGAGCGTCACCGGCGCCTCGCCAGATGCCTGCGCCAAGTCCGCCGAGCGCACGGCATATCCGTCCATAGCGCTGTTGGCAAACGGCGAGATGTCGATATCGGCCACCGCGTCCTCGGCCAGGGGAAGACCGGCGGCCTGCCACACGGGAATCTCGACGAGATCGGTCGGAGCAACGTGCGACAGGACAATCGACTGTGCGTCATCCAGCGGAATGAGTTTCTCTGCCATATGCACCTCTTAATGCCACGGCGCACAACAGGGGCGCCGATTCTTTATGCTTGTCTCAGTATAATCCCCCGTCGCACGACCGCGACTCGGCCTGTACCCGCAAATACACCTGTCGGTTGCAGGCCGCGAAACAGAATGGAAACCAACCCACCGGCTCGTCGCGTTTACCGCGTTCTATAATGCTTGCGTTGCAACCTAAAAGAGGAACGTATGGCTCATAACGACAAACCCGAAAGCGCAAACGAGGCGCAGGATCATTCCCGGCCGATCGACGACGGCGGCTTTTTCTCCCTGAACGACGTCATCATGGCCGGCAGGAATCAGATCACCCGCTCCGAGCATCTCTTAGCTGCCGACACGCGCCGCAACGCCCGCAACCTACTCGCGAGCGCCAAGTTGCTCGTACTCGTCGTCATCGTCTCGCTCGCCATGGGCGTTGCCGCTTGGGCGTTTTTGACTTCGCTGAATATCGCGACCGACTATCGCGAGCACCATGCGTGGATCTACGCGCTGCTTCCCGTTGTGGGCATGGCCACCGCGTGGGTCTACAAGAACCACGGCCTTGCCGCCAAACGAGGTAACAACCTGGTCATCGACTCCGCTCTGGGCACACGTCTCATCCATATGCGCATGGCCGTCCTCACCTTCGTCTGCTCCACGCTCACGCATCTCACGGGCGGATCGGCCGGTCGCGAGGGAGCTGCGGTGCAGATTGGCGGCACCATCGCCAGCAACATCTCGAGCCTCGCCCACCTCAAAAAGCATGACCACCACGACCTCATGCTCGCCGGTATCTCGTCGGCCTTTGGCGCCGTATTCGGTTCGCCCCTTGCCGGCGCGTTCTTTGGCATGGAAATGTGCTTTATCGGCAAGATCGACTACACCGCGGGCATCTACTGTCTGGTCGCCTCGTTTACCGGCTACTTTACATCACTCGCCCTGGGTACCGAGTACGAAGCGAATGTCATCGCCAGCGTTCCCACCATGACACCACGGACGGTTGTCATCGTTGTTATCAGCGCCATCATCTTCGGTCTGACGGCACGTCTCTTTGCCTGGTCGGTTCGAACCGTCAAGAGCCTGTACGGTCGCTTTATCACCAATTACCTTGTTCGCGCACTCATCGGCGCACTCGTGGTTTTGGCCGCCTATGCCCTCCTCGACGCTTGGGACTACGTCGGCCTTTCCACGTGGCTTTCCGGCGCCGGATTTGCAGGCAACACCACCCTGGCGGACGCAGCCATCAAGTTGGTCGTCACAGCACTTACCCTGGGCGCGGGCTTCCAAGGCGGCGAGGTCACGCCCCTGTTTGGCATCGGTGCGGCGCTCGGCGGCTGGATAGGTTGCCTCGTCGGAATCGATCCCAGCTTTCTGGCAGCGCTGGGCATGCTCGGTGTGTTCTGCGCCGGCCTTAACGTGCCCATCACCACCTGTATGATGGCCATCGACCTGTTCCACGGCACGGCAGCCGGGTTCTTTGTCATCGTGGCCTTTATCAGCTACCTAACCGCCGGTCACCGCGGCGTGTACCCCGCCCAGCGCATCATCTCACCCAAGCGCCGTTCGCTTATTGTGGATGAGGGCGGTACGGTAGCGGATGCTATCGAGCGCCACAACGACCTGATAGAGTAGATGTAATAATCGCCGTGCAGCCACAATCGGGGGCAATTCGACCTGAGCGCGACCGCACTGTCATGTCACACGCCGGGAGTCGCCCCATGCACGCAACTGATTTTGGTCGCACGCTCATCATCGCCAACCCAGCCGCCCAGTCGGGCGCCGCGCGCGAAGTTGCCGAGCGCCTGCAACGCTTTTTGGACATGACCGCGCGCGCATCCCAGTTTGACCTGGTGCTGACCGAGCGCATGGGACACGCCAAGGAACTGGCCGCCCAGGCAACGGACTATCGCACCGTTATCGCCCTTGGCGGCGACGGCGTGATCCACGAGGTCGTCAACGGGCTTATGACGCAGGATGAGGCGGTCCGTCCCGCCCTTGCCGTCCTGCCCGTAGGCTCCGGCAACGATTTTGCCCAAACGCTCGGTATCGATGATTTCTCCGGCAAGGATTTTGGTGCGCTGCTCACCTGTGAGCTGCAGCGTCAGGACATCGGGCGGATTCGCTCATGGAACCCCGCAAGCGGCTGCGGCGAGGCGATCGTCGAGTACTACGACCAAACGCTTTCGGTCGGCATCGATGCCGCCATCGGCCTTGGCACCACCGAGCTGCGCAAAAAGACCGGCTTGACGGGCGCGCCACTCTACACCCTCTCGGGACTTGAGCAGTTTGGCCTACGCTATCGCAACTACCCCATGACAGTCAGCTTTGACGAGGCGCCCGCCGAGCGCGTGAGGGCGATCATCATGGCGATTCAGCTGGGTCCTACCTATGGCTCGGGCTATCGCATCTGTCCCGACGCCGACCCCTGTGACGGCACACTCGACGTCTGCTACGCCTGCGGCCCCGTCCCTCGCGCGGTTGCCCTGCCTATGTTCCTTTCGGCCAAGGACGGCCACCATACCAAGTTGCCGCCGGTTCGCATGCGCCGCCGCCGCCATGCCGAGCTTACCTTTGAGGAGCCCGACTACCCCATCCAGGCCGACGGCGAGCCCGTTGTCGCCTCACGCATCGAGGTCGACATCCTCGCCGGCGCCCTCGAGGTCTGGCACCCCACCCGCTAACCCCACCTAAGTTGCGGTGAAATAGGGACTGTCTTACGGCTTTAGCTGCATAAACAGTCCCTATTTCACCGCAACTTACGAGGAGGCTATTCGTCGCTGCCCGGCTTGCGTCGGTTGGCTTTTTTAATCGCGTTGAAGTGCTTGTCATTGAGCCTGCGCTGGCGAGAGCGCTGAGGCACCTTGGTCTTTACGCGTCGGCGCGGTGGACGCCCGCGACGCTCAAGCTCAGCGCGCAGCTTACGCAGACAGCTCGCGCGATTCTGAAACTGGCTGCGGCTCTCACGCGCCGTCACGACAATCCCCGAAGGGATATGTTTCATGCGTACCGCCGAGTCCGTCGTGTTCACGCCCTGTCCGCCCGGACCCGTCGCGCGAAACACCTGCACCTCGCAATCGCGCGCCAACTCCTCGACCGACATCTCGGCATAGCGCGCATACTCACGCCATCCCATCGTGTTCTCATCCATATCAACACCTCCCCTCATACAAAAAATGTGACAAAGGGAAAGTCCCTTTGTCACATCGCATACCAATCGCTTGTGTTGCGCGCTTAAGCGAAGGTGATCTCGCCGGTCTCGCAGTCCATATCGGCGATACGGGCCAGGCTCTCGACGCGGAAGCCGCGCTCGCGGAGCTTATCGCCACCGCCCTGGAAGCCCTTCTCCACTGCAATGCCAATACCGGACGCCTCGGCACCCGCAGCCTCGCAGATCTTGATAAGACCCTCGAGCGCGCAGCCGTTGGCCAAAAAGTCGTCGATGATCAGGACCTTGTCGCCCTCGGACAGGAAACGCTTGCCAACGATGACCGGGTACTCCTTCTGTTTGGTAAAGGAGTAGATGGTCGTGGCATACTGCTCGCCGTCAAGGTTGATGGACTGCGCCTTCTTGGCAAAGACCACCGGCACGCCGCCAAAATGCTGAGCCGCGATGCAAGCCATGCCAATGCCCGAAGCCTCGATCGTCAGGATCTTGTTGATCTCGACACCCTCGAACAGACGGGCCCACTCGGCACCCATGTGGTCGAACAGCTCAACGTCGCACTGGTGGTTGAGGAAGGCATCAACCTTAAGGACGTTACCGGCCTTTACGATGCCGTCATGGCGAATACGATCCTCAAGCTCCTGCATGGCGCAACCCCTTCTCGCGGCAACGATACCGCGCGATTAATAAACGTTGTTCGATAGTCTACCACGGACCGACCCCCGCCCGTCCCACAAGCCGCATCGCACCATAAAGCCGCAAGACCAGTAGATGAGCCGATTCGTGGCAAGCCTGCTTCCACAAGCTAATGGCGGACGCGTATCCTCACCAAACGCACCATGGCAAGCGCAAAGCCCACGGCGGCCACAGCCATGAGCACGTAGAACACCGAGCGAAAGCCGAATAGGAATACGTCCGGACGACCTGTAACAAAACTGGTCACGGCCTCGCCCATTGCCACGCTCATCTGCCCATACAGGATATGCGACGCCGCCGTAATGCCGAGCGCCATGCCGGCGTAGCGTGCCAAACTACCCAGGCTGCCCGCAAAGCCGAGCGCTTCGCGCGGAGCCGAGCCCATATACAGCGAGTTGTTGGGGCTCTGGAAAATCGACGTACCGCACGACATAAACGCGGCACAGCACACAATCACAGGGATGGAGGAGTGCTCGTCGAGCGTACTTACCGCAAAGAGCCCGCACACGTACACGCCCAGGCCGACCGCCGTGGGACCCTCGCAGCCAACACGGTCCGAAACCGCACCCGAAAGCGGGCCGATAAAGGTATTCACCATCGGCAGCGCCAAAAACAGCAATCCGGAAATGTCGGAACCAAAGCCGTGGGCGTCCTGAAAATAGAACGGCAGGATAAACTCGGATGCGCCAATACCAACGAACACGATGAGCATGCAGGCAAGGTTGATGGTAAAGGCCGAATTTGCAAAGCAGCGACGAGCGGCCTCGGCAAGGGACATGGGACGGTCGCCGGTCTCCGGCTTAACATGCGGCAACGTGTAGAGCCCCACGATAAACGAGATGACGCCAATGGGCAGGTTGATGAGGAAGATGCTCTCCCAGGGAAAGCTTGCCACCAGCATGCCACCGAGCACGGGGCCAAACATCATGCCGAGGGCCACGAAGGTCGCGAGAATACCCATGGCACGGCCTCGTTCGCGCGTCGGAAACGACTCGGTGATGATACCCATGTTGTTGGCCATGGCCGCCGCGCAACCGACACCCTGAACAATGCGTGCCAGGATAAGAACCTCGAGCGAGGCCGAAAGGCCGCACAGCAGCGAACCGACCGAAAAGACGATGACGCCCAGCTGAAACACATTCACCTTGCCGCGCACGTCGCCCAGACGGCCAAACGGCAACATAGCCACGCAAGTCGCAAGCAGATACACCGAGCTCACCAGCTGGATGCGGTCGAGGCCCACGCCCAGCTCCTTTTGCATCACGGGCAGCGCCACGGTCACGACGGTCGAATCCAGACACACCATAAACGTCATGATGAGCACGGTAAACAGAATCGCCCACTTGTTCTTGCCATGGGTGTCGCCCTCTAGGGCAATGTGCTCGCGGCGCAGCTGCTCTGCAGTTTTCTCCATATCCATCCTTTCGAGTGGCGCAACGCAAAAACGGGGCCCCAATCGCCTGCAAACTGCCGCGATTGGGGTCCCGCCTACGGAATCGGAACGAAAGGTCGCCGAAGCTTTCTGCCAGCATCGGCGCCTTGTACGGAGCTAGCCTAGCACTGCTCGAGTGCCTGCTCAAGGTCGGCAATCAAGTCGGCCGTGTCCTCGAGGCCGCACGACAGGCGCACCATGTCGGCGGAGATGCCACAGGCGATGAGCTCCTCATCGTTCATCTGGCGATGTGTGGCATTAGCGGGATGCAGGCAGCAAGTGCGGGCGTCGGCCACGTGCGTGGCGATCTGGGCGAGCTTGAGGCTCTTCATAAAGGTCTTGGCCGCCGCGCGACCACCGTTAAAGCCAAAGCTCACAACGCCGCAGGTACCGTTGGGCATGTATTTCTGAGCGATGTCGTAGTACTTATCGCCCTCCAGGCCCGGATAGCTCACGAAGCGTACCTTGGGATGGCTCTGCAGGAACTTGGCAACGGCCAGGCCGTTCTCACAATGACGCGGCATGCGCACGTGCAGGCTCTCGAGCGAGCTGTTCAGGAAGAACGCCGCCTGCGGGTTCTGCATGGGGCCGAGGTCGCGCATAAGCTGCGCAGTGGCCTTGGTAATAAAGGCGCCCTCGCGACCGAACTTCTCGGCATACGTCACGCCGTGGTAACTCTCGTCGGGCGTGGTAAGACCCGGGAACTTGTCCGCATGAGCCATCCAGTCAAACTGGCCGTGGTCAACGATTACGCCGCCCAGGTAGGCAGCATGTCCATCCATGTACTTGGTCGTGGAGTGCGTGACGATGTCGGCGCCCCACTCAAAGGGACGGCACATCACGGGCGTCGGGAAGGTGTTGTCGACCATCAGCGGCACGCCGTGGTCATGTGCAGCCTTGGCAAAGCGCTCAATATCGAGCACGGCAAGGGCGGGGTTTGCGATCGTCTCGCCAAAGACGAGCTTGGTATTGGGCTCAAAGGCTGCCTCGAGCTCCTCATCGGTGCAGTCGGGGGCGACGAACGTGCAGGTCAACCCCATGCGGCCCATGGTGTGGGCGAGCAGGTTATACGTACCGCCGTAAATGGCAGAGCTTGCGACCACATGATCGCCGGCACCGGCCACGTTAAAGATCGCGAGGAAGTTCGCAGCCATGCCCGAGCTCGTGAGCATCGCGGCGGTGCCTCCCTCCATCTCGCAGATCTTGGCGGCAACGAGATCGCACGTGGGGTTCTGCAGGCGGCTGTAGAAGTAGCCCGACTCCTCCAGGTCAAACAGCTTGCCCATATGCTCCGACGTGTCGTACTTCCACGTGGTGGACTGGTAGATGGGCACCTGGCGCGGCTCGGCATCTCCCGGGTGATAGCCGCCCTGAACACATGTAGTACCGATGGTCTGCTCGCTCATATCTAGCTCCCTTGCCTGGGTTTTAGTTTTATTCGGTTCACGATACCGCTACCCCGCACCCCTCTCAACCCATCCCCAAGGTAGGTTATGAGACAAATTGATCAGGGGTATTTATCTCAAGCCTTGGGCATTTGCTCGATTGATAAAAACGAGGCATACATGAAGCTCTCGATGATTACATGCCCCGTCACGGGTACCATAGGCGGGTACACCGTGACCAAGGAGACAACGATGAAGCAAATCGATACGGCCCAGCTCGATATCACCGCCTGTCAGGCTCAGGCTGCCGAATACCACGCACGTGGCTTTAACTGCGCCCAGGCCGTCGCCTGCACGCTCGCGCCCGCCGTCGGGCTCGACCCCCAGGTCGCCTTTACCCTCACCGAGGGCTTTGGCGCCGGCATGGGCGGCATGACCGAGACCTGCGGCGCCATCTCGGGCGCCGTGGCCATCATGGGCTTTGTAATGAGCGACGGCATGGAAAACCCCAAGACCAAGGGCCAGACCTACAAGCTGTCGCGCGAAATCGCCAAGCGCTTTGGCGAGAAGAACACGACGACCGTCTGCGGCACGCTCAAGGGCATCGGATCGGACAAGGGTCCGCTCCGCAGCTGCCCCGGTTGCATCGACGATGCCGTCGAGATTGCCTGCGATGTGCTAAAGCAGCTCGCCGAGTAAACGGCAGCAACAGAAAAACGACGGCCGGCGCGCTTGGAATCCATCCAAAAGCACGCCGGCCGTCGCCGTTAGAACTCGGCAAACTCGGGAGCGCCGACCTCAATCTCCTCGCGCCCCGCCATAAGCTCGCGCATCTTAGCGCAAAACGGCTCCTGCCCCCCTGCCTTAAACGCCAAATGAAGTGTCACGGCATCCGCGTAATCGGTATCCGAAACCTTGGCACCCGAATCCTGCGCCAAGCGAAGCACCTGCTCGTACTGCGGATAGGCCACATGCACGTCAACCGGCACGACGCTTGTCATCTCAACGATCTGCCCGGCCTCCTGAGCCGCGGCCACCGCCGCCTGCGTCGCCGCGGTATAGGCGCGTACCAAGCCACCAGGCCCCAACAGCGTGCCACCAAAATAGCGCGTCACCACGCAGCAAACATTTTTGAGCCCCGCGCCGCGCAACACCTCGAGCGTCGGCATGCCGCTCGTGCGGCTCGGCTCACCGTCATCGCTCTGGCGCTCGCGTCCATCGACCAAAATCCACGCGGGAACATTGTGTCGAGCGTCGTAATGACGCTTGCGAACCATCTCGATAAAGGCATTCGCCTCATCCTCGGACTCAATATGGACCAGCTGGGCAAGAAACCGGCTCTTGCGGTCCACAAACTCGCCCGAAACCTCAATATTCGATTGCAGAGTAAAATAGCTGTCCAACAAAGCCCCTCAACAACAAGCAAAGCAACAAACAGCCTCAATAATACGGCAAAGATCGTACCGTTAATCCCGGTAAATAGAACGGCAACACCGATGATTCCGTAAACGAAAGCGAGAACCCGTCAGCGCGAGCAAGGTGCCTTGAAAGACGAGGGCATTGACCTTATGGTCATGCCCGAAGGCTTGAAAGGCAGATTGCCGCGCTGACGGGTTCGCAGCGTCAACAAAGTGCTGAGTGGGCCTATAAGCCGGGTTCTGTCGTGAACGGTCATTTATCTTGTCTGCACGTTACCGTGCAGCTCCACGCACGCTACCCGAACGCGGACCGGGCCGGCCCATAGCGTTCCTATTCGCGCTTGCTCCGGATGGGGCTTGCCAAGCCGCCGTGTTGCCACGACGCTGGTGGTCTCTTACACCACCGTTTCAGCTTTTCCCTTTACGCCTTGCGGCGCAGGTGGGAGTCTTCTTTTCTGCGGCGCTTTCCGTCGGATCACTCCGCCCGGCCGTTAGCCGGCATCCCGCCCTCTGGAGCCCGGACTTTCCTCACGCGTACTGCAAGCAGCACATCGCGCGACCGTCTGGCCCACTCAGCAGTGCAAGAGTGTAACACACCGCTGCCTCAGGCAATGGCACAACGCAAACGCTCGACACGATAAACCAAGAACCGCCATGCGCTACAATGGTCCTGTCGATGGGCAACGTCGTCAGTCGAGACGCGACCGCGCTCCGCACCCCTCCGTCTACTCGGTGCGTTCCCGCCTCCTCCCCGAGGCGGGATGTCGGCATTTTTCATGCACCGACAACCCAATAGCAAACAGACAACCCGGGCAGCATTGCGCACGGGTAGCATCGCGCGCCTCAGCAGCAAATGCAAAAAGGGACCCGTCCATTGCGGACGGATCCCTTAAAACAGGTGATCGTCAAACCGATTTACTCGGCGTCGGTCTCCTCGTCCTTCTTCTCGGAAGGAAGCGGGGTAACCTCGATCTCGACGCCCAGAGTCTCAGCAGCAGACTTCATGGACAGGGAGATGCGACGACGGTCGAGGTCGATCTCCATGACCTTGACCTGAACCTTGTCGCCCACGTGGGTGACCTGAGAAGGCTGGTCGACGTGCTTGTTGGCCATCTCGGAGATGTGCACCAGGCCCTCGATGCCCTCGCCCAGGTCGACGAAAGCGCCGAACGGGACAAGCTTGGTCACAGTGCCCTCGACGATAGCGCCGACGGGGTACTTCTTGACCAGTGCGCGCCACGGATCCTCGGTGGTCTGCTTGAGACCCAGGGAGATGCGCTCGCGGTTGAGATCGACGTCGAGAACCTCGACCTCGACCTCCTGGCCGACCTTGACAACCTCGGAAGGATGGTTGACGTGGTTCCAGGAGAGCTCGGAGATGTGGATGAGGCCGTCGATACCGCCGAGGTCGACGAAGGCGCCGAAGTCGACGATGGAGGAAACGGTGCCCTGGAGACGCATGCCAGACTTGAGCTTGGACAGGATCTCGGAGCGCTCGGCCTTACGGGACTCCTCGAGCACGACGCGACGGGAGAGGACGACGTTGTTGCGGTTGCGGTCCATCTCGATAACGCGGGCCTCGATGCGGGTGCCCATGTAGGAAGTGAGGTCCTTGACGCGACGGAGGTCGACGAGGGAAGCAGGCAGGAAGCCACGCAGGCCGATGTCGAGAATCAGGCCGCCCTTGACAACCTCGATAACCTCGCCTTCGACGTTCTCGCCGGAGTTGAACTTCTCCTCGATGCGGTTCCAAGCACGCTCGTACTCGGCGCGCTTCTTGGACAGGACCAGACGACCGTCCTTGTCCTCCTTCTGGAGAACCAGAGCCTCGATGGGATCACCGAGTGCAACGATGTCTGCAGGGTTAGCGTCCTTGCGGATGGACAGCTCGCGGACCGGGATAACGCCCTCGGACTTGAATCCGATGTCAACGAGCACCTCGTCATGCTCGATCTTAACGACAGTGCCGTTAACGAGATCGCCCTCATCAAAGTCGGTAATCGTACCGTCGATGAGGTTGTTCATCTCCTCCTCGTTGACATCGTCAAGAGAGAAAATGGACGAGTTCTGAATCTCACTCAAAGGTGGACCCCTTTCGAACTACGGGGCCCCGATTGCTAGGACCTACAGAAGGGTGCGACAAGCACACAACGTTTAGGAACACTCGGGAGCCGACAGATACTAATGTGACGCTTATGCAATCACGTTCGTATAGGTTACGGGGAAATGAGTTCGATTTCAAGCGTGAACTGCGATTTTTTACTCGTGTGGAGACTTTTTCGTAATCTTATGAACACACGTCTCCGCAACTTGACGATAACCAGCCAGGCATTCGGCTTTGGGGTAAAGTATCCGGAGCCAACGATTCTGGAACGATTTTTCGAGAAAGGTGCCCGCGTGCTCAAAGCAGTCGTTTTCGATATGGACGAGACGCTTCTTAGCATCAACCTCAACGCGTTCATCCTTCGCTATTTTAAGGATGTCTCTTCGATGCTCGCGGATATCGGGCGCCGCAGCCGCGGTGGCACGATGGCACGCCTCGGCACCATCCTGGTCGACCTCAACGCCAATCGCCGCAGCGGCACGGACAACCGCACCAATCTTGAGTTTTACCAAGAAGAGGTCGAGCGCCGATGCGGCATCTGCCTCTCCGATCCCCTCATCTACGAGGCGTTTACCTTCTACGACCGCGAAGTTCTTCCGTACAAGAACGACGATGTCATTAACGCCCACGCCATGCCGGGCGCGCACGCCGCGCTCCAGGCCGTACAGGACGCTGGGCTGCGCTGCGCGCTCTTTACCAACCCCAGCTTTCCGCAGGGGGCCATCGAGTGCCGCATGGGCTGGGGCGACCTGGCCGACGCCCCCTTTGAGCTCGTCACGCACATGGGAAACACCACCCGTTGCAAGCCCGATGCCACCTACTATCTAGAGCAGCTTCAGGTGATGGGACTCGAGCCGCACGAGGTCCTTATGGTGGGCAACGATCCCAAGCGAGACTTCCCCAGCCCCGCCTGCGGCATTCAAACTGCCTATGTTGGCCAGGGAAAACCCGGCCGAGCCACCTGGCACGGAACCATGGAAGACTTCGCCCGCGACTTTAACGCCGTAATCGAAGCCTTCTACGAACACCAAGTAGCCGACGAACTGTCGTAGGACCCCTCGCTCCAAACCAAATATCGCCGCAGGTTGAGCACAAGTCAGCGAAAATGCCCCTAAGCGAGCAATGTGCCTTGAAAGAGGAGGGCATAGGCCTTCTGGCCATGCCCGACGATTGAAAGGCAGATTGCCGCTTAGGGGCGTTTGCAGCGTCGACTGGTTACGCGGTTTGGTAAAACCGCGTAACTAGCACACCTGGGTTTTGCCGATCATGATGTTGAGGATCTCGACGTCGGTGTCCTTCATGCCCACGCGGCCTACGTAGCCCATACTGGCGATCGTCTGCTCAACGGTATCTTGGATCAGGCCCTCGCCGGCGCGGAAGCCGCGGCCTTGCATGGCCATATCGTGGCCCAGAATCGCCGCATCGACGGCAGCCGAGATCTTGGCGGCACAGCTCGCCTTGGCGCCGTCGCACACGATGCCGCCCACGTTGCCAAGCGTATTCGAGACCGTCGCGCCAATCTGTTCGCGCGTGCCACCGCACAGCCAGGTAATCGCAGCGCCGGCGCCGCACGCAGCGCAAATAGCACCGCAAAACGCCGAGAGCGCACCAATATAGCTCTTGATATGCACGGCGATAAGATCGGACAGCATCACGGCGCGCACCAGGCGCTCGTGGTCGCAACGCAGGTACTCGGCATACTCCATGACGGGCAATGCGCAGGTAATGCCCTGATTGCCCGAGCCGCACACAATGGCGACCGGCAGCGCGCAACCGTTCATGCGGGCGTCGGACCCGGCGGCCGCACGGGCACGGGCGCGGCAGGCGACGTCATCGGCACGAGCACCCAGCAGCGTACGGCCCACCTCGGCGCCCCAAGCGTGCGCGAGGCCCTCAGCACTGATCGCGCCATTCAGCTCAATCTGACGCTCAACGGCAGCGCGGGCGTCCTCAATGTCACCGTCCTCGATAAAGTCGATGATGGTCTCGATCGACATGGGCGTGTCGGCGTTATCTGCCGCACGCTCGGCCACCACGCGCTCGGCGCAGGCGGCGCACTCCCCCGCCGACTTACCGCATACCGGAATACCGTCGAGCGTATGGCACGTGACATTAGTGTGGTGATCGGTAATCTCGACGACCGCGGTATGGCCCCCGGCCGTCGCAGTCACCTTGATGTAGAGGTTGGGCACACCCTCGACAAGCGACACATCGCAGTAGTCCGCATCGGCAAGCAGCTCGGCCACGCGGGCGCGGTCCGCGTCATCGACGCTCTCGAGCACCTCGAGCGCGCTCTTGGCGTCGCCGCCCACGGCACCCAGCACGGCCGCGGCTTCAATACCATGCATTCCGCCCGAGTTGGGCACGGTCACGCTCTTGACGTTCTTGATGATGTTGCCCGAGCAGGCAACATCCATATGATCGGGCTCGCAACCGAGCGTCTGGCTCGCCAGCGCCGCTGCATAGGCAACGGCAATGGGCTCGGTGCAGCCGAGTGCACAGACAAGTTCGCGGTTCAAAACATCGCAAAACGCGGCATCACGGATGGAATCGGTAGGCATATGTATCTCCTGCTTGCATAACGGGCGGGGCTCTCAAAAAAGTTACCTCCTTTATTTGATAACAATGCATCAAAAACCGCAACCATGGTTCCGGCAGACGGCGCTCAAGCGCAAACTGACGACATTCATTCACGAGAAGCAAGTCTCGTTGCCCGCTAAAGCGTTTGACCAAAAAACGCTCGAGCGTTTACGCAAAAGTCGCGCTATTATGCAGTCGAACGCGGTAAACACCTTTAGCATTTGCGCCGCACAGACCAGAGAGGAACCATCCATGAAGATCGGTATCGGTAACGACCACGCCGCCGTCGAGCTCAAGAACATCATTTCCGAGCACCTGAAGGAGCGCGGCTGCGAGGTCGTGAACTTTGGCACCGACACCTCCGAGAGCTTTGACTACCCTATCGCCGGCTACAAGGTGGGTAAGGCCGTTGCCAACGACGACGTCGACCTGGGCATCCTCATCTGTGGCACCGGCGTCGGGATCAGCCTGGCTGCCAACAAGGTCGAGGGCGTACGCGCCGTTGTGTGCTCCGAGCCCTTCAGCGCCAAACTCTCCCGCATGCACAACAATACCAACGTGCTCGCCTTTGGCGCCCGCGTCGTGGGCTCCGAACTCGCCAAGATGATTGTCGACGAGTGGCTCGACGCCGAGTTTGAGGGTGGTCGTCACGAGCGTCGCGTTAACCTCCTCAACGAGATCGATCACACGCGCGGCCTTAAGATCGTCGACGAAGCCTAAACTATTCAGTGCCACAAGCTAACAGCAGGGGCCCGCTCGGAACGCATGTCCGAGCAGGCCCCTTCATAGATTTTGAAATAAAAGGGCGCCGCGGATGGAGCTCCGCGGCGCCCAAGCCACACGCTAACAGCTTTAAGGAGTCAAAGCTGGTTTAGCCAAAGAAGCGCTTGATCTCAATCTCGGCGTTCTCCAAACAGTCGGAGCCGTGGATCACGTTGGCGTTGACATCGACGGCAAAGTCGCCGCGGATGGTACCAGGAGCAGCGTCAAGCGGGTTGGTAGCGCCCATGAGGGTGCGCATCTTAGCAACAGCGGAGAGACCGGAAACGACCATCTTGACGACCGGACCGCTCGTCATAAAGTCGCAGAGACCGCCAAAGAAGGGCTTGTCGGCCAGATGGGCGTAGTGCTCCTCGACGGTAGCGCGCTCGAGCGTGGTCATCTCCATGCGCTCGATGACAAGACCGCTGCGCTCAATGCGAGCAACAATCTCGCCGATTTTGCGATCGCGCACGGCGTCGGGCTTAATCATGATGAAGGTCTTCTCGATAGCCATAAAAGTAGCCTTTCAAGTAGGTTCGCGCGTGCCCAAGTCCCATTCCGGCACCCGCCTGGACTGCATCGTAACAGAGTTTTAGCTGCAGTTAAACAAAAAGCTGTTTATTGAAACGTTGAAATTTATTAAAGCGCTCCATATGTGTCACTTCTGTTTCGAAGCCCGATTAGAGTACCATCCGACCGCCCATCAACCGCATCGAACAGAGCAGGCGGTCGGTTGCCGCCCGCGAACGTAACCCCTTCACAACCTGCCCAAAGGTCCTACAGAAGTTCTCGACAAGCCCCTCCCCCATAGCAACAAAATACGGGCGCCCACATCAGCAGGCGCCCGTAAAGTGAAAACGATTTATCAATAAATGGCCAAAACGGCTTCAGCCAAATCCCTACTTTACCCCGTGGCCCATCTCGACGACCTTAGTCAGTGACCCAAACACACCCTCGTCAGCCACGAGCTGTGCCTCGGCGCGATCAAGCTGCACGGCAACGGCGGCAGGGGCGGTGCCGCCCTCGGTCGTGCGCGCGGCGACAATCGACGGGATGTCGAGCGCCTCGGTAATGTCGCGCTCAAAGAGCGGGCTTGCCTCATGGAACACCTCAAACGGCAGGTCCTCAAGATTGCAGCCGCGCTTCTCACACATCAGAACCAGATGCCCCACCACGGCATGAGCCTCGCGGAACGGCAGACCACGCTTAGCCAGGTAATCGGCAACATCGGTGGCAGCAAGGTGACCCACGCCGCACTCGCGCGCCATGGCATCCTCGTTGACGGCCCAAGTCGAAATCATACCGGCCATAACCGACAGGCACTGCATGAGCGTATGGGCGGTATCGAGCGCGCCCTCCTTGTCCTCCTGCAAATCCTTGTTATAAGCAAGCGGCAAGCCCTTCATGGTTACCAGCAGCTGCACCAGGTTGCCGTACACGCGACCGCTCTTGCCGCGAATAAGCTCGGCAAAGTCGGGATTCTTCTTCTGCGGCATGATAGACGAGCCGGTGGAGTAGGAGTCTGAAAGCGTGATAAAGCCAAATTCGGAGCTCGACCACAGCACGATCTCCTCGGAAAGACGCGACAGGTGCATCGCCATGACGGATCCGGCGTAATGCAGATCGAGCAGGAAATCACGGTCGGAAACCGCATCGAGCGAGTTGGGAATCACGCCCGCAAAGCCAAGTTCGGCAGCCGTCATCTGGCGATCGAGCGGATAGCTCGTACCGGCAAGCGCGGCAGCACCCAGCGGGCAGTTGTCGGCGGCATCAAAGGCGGCCTTCAGGCGCGTAAAGTCGCGCGCGAACATCCAGGAATACGCCAGCAGATGATGCGAGAGCAGCACGGGCTGAGCGTGCTGCATATGCGTGTAGCCCGGCAGAATCACCTTGTCGTACTTCTTAGCCGCATCCACCAGCACATGGCGCAGCTCAAGATTGGCCTCCATGAGCTCCTTGGCCAGCGCCTTGACGCCCAGGCGCGTATCGGTCGCCACCTGGTCGTTGCGCGAACGGCCGGTATGCAAGCGCTTACCGGCCTCGCCGATGCGGCGCGTCAACTCGCTCTCGATGGACATATGAATGTCTTCGTCGTTGATGTCGAAGGTGAAGTTGCCGGCATCGATATCCTGTTCGATTTCGGTCAGGCCCTTGGCAATCGCCTGCTCGTCCTCGGCACTGATGATGCCCTGGGCCGCCAGCATTTTGGCATGCGCCTTAGAGCCGGCGATATCCTGCTTATAGAGATGTTTGTCGACCGGCAGCGACGCGCCAAACTCCTGCGTGACCTCGGCCACGCCTGCCTCAAAACGACCGCCCCAAAGAGCCATGGAACCGTCCCCTTTCTCCAAATACCAAAACAAGCGCCCAAAGCAATGCGCCATATCGCTAAAGCGATTTTTCAACCGCTAGTTTTACACATTCCCCACCGTGTGCGGTGCCATGTAGCTAATTTGCAAAGAAGTGACGCGCCATGCACTTGGCGCCCAACGTCTCCCTCCGGATGTTGCCCTGCGAACCATCGATCCAGGCCTTCAGGCTCATAGGGACGTCCTCGACCCTTGCAGCATCGAACTCGGGCGCGAGGGCAAGTAAAGCATGCGCGATAGCATTGAACATAATGGATACTCCTCATATATAGGCGCAGAGCCGCCAAATTGATAGAAGGAGCCCCGCCGGACAACCCCGGCGGGGCTCGGACTCAGCCACAGTCGCGGCATCATATATGCGGGCGGAACGTAGGGGCCACCGATGTTAAGAAGTGTCAGCAAGCATAACGAAAGGTAGGGACCACGTGCGCCCGTTATGTATCACGCGGATGGGCCGCGCGGATACCAAGGGAAGGAGGCGCTAGGCCTGGGCGGCAGCAGAGCTGGGGCCCTGGACCTTTGCCCACGTCTTGAGCGACAGCGTATCGATCTCGATAAAGCCGGCGCTGGCCTTCTCGTCAAACGTGGTGTCGCGGTCGTAGGTAGCCAGGCCGTAGTCGTAGAGGCTGAAGGGACTCTTGCGGCCGACGACATGGCAGTTGCCCTTAAAGAACTTCAGACGGACAGTGCCGGTCACGAACTTCTGGGTATCGGCCATAAAGGCGTCGAGCGCGTTCTTGAGCGGGCTGTACCACTGGCCGTTGTACACGGCGGTGGCCCAATCCTGCTCGAGCTTGATCTTGGTCTTGAGCAGGTCGCCCTCGACGCAGATGTCCTCGAGCGCCTTGTGGGCGGTGATGAGCGTCAGGGCGCCGGGAACCTCATAGCACTCGCGGCTCTTGAGGCCCACCAGACGATCCTCGACCAGATCGAGACGGCCAAAGCCGTTGTCGCCCGAAATCTTGTTGAGGGCGATGACGATCTCGGAGAGCTTCATCTTCTTGCCGTCGACGGCGACGGGCTTGCCGGCCTCAAACTCGATCTCGGTATAGGTCGGGGCGTCAGGCGTGTCCTCGGGGTTCTTGGTCATAACCCAAGCGTCATCGAGCGGCTCATTCCAAGGGTCCTCCAGGTGACCGCACTCGATGGCGCGACCCCACAGGTTGTCGTCGATGGAGTAGGGGTTATCGTTGGCACCCTCGGGAACCGGCACGTTGTGGGCGTGGGCATAGGCGACCTCGTCGGGACGGCACTTCAGATCCCACTCGCGCACCGGGGCGATAACCTTGAGCTCAGGGTCGAGGGCCTTGACGGCAGCCTCGAAGCGAACCTGGTCGTTACCCTTGCCGGTGCAGCCGTGGGCGACGTAGGTCGCGCCAAACTCGTGGGCGACCTCAACAAGCTTCTTGGCAAGCAGCGGGCGAGACAGGGCGGAGAGCAGCGGATACTTGTTCTCGTACATGGAGTTTGCTGCGATGGCTTTGGTCAGGAACTCATCGGAGAACTCGTCGCGCAGGTCGAGCACCTGGCAATCGAGAACGCCCAGGTCGAGCGCCTTCTGCTTCTTGGCATCCAGTCCGGTCTCTTCCTGGCCCACGTTGCCGCAGACGCAAACGACATCGAGATTCTTCTCGTCCTGGAGCCACTTGACACATACGGATGTATCAAGACCACCGGAATATGCGAGAACGACTTTTTCCTTGCTCATGGCTGTTTCCTTTCGCCCTTGGTAGCTAGTTAGAACATCGGTCAGTTGCAAGTCATTTCAAGGTCATATACCGTGCAATATCAGGTTAAATAGCAAAAATCAGCACATACATGCCCTAGAAACATGCAGCAATGTCGTGCTAAAACCCAACGACCTCAAAATGACTCTGTTGAGGCAATTCGCCCCATGCGGACAGAGACGATTGTTATCGTCGTCGGGAAATTGCGCGCTGGCGTCGGATGGCATTGTCTGCAGTGGTGATGATCTTTACGAACTGCATCTGCCTCTCCTTTCACGTATCGCCGGGCGCAATTCAAATATCGTAAACGGTACCTTTTACTCGGTAAGCGGTTGTTTTTCCGTCTCCGTTTTCGATGGTCGCTATATTACGCTAAAGTGCCCGCAGCACAAGCGACAAATTCAAATTTCTGAAAAGTTTTTTCATTACTTTGTGAAGCGTGGTGCAAACACGCTCCGTTCCTGCGAAAATACGCTCGACTACGAGTTGATGGTTATAACGTCTGAAACAATCTCGAAACGAAAGGCTCGCTTTTATGCAAACTTACGAATCGGACGCCAACATCGGCAACATTAAGATTCTCGCCGTCGATATGGACAAGACGCTGCTGACCGACGAGCGTGTGCTGCCCCAGGGTCTTGATGAGCGCCTGGACAAGCTCGCCGACGCCGGCATCGTATTCTGCCCCGCCAGCGGACGTCCCGCCCCCAAGCTCGAGGAGATGTTCGAGGGCATCAAGAACCGCCTCGCCTTTTGTCCCGACAACGGAGCTTGCGTGATCTATCGCGGCAGCTATATCTATAAAAGCAATATTGACGTGGAGCTATATCAGCAGGTCTTGAACCGTGCCTCGGAGGATCCTCGCGCTGTCCCCGTCCTGTGCTGCTTCGACGAGTTCTACGTGCTTGCCCGCGACCATCAATACCACGACGAGATCAGCGTCTACTACAACACAATCAACTACGTAGACAGCTTTGAGGGCATTGATTTCGAGTCCAACAAGATTTCGGTCTTCTTCCCCGGCTACGACGCCGAGCCCGCTTTCCGCGAGACCTATAGCCCCGAGTTCTCGGACAAACTCTACGTCACCAACGCTGGGCGCGAGTGGATCGACTTTATGAACCTGGGCGTCGACAAGGGCGCCGGCGTCGCTCACCTGTGCGAGCACCTGGGCATCGATATTGCCGATGCTGCCGCCGTGGGCGACACCTACAACGACATCCCCATGCTGGAGCGCGTCGGTCACAGCTTTATCGTGGACAATGCCGAGGAGCACATGAACGCGCACGCCAAGTGGCGCATTCCGAGCAACAACGACGGGGGCGTACTGACGCTCATCGACGCCATCTTGGCGGCTCGTTAACGTAGCTCATCGGACCTGGCCGGGCGAGGCGGGTAAGTTTTTCGCTCGGTCAGGTCCTGGGCTCGCTCGGAAAGCACATTAAGTGCTTTCCGGCTCGTGCGGAATCTACGAAAAACTTACCCGCCTCGCCCGGCCAGGTCCTGCGGTGACTTGCTTGCCGCCTGGATGGCGTCTTGGCGTCTAGATACTTGGCTGATTTTTTTGGAATGAAGGGGGCTCCTTGTTGGCAAGGAGCCCCCTTCTGGTTTTGGTTACTTTGGAATTGTGGATGCTTCCCTATTTAGCGTCGGCCCAGGTTATGCCGGTGCTGGCTTCGGCGATTAGGGGGACGCGGAGGTCTACTACGTGTTCCATGACGTCGCGGACCATGGTGGTTAGGCGCTCGACTTCGTCGACGGGGCACTCAAAGTCCAGTTCGTCGTGTACCTGCAAGATCATGTGGGCGGCAAAGCCTTCTTCTTCCAGGCGACGACTTACGCGGACCATGGCGATCTTGATGATGTCTGCTGCGGTGCCCTGCATGGGATGGTTCATGGCCGTGCGCTCGCCAAAGCCGCGGAGTTGCGGGTTTTTGGCCTTGAGCTCCGGAATATGACGACGGCGGCCGTACATGGTCTCGGCGTAGCCCGTCTGCTTGGCGCGTGCCACCACGTTGTCGAGGAACGTACGCACGCCCGGGTAGGCCTCGTAGTAGCGGTCGATCATGTCGCGCGCCTCGGCCATCGAGATATGCAGCGACTGCGACAGGCCGTAGGCCTGCTGGCCATACACGATGCCAAAGTTCACGGCCTTGGCGCGACTGCGCAAGTCGGGCGTTACCTCGGACACCGGCACACCAAACACGCGCGCCGCCGTCTCGGCATGGAAGTCCTCGCCCTCGTTAAAGGCGCGCACCAAGTGCTCGTCACCCGAGAGATGCGCCAGCAGACGCAGCTCGATCTGCGAGTAGTCCACCGCCAAAAAGACGCTTCCCTCGCCTGCCGAAAACGCCGTCTTGACGGTACGCCCCAGCTCCGAGCGCGTCGGAATGTTTTGCAGATTAGGGTCGCTCGAAGACAGACGCCCCGTCGCGGTGATGGTCTGGTTGTACGTGGTGTGCACACGACCGTCACCGCGGCGCAGCGGGCCCAACGTGTCCAGATAGGTTGACTTGATCTTGGACTTCTCGCGCCAGTCTAAGATCAAACGAACAATCTCGTGGTCACGGGCAAGATCACTCAGTACCTTGGCATTGGTCGAATAGTAACCGCGCTTGGTCTTTTTGAGACCCTTGGTCGGAAGGCCCATCACATCAAAGAGCACATGCGAAAGTTGCATGGGGCTGCCGATGTTAAAGGTCTCGTCACCGGCAAGGTCGCGAATGCTTCGTTCGACCTCGGTGATCTGGGTCGCCAGACCCTCGGACAGACTGTGCAGGCGGTCGGGGTCCACGAGCATGCCCGCGCGCTCCATCTTGGCAAGTACCGGAACGAGCGGCATCTCGATGCCATCGAACACGTTGGCGGCGTTCTCATGGGCCATGCACTCGCGCAACGGCGCCACGAGCGCCAGCGTCAGAGCCGCAGTACGGGCGGCAGGCGCCGGAGCGTCCTCACCAGCACCCTCTGCACCGAGCGCCGCAGGCAACGCCATCTGCAGATAGGTATCGGCCAGATATGCCTCATCGAACTCGGGGCGATCGGAATCCAGCAGATAGGCAGCGACCACGGTATCGAAGATACGCGTGGAATCGGCAGCGAGCGGATCCATGAGCTCGGGCTCAGAAGAATCGATGGGCGAAAGCTCGTGCAGCAGCGCCTTCGTATCCGGGCTCGCCACGCGGCCCTCCATAAACAGGCGCGCAAGCACGCCGGCGATCACACCGTGAGCGAAGTTGAAGCCATCGACTACGGCAGTGGAGGCGCCGTCGCCCTCCTCGAGCGCGAACAGGCCCTTGGACGTCGCCAACCACAGCGTGCGCGTCAGTCCAAAGAGCGCGCCCTCTTCCTTATCGTCGTCCACCACGGCGGCGACCCACTCGCCCGCCTCGATCGCACGCGAAACCTCGGACGCCACGGCAGCAAGCGCCTCGGCATCGCCGGCAGCGGTGCGCTCAATCGTGGGCATCTCAAACATACTGGAGACAGCAGCAGCCCCGCCCTCGCCGCCGATCAGCGCCAAGAAACGGTTCTGCATGGCGGTGATACCAAGCGTGCCCAGCGCAGCGGAAACCTCATCGGCAGAATACGCCGGGAAGGACGTCGCCTCAAAATCGAGCTCAACGGGCGCATCGGTGCGGATGGTCGCGACCTTGCGGCTCAGCAGCGCGTCGTCGATGTGCGCGCGCAGGTTCTCGCCCATCTTGCCCTTGACCTCGTCAGCATGCGCGATGACCTCGTCCAGGCTACCGTACTGCGCAATGAGCGCGCTCGCCTTTTTGGGGCCGATGCCCGGCACGCCGGGGATGTTATCGGACGCGTCGCCCTTCAGACCATAAAAGTCGGGCACGAGCGCCGGCGTGATGCCGTGATACAGATCGTCCACGCTCTCGGGCGTCATGATCGCCACGTCGGACAGGCCCTTGCGGGTCGAGACCACGTTGACGTGCTCGGTCACGAGCTGATACATATCGCGATCACCGGTCACCAGCAGCATGTCACAGCCGGCCTCTTCACCCAGACGCGCCATAGTGCCCAGAATGTCATCGCCTTCCCAGCCCTCGGACTGCAGAATCGGCACGTTGAGTGCGACGAGCAGCTCCTTGATCATAGGAAACTGCGCATGCAGATCGGGGTCCATGGGCGGGCGCTGCGCCTTATACTGCGGCAGCATCTCCATGCGCACGCGCGGCTTGCCCTTATCAAACGCCACAACAACGCCGTCGGGGTTAAAGGCGTCGATCATCTTAAGAAACATGTTCAGAAAGCCAAAGATCGCGTTGGTGGGGCGACCGTCCGGCGCGTTCATGGTCGGCGGCACGGCGTGGAAGGCGCGATGCATGAGCGAGTTGCCGTCGATAACGGCAAGGGTGCGGCGCTTGTCAGACATATTGAATACCTCGCTTTAGGCTGGGCACGGTTTGCTCACTCCAGTTTACACGCTCCCCGCCCCGCGGCCACCTCACATCAAGCTCCCCCGCCACCGTGAGCCCGCGCGTGATACGATGGCTCACGGTACATCAACCAGCACGATCGATCCGAAAGGAGCCTGCGTCATGGAGCGTCCCTGCGCATGGAAAAAGTACACGCCACAGCAAATCGAGGAGCTCGAGGAGCTTTGCCGCGGCTATAAGCAGTTTTTGAGTGAGAACAAAACCGAGCGCCTGTGCGTCAAGGCCGGCATCAAGATGGCCGAGGAGGCGGGATACGTCGACCTGGAGACCGTAATCGCCGAAGGCCGCGAGCTCAAGGCAGGCGACAAGGTGTATGCCGCTAACCACGGCAAGGACCTTATGCTCGTCAACCTGGGCACCGCCCCGCTCGAGCAGGGCTTTAACATCCTGGGCGCACACGTGGACTCGCCGCGCCTGGACCTTAAGCAGAACCCCGCCTTCGAGGCCGGCGACATGGCTTATCTCGACACGCACTACTACGGCGGCGTCAAGAGCTACCACTGGGTGGCCTCCCCTCTCGCACTCGTGGGCGTCATCTGCAAAAAGGACGGCACCACCGTCGACATCAATATCGGCGACAAGGCCGACGACCCGGTCTTTACCATCTCCGACCTGCTGATCCATCTTTCGAGCGAGCAGATGGCCAAGCCCGCCAAGGACGCCGTCGACGCCGAGATCCTCGACGTGATCGTGGGCGGCCGTCCCGTCAAGTTCGATGAGGACGACAAGGACGCCCCCAAGGAGCCCGTCAAGCAGATGTTCCTGGACATCCTCAAGGAGCAGTACGGCGTCGAGGAGGAGGACTTCCTCTCCGCCGAGATCGAGGTCGTGCCCGCCGGCCCCGCCCGCGACATGGGCCTCGACCGTTCCATGATTCTGGGCTATGGTCACGACGACCGCGTCTGCGCTTACCCCTCCATGCTCGCCCAGATCAATGTGGCCAATGTCGAGCGCACGAGCATCACGCTCATCGTCGACAAGGAGGAGATCGGCTCCGTGGGTGCCACCGGTATGACGAGCCGCTTCTTCGAGAACACCGTCGCCGAGATCATGACGCTCGCCGGCGAGGATAGCCCGCTGGCCCTGCGCCGCGCACTCGCCCGCAGCCGCATGCTCTCCTCCGACGTGTCCGCCGGCTTCGACCCGGGCTATGCCGGCAAGTTCGAGACCAAAAACGCCGCCTTTATGGGTCGCGGCCTGTGCTTTAACAAGTACACGGGCAGCCGCGGCAAGGGTGGCTCGAACGACGCCGACGCCGAATACGTGGCCCTCGTCCGCGACATCATGGACGAGGCAGGCGTGGACTTCCAGACCTGCGAGCTCGGCCGCGTCAACGCGGGTGGCGGCGGCACCATCGCCTACATCATGGCCAAGTACGGCATGAACGTCATCGACTCCGGCGTTGCCGTCCTGTCCATGCACGCCCTGTGGGAGGTCGCCAACAAGGCCGACATCTACGAGGCCTACCGCGGCTACAAGGCCTTCATCGAGCGAGCCTAACCAACCCTTCATCAGTTGCGGTGAAATACGGACTAAACTGGCCCATAAACGGCCAAAA
>CAMQHB010000003.1:0-42124 GCA_947001545.1 uncultured Collinsella sp.
CCGCACGGCGCGGGCGGTCGAAGCGATTGAAAGGAACCCCCTCCATGTTGAAGAAAACCCTCGCCTTCGCCCTGTCGGCGGCGCTTTTCGCGTTCTCGCTCGCCGGCTGCGGCGGAAATTCAATCGACAGCGCAAAGGCAAGCGATGCCGATTCCCAGGAAAAGACCGAACAGGCGGCCGATGCGCCCGAGGGCGCAAGCGCTGCCCCCATCACCGCCGACAAGGTGGCCGACGGCACCTATCCGATCACCGTAGATTCCAGCTCGAACATGTTCAGGATTGTGGACGCCCAGCTCATCGTGGAAAACGGCTCCATGCACTGCGTGATGACGCTTTCCGGCACGGGCTACGGCAAGCTCTTCATGGGCACGGGCGACGAGGCTGCCGCCGCGAGCGAGGCCGACTTCATCCCCTATGTGGAAAACGCGGAAGGCAAGTACACCTACGACGTGCCCGTTGAAGCGCTCGACGAGGACACCGCCTGCGCCGCGTGGAGTATTAGAAAAGAGCAGTGGTACGACCGCACGCTCGTGTTCGAATCCGCCGGCGTCGATCTGCGCGCCGACGCACTGAAGTAACGCCATGCGGTCGATTCTTCCCAAGGGGGAAAGCAGGAAGCGTCGCAGCATCGCGGTGCGCGCGATCGCCTGCGTTCTCGTCGCCCTGTTCGCGCTTCCCTTCGCGGGGTGCAGTGCGAGCCCGAACGCGACCGGTGGCACGGCAGGCTCTCAGGAATACACTGTGAGCGTCTCGCTCTCCGGCGGGTCAGGGCGCGCAAGCATCGCCTCACCCACCACAATTGTGAAGGATGGCGACACCTACACCGCGACCATCACCTGGTCGAGTTCGAACTACGACAAAATGACCGTCAACGGCGTGGACTACGCGCCCGTAAACGACGGCGGCAACTCCACGTTCGAGATACCCGTCACGCTCGACGAGGACATCGCCGTGTCGGCCGAGACCGTCGCCATGTCGACGCCGCACACCATCGACTACACGCTCCACTTCGACTCATCCACCATGAAGGAGAAATCGGGCGACGATGCAAGCGGCGGCTCCCCTGCGGGAACGGCTTCAAGCGCCGCAGCCGACTTCCACAACGCCGATTTGGGCTGCGGCTGGGAGCCGACGGGGGCGCTTCAGCTTGAATACGCCGAGCACTTCACTGTCGACGAGTACGAAGGCGGCCTGCGGCTTATCTGCATTTCGAACGGGGAGCGCTTCCTCGTGGTACCGCAAGATGCGAAGGTACCTGATGGGTTGAGCTCCGACATCGCGGTCATAAGGCGTCCCGCCGACAAGGTGTACCTCGTGTCGTCGGCGACGATGTGCCTGGTCGACGCGCTCGATGCGAACGACAACATCCTCATGTCGGGCACGAAGGCCGACGATTGCTCGGTCGCGGGCTTCAAAAGCGCACTCGAAAGTGGGGCGATCGCCTACGGCGGCAAGTACAGCGCGCCCGACTACGAGCGAATATCGGCCTCGGGCTGCACGCTCGCCATCGAGAACACCATGATCAACCACACGCCCGATGTGAAGGAAAAGCTGCAGAAGCTCGGGCTCGTCGTGCTCACCGAACAGTCGTCGAGCGAGCCCGAAGCACTCGGGCGCGTCGAGTGGATTAAGCTTTTCGGCGTCCTGTTCGACAAGGAAGACGAGGCCGCGCACCTGTTCAACGAGCAGAAGGCCCGCGTCGAGCAAACGTCGAGGCTCGCGTCGTCAGGTAAAACCGTGGCGTATTTCTACATTAACTCGAACGGGGCCGCCGTCACGCGGCGGGCGGGCGACTACGTGGCGCAGATGATCGAGCTTGCAGGCGGCAACTACGCGCTCGATGACGCGCAGACGGCGTCGACGTCAGGTTCGTCAGTAACGCTCGAAATGGAGCGCTTCTACGCGACGGCGAAGGATGCCGACATCATCGTCTACAACGGCACCATCGACGAATCGGTTGCCACCTTGAAAGACTTCGTAGGCAAAAACGCGCTATTGTCGCAGTTCAAAGCTGTAAAGAACGGCAACGTCTGGGTCACAAGCGCCGACATGTACCAGCAGATGACTTCTACCGCCGACATTATCGACGAGCTGCACGGGGCGTTCACCGGCGATGACGCGAGCGACTTCCATTATCTGAGGAAGCTTGGCTAGCGTCATGAGAAGCCGGCTTTCCATGACATACGACGAATCGGGGCGCGCCGCGCGGTGTCGCGTCGTGACGGCGCTGCTCGCTGTTGTCCTCATCGTGCTCGTCGGGGCCAACCTGTGCATCGGGAGCGTGCTCGTGCCCGCAGACCACATCCCCGGCATCCTTTCGGGCGGCGCGGCCAATTCCATGGAAAGCCAAGTCATCTGGGAGATTCGCCTGCCGCGCGTGCTTTCAGCCGTGCTTCTCGGCGGGGCACTTTCGCTCTCCGGGTTCCTGCTGCAGACGTTTTTCAACAACCCCATCGCCGACCCGTTCATCTTGGGCGTCTCCTCGGGCGCAAAGTTCGTCGTCGCGCTTACGATGATCGTGCTTCTGGGCGCGAACCAGGCCATGTCCTCGCCGGCCATGGTGGCCGCAGCGTTTCTGGGATCGCTTATCACCATCGGCTTCGTGCTCCTCATCGCACGGCGCATAAGTTCCATGGCCATGCTCATCGTGGCGGGCGTCATGGTGGGATACATCTGCTCGGCGGCGACGAACTTCCTCATCGCCTTCGCCGACGACCAGTCCATCGTGAACCTGCACAACTGGTCTTTGGGTAGCTTCTCGGGTTCGAGCTGGGACGACATCGCGGTCATCGTGGTCGTGGTGATCACCGTGAGCGCATGCGTATTCGCGATATCGAAGCCCCTTTCCGCCTTCCAGCTGGGAGAAGCCTACGCGAAAAGCGTCGGCGTGAACGTCGCACGCTTCCGCGTGGTGCTCGTCCTTCTAGCGAGCATGCTCTCCGCCTGCGTGACCGCGTTCGCTGGTCCGGTGTCGTTCGTAGGCATCGCGGTTCCGCATCTCGTGAAGTCGGCGCTGAAGTCGTCGAAGCCCATCCGCGTGATTCCTGCGTGCTTCTTGGGAGGCGCCATCTTCTGCGCGGGTTGCGATTTGATCGCGCGCACGCTGTTCTCTCCCGTCGAGCTTTCCATCAGCGCCGTCACCGCCATCTTCGGCGCGCCGGTGGTTATCGCGCTCATGCTGAAGAAGCGGGTGAGGTAGATGGGGGAATTCGTGCCGCGGCCCAAAACGCTCGGAGGGGACATTCCATGCTTAGACAGTCCTGAGCTCGCACGAAAGCGCCAGAAGACACTTTCGGCTCGTGCGGAACTGCGCGCGGAACGCCTCCTTCGAGCGGAGTCGAACCTCGAAACCCCGGTCGAAACGCAGGCTGACGGAGCGCCGCTTTTCCGCATAAGCGACCTGTCGGCGGGCTACGACAAGAAGGTCGTAGTCGAAGGCGTCGATCTGGAGGTTCGCGCGGGCGACGTCGTGGCGCTCATCGGGCCGAACGGCTCGGGCAAGTCGACCATCTTGAAAACCATCACACGCCATCTGGCACCGCTTGCCGGCGCGGTCGAGCTCGACGGGCGGGAGATTTCCCGATGGAAGACGGCGGAGTTCGCAAGGAACCTTGCCGTTATGCTGACAGATCGCCCCCGGACCGAGCTCCTCACCTGCCGCGATATCGTAGAGGCGGGAAGGCATCCCTACACCGGGCGAATGGGCACACTCTCGCCCGACGACCATAGTCGGGTCGACGAGGCCATGAAAACCGCACATGTGGAAGAGCTCGCCGAGCGCGACTTCATGCAGATAAGCGACGGGCAACGCCAGCGCGTCATGCTCGCACGCGCCATCGCGCAGGATCCGCGCGTGCTCGTGCTCGACGAGCCCACGTCGTATCTCGATATCCGCTACCAGATCGACCTGCTGCGAATACTTCGCCACCTTGCGAAATCGCGGAATGTGGCTATCATCATGTCCATCCACGAACTCGAGCTCGCGCAGAAAAGCGCCGACAAGGTGATTTGCGTGAAGGACGGCCGGGTCTTCCGCGCCGGCGCACCCGAGGACATATTCACGCGCGAGACGATTGGCGAGCTCTACGGCCTTAAACATGGCACCTTCAACGAGCGCTTCGGCAGCGTGGAAATTGGGCGCCCACACGGCGATGCGCACACGTTCGTCATCGCCGGCGCAGGTACGGGGTCGGCTGTGTTTCGCCAGCTCATCCGACAGGGCAAGGCGTTCTACGCGGGCGTTCTGCACGAAGGGGACATCGACTGCGAGCTCGCGCGCGACCTGGCGACGGAATGCGTGGCCGAGCGCGCCTTCGAGCCGATCGGGGATAAAACCATAGCCCGCGCCAAAGAGCTCCTCGTCCACTGCGCGCGCCTTATCGTGTGCCCCTCCGCCTTCGGCACCATAAACGCCCGCAACGCAGAGCTCGTCGAGTTCGCACGCTCGCATGGTATCGAGGTCATGCGAGTATGCGAAGGCGCATCGGAGGATTCCCATTTGGAGTGGGAAGAATAAACTGGACTTTCTTTTAAGGATCCTCAGGCTACAGCTCCTACACCGGCGAGGTCTCCAAGGCGCCGGAGAACCTCGTGAACAGGGATTTCCACGCCGACGAGCCCAACTAGGCCTAATCCAAGCGAGATTCCAGACTCGACAGACCATTGAGAGTCAGATCGTTGGCGACCTCAGAGACGCGCTCGATAGGAACCGAGCCGTCAGACAGTGCCCACGTGCGATAGATACCGATAATACCCGACAGCAAAAACGCCAGATAGTAGTCGAACATCTCGTCCTTGAGACCTTGGGGCAGCAGATCGCGCTCGGCAATCTCATGTTCGAGCGGCGCACGAAGACGAGCCATGAAATCATCGAGCGGAATATTCTCGATCAGCTGACGATTGAGCACTAAGTTGTTGCACAGTGCCTCATTAACGGTTTTAAAGAAGGTCGCCGCCGCGCCCAGGGCGCGCTCGTTGGTGTCGCCGTCCATGGAAGCAAGCGTTTTCTCGACCGAGTCGACAATCATCTCCACCACATCGACGGCAATGGCATCGAGCAGGCCGTCAACCGTGCCAAAGTGCACGTAGAAGGTTTTGCGGTCGACATTGGCCTCGCGCGCGATGGCACTCACCGTAATGTCTGCCAGCGGCTTTTCCATGAGCAGGCGCTCGAAAGCCGAAAGGATGGCATTACGGCTGCGAACGATGCGGCGATCAATACGCGGTTTGCTGGTGGCCATGGGCGTGTCCCTTCGATATGCGGGCATTCATCAACAGATGAGAGATAATCTACGTAAGAGGATTATCCCCCATACAGCACAAATATGCCCCGCATCATGAAGAACGCACGACTGTCCTACTGCGACTTAGGGTGCTTCCTCTTATTGAGCGCCGACGGAGATACGCGAATACCGTCGCCCGTCTGGCGCACATAGGCTTTATGAGCCGGCTTAGCGGTCCCAGAAGCCTTCTGAGCGTGCTTCTTGGGATCAACGGTAACAGCATTCGTGGGGTGCGGCTTAGTGGGCGCAGAGGGCGTCTGAGGCGTGCGGCCGAGCTTGCGCATCACGCGATCCCAGCGCGCATGGATGCTCTCGTTGTGGGCGCTCTTAAGTCCCAGCAGGGGCGCAGCCAAAATGGTAGGCGCAATAAACGTGATGAGGCGCCACAGCAGATAACCGGCGGTCGAAGCCGACCCAAAGAAATGACCCAAGAACAATGCAAAGCCGCCCTCAGCGCCACCAGTTCCACCGGGCAAGGGGACCGCAGAGCTCAGCAGCTGGACAAAGGCGCTCGCAGCCATGACCGAGAAAAAGTCGACCTCGTGGTGGCCAAAAGCAAGCATCAGGAAATACGGAACCAGATAGAAAAACGCGAGCTGCAGCATGGTGATAAACACGGTGAGCAGCATGGAAGAAAAATGTCCGGCCGAAAGCTTGAACTTCTCGGAGAAGGAGTAGATCTCGCCATCGACAAACGTGCGCCAACTCTCGATCTTAGTGGCCGAGACACCAATGCGCTCAAGCCAATTGATGATGCAATGGGCGACGCGCGTGACGGTCTTAGGCATGAGCGCGACGGCGAAGATGCCAAGCAAGATGCAGCAGTGTCCACCAAAGCTAAAGACGCACAGCAGCGTCATGTCGCCGTAGCGTTCGGCAAAAAACGGCATACGGGCGAGCAGCAGGATAGCGCCCCAGGCGACCAGGCCAAACTGGTACACGATAAAACGCGTGAATTGCGTGGCGCCGGCCTCGCCCACGTTTTGGCCGGCCTTGGTCAGGCGATAGATCTGAGCCGGGGTGGAGCCCATCATCATGGGCGTCAGGTTGCCAAAGAAGATGCCACTCGCCTCGACCGAGATCAGGTCGCGGATGCCGACGGGCGAATTGGGATCGAGCCAGACGGCGATCGCATAGGCAACAATGCCAAAGAACAGGTACATGAACATGCAAAGACACGCGACAACGAGCCATGACGCCTGGACGCTCGACATAGCGGCCCAAAACTGCCCCATCTGCCCGGTTACCACCAGATAGACGATATAACCTACCAGCACGACGCCGATAAAGATGGCGCCGCGGCGTGCGCTCTTATTGTCATCGCCGCCCGAGGCCTCAACCTCGACCTGGGGCTTAGACGTAAGCTGAGAGGACTCCGTCATGAGACTCCTTCTAACAGTCAAAATATCTTGGATATTGTACCCGTAAGGGCCATAGGCAGAACGCAAAGCTCTGGTTCAAACGGGAATTGCAGACGGTTGTTTGAAAATAAAAAACCCGGCCTTCCATAGGAAGTCCGGGTATCAGATGCGTGGTAGCCCGTACCAGATTCGAACTGGTGATCTCCGCCTTGAGAGGGCGGCGTCCTAAACCGCTAGACGAACGGGCCATAAGCCTCAACAGAAAAGAAGTGGTAGCCCGTACCAGATTCGAACTGGTGATCTCCGCCTTGAGAGGGCGGCGTCCTAAACCGCTAGACGAACGGGCCACATGACATCTGCACTGCCGTGCTGCGAGGAAATATATTACGGGACAAAAAACGTCAGCGCAAGAAGAAATTCCAAATTGCCGAAAAATTGTCGGCAGGTTATGGAATACGCAGGTAAACTTGGTAGCTAATTCAAGTTGAGATGAACCAAAAGAGCTTCGCGCTCGTTGGGAATATCGTCTTCGATCACGGCGTCGAGGGCGGAGTTGAGAAGCTGACCCAGTTCCGGCCCGGGCTTGACTCCGGCACGGATAAGGTCGCCGCCGTTGATGGCGAGCATCTTGAGCGTATAGGGCTCCCCTGCCTTCAGCAGCTCGTGCGCCAGCGCGCGCATCTCCTCAATCGTCTCAACATAATAGAAGCACGACGGGGCCTTGCCAAGTGTGTCGGCACGCTTAAGGTCCATGAGCTCGTCAATCAGGCGGGCCGTGTCGACGCCCTCACCCGAAAGCGCGCGCATCATATTGAGCAGGCAGGCGCGCTCGGGGCGCAGCGGCTTGTCATGGTATTTGATGAGCAGGCACACGTCGCGCACCAAGTCGTGCGAGAGGGCCAGGCGATCCATAATGACGCGCGCCTTCTTGGCGCCGAGCTCGGGATGACCGTAGAAGTGTCCGCTGCCGGCGTGATCGACCGTGAAGCACTCGGGCTTGGACACATCGTGCAAAAACGCCGCCCACATAAGGCTCGACGAGGGCGCGACGCCGTCACACAGCGCGAGCTCCCCCGCCACCGTCAGCACACGGGCGATATGCACGTAGACGTTAAACGCATGATAGACACTGCGCTGATCAAACCCGCGACCCGCTGCCAACTCGGGCACGGCGGCGCAGATGAGCTCGGGATAGCGGAGCATCGCGTCTCCCCCATGACCGGTCGAAAGAATGCCCTCGAGCTCAATACCCACGCGCTCACGCGCCACGGCATCGAGCAGCGGCGCGCACTCGGCAAGCGCACGCTTGGTCTCGGGCTCAATCATAAAGTCCAGACGGCAGGCAAAGCGCACCGCACGCAGCATGCGCAGGGCGTCCTCGTTAAAGCGACGCTTGGGATCGCCGACAGCGCGAATCAGCTTGCGCTCCAAGTCACCCTGGCCGTCGTAGCGGTCGACAAGCCCGCGCTCGGGATGCCAGGCCATGGCATTGACGGTAAAGTCGCGGCGCGCCAGATCGTCCTCGAGCGAGGCGGCACGCTCCACACTCTGGGGATGACGACCATCGGTGTAAAAGCCATCCAGACGGTACGTGGTGACCTCGATACGCTCGCCATCGGAAATAGCCGTGATTCCGCCAAATTTAATGCCCGATTCCACAACCGCGATGCCGGCGGCCTCGAGCGCCGCTTTGGACTCCTGCCACAGGCCGCTACAGCACATATCAACATCGTGGCTGGGGTACCCCATAAGGGCGTCGCGCACCCAACCGCCCACGTACCAAGCCTCAAGACCAGCCGCTTCAAGCGCGCGCAGGACGCGCAGGGACGCATCGGACGGTTGAGTACCGTTGAGCGAAACATTGCACATGCCTATGGCCTCCTGCGACTATCAAATTGGCTATCGATTGCGTCTGCAAGAAGTCTAGCAAGAAACAGCCTCCACTGCACACGCAAGTCCGATAAACAAAAACGCATCCGTCCTAGTCTAAGACGGATGCGAAATAATCAAACTATTCAGACAAGGTGCCGGAACTAGCAGACCTGGCGAACCTCGATGTGCTTCTTATATTCGTCCACCTTGGCAAAATCCCCCAGACCGGGGCACTCGACCACGTTGGCGCCAGTGGCCATCGAAAGGCGCAGGGCGTCCTCGACGCGCTCGGGAGCGTCGTGCCACACGGACAGGAAGGCAGCGAGCGAGGAATCGCCGGCGCAGACGGTCGACAGCAGCTTGACCTCAAAGGTGCGGTTGGCAAACCAGATGTGCTCGCCGTTGGAGAAATACGCGCCATCGCCACCAAGGGTCAGCAGTACATTCTTGGCGCCCTTGGCGTGCAGCTCGGCCATCGCGCCCTTGACGGACTCGTCGTCGCCACCGCTCACCTTAATGCCAAAGATGTCGAGCAGCTCGTCGTCATTGGGCTTGATCAGCAGCGGCTCCATGGCAATAAGGTCTGCCAGCTGATGGCTCGAGATGTCGAGGACGAACTCGGCCCCCTTGGCCTTGACGCGGCGCAGGACCTCGGCCAGGAAGCCCTCGGAAGTGTTGGGAGGCAGCGAGCCGCTGATAACCAGGCAGGTCATGTCATCGAGCGAATCGATGAGCTCAAACATCTCCTGCTCATTGGCCTCGTTGATGGCGGCACCAGCGTTGACCATGTTGTACTCAGTGTCGGGGCCGGCATTAAGGAACACGTTGACGCGCGTGATGCCGTCGGTCCACACAGGCTTGACGGGCACGCCCAGGGCCTCGGCGCCCTTAACGATGAACTCACCCGAGAAGCCGGCGAAGAAACCCAGGATCGTGGTGTCGACACCGTAGTGGTCAAGCGTAAACGAGACGTTGAGGCCCTTGCCGTTGGGCGTGTAGACGGCGTTGCGGGTACGCGTGACGGTGTTGGCGTCAAGACCGTCGCAGGCGATGTTGTAGTCAATGGCGGGATTTGCAGTGAGCGTGTAAATCATGAATGTTCCTTTCACGAAGCAACGTGTTAATGAAAGTATATTCCACGCATCGACAAAAGGCTAGGACAACTCGGTGAACGGTGTGGAAGCGATGAAGTACGGCAGGACACCCCCCCTGGCGGAACAAAAAGGCGCCCCGGCCGAAACCGGGGCGCCGCATGTGCACGAATATGTCGCGTTTCGATTACTGACGATCGAGCTTGCGGACAGCAACGCGCTTGCTGTACTCGTCGACGTGACCAAAGTCGCCAATGCCGACGGACTCGGCAACGTTGGCGCCGGTGGCCATAGCGAGCTTCATGGCCTCCTCGACGTTGTCGCGATCCCTGTACCACTTGTGCAGGAACGCAGCGAGGGTGCAGTCGCCGGCGCAGACGGAAGAGACCAGCTTGATGTTGAACTCACGCTTGGCGTACCAGATGTCCTCGCCGTTGGAGAAGTAAGCGTCGCCGCGGCTACCACGGGTGAGCAGCACGTTCTGAACGCCAGCGTCGTGAGCCATCTTCATGGCGACACGAACCTCGTCGTCGGTGTCGACCGGCACGCCGAAGATGGCCTTCATCTCGTGATGATTCGGCTTGATGAGCAGCGGCTTCTTGTGAGCGAGCTCCTTGAGCTTGTCGGAGGACAGGTCCAGGACGACGTCAGCGCCACGAGCCTGAGCGTGCTCCATGACCTGAGCCAGGAAGTCGGGCGTAGCTTTGGGAGGCACGGAGCCGGAGACGATCAGGCACTCGAGATCGCCCGCGGTGTCCAGGATGTTGTAGAGCTCCTCCTGGTGCTGCGGCGTGATCGGGGCGCCGGGGTTCAGGATGCCGTACTCGTGCTGGCCATCGTTGACGTAGGTGTTAATGCGCGTGATACCGTCGGTCCAGACCGGGCGGCAGAGGCAACCCAGGTTCATGACCTCCTCGACGATGAACTTGCCCGTGAAGCCAGCGAAGAAGCCGAGCGCGACGGTGTCGACGCCCATCTTCTTAAAGGCGAAGGACACGTCGAGGCCCTTGCCGTTAGCCGTGTAGCTGGCCGAACCGGTGCGGACGTTCTCGTCGGGCTCGAGCGGAGAGCTCGAAACCGTCATGTCGACAGCCGGGTTAGCGGTTAGCGTGTAGAACATTTACAGTACCCCCTGTATATGTGAGGGCCGCGTGGCCGGCCCATTCCAACCACGCGGTTACCTCTGATACCAAATTAGCGAGCTGCGGACTCGAGCAGTGCCTTGACCTCGGCGGCGGTGTTGCAGGCGAGCGCCTTCTCGGCGAGCTCGTCGCACTCGGCCTTGGTCCACTGGCTGATGGTCTTACGGGCGCGCAGGATCGACGGAGCACTCATCGAGAACTCCTCCAGGCCCCAGCTGATCAGCAGCGGCTCGAGCAGCGGATCGGCAGCGGCCTCGCCGCACATACCGACCATGATGCCGGCCTTCACGCCGCTCTCGATGATGTTCTTGAGCGAGCGGAGCACGGCGGGATAGTAAACCTGGTACAGGTTGGAGATGGTGTCGTTGCCACGGTCGGCGCACATGGTGTAGCCGATCAGGTCGTTGGTGCCGATGGAGAAGAAATCGGCGACCTCGGCAAGACGGTCTGCGAGCAGCGAAGCGGCGGGCGTCTCGACCATGATGCCGACCTCGATGTTCTCGTTGAACTTGCGCCCCTCTTCGGTCAGCTCGGCCTTGCACTGCTCGACGAGCTCCTTGACAGCCAAGACCTCCTCGACGCAGGTGACGAGCGGGATCATGATCTTGACGTCACCGAAGGCGCTAGCGCGCAGCAGAGCGCGGAGCTGGACCTTGTACTGGTCGGGATTGGCCAAGCAGTAACGCACGGCGCGGAAGCCCATGAAGGGGTTGTCTTCCTTGACCATATGCAGATACGGAATCTCCTTGTCGCCACCCACATCGAGCGTGCGGATGATGACCGGAGCACCCTTGAGCGCGCTGGCGACCTTACGGTAGGCGTTGAACTGCTCCTCCTCGGAAGGAAGCTCAGCGGAGTCCATGAACAGGAACTCGGAGCGGAACAGACCGATAGCCTCGGCGTCGTGATCGAGCGCGTTGGGCACGTCATCGGGGTTGCCGATGTTGCAGGCGATGATCTTCTTGATGCCATCGGCAGTCACGGACGGCTTGCCACGGAAGGCCTCGAGGACTGCCTTCTCGGCAGCGAAGGCCTCGGCCTTGGCGGTGTAGGCGGCGAGCGTCTCCTCGTCGGGATCGGCCTCGACGATACCCTTGCCGCCGTCGACGACAACGGTCATGCCGTTGCGCAGTGCGGTGCAGCTGTTGGAGACCGAAAGGACAGCCGGGATCTCGAGGGCGCGCGCAATGATCGCGGAGTGCGACGTGCAGCCACCGGTCTCGGTGACGATACCGGCAACGTGGGCCTTATCGATCGTGGCGGTCATGGACGGCGTGAGGTCGTGCACGACAACGACAGTGTTCTCGGGCAGGACGGAGAGGTCGACGACCTCCTTGCCCAGCAGCTCGGCCAGAATACCGGTGCGGATGTCGGCGATGTCAGCCGCGCGAAGACGGAACATCTCGTCGTCCATGGACAGGAACATGTTCTCGAACATGGTCGAGGTGTCCATGAGCGCCTGCTCGGCGCAGGTGCCGCCGTCAATGGCGGCGTTGATGGCGTCGGTCATGCCCGGATCCTGAGCCAGGACAATGTGTCCGCTCATGATCTCGGCCTCGGCCTCGCCCACCGTCTCCTTCATGTGGTCGGCCTGAGCCTGGGTCTTCTCGCAGAAGACCGAAAGAGCGGACTGATAGCGCTCCTTCTCTGCTGCCGAATCAGCAACCTCGTGCGGCTCAAACGTCAAGTCGGGATCGACGGCGACCATGACGGTGCCGATACCGATGCCCTCGGAAGCGTTGACTCCCTGATACATTCCCATTCCTCTCTCCGTGTCATGTGATAAAGCGTTTTGCCATATCCATGACAAAAGAGCGCAGTTACCTTACAACAGGTCACTGCGCCCCCAAATATGAACTTAGTTGTTCAACATGCGACCCGTTTGAGTTCTACTCGCCAAGACCGCTCTTGATGAGCTCGATGGCAGCAGCCAGAGCCTCGGCCTCGTCGGCGCCGTCGCACTTGACCTCGACCTCGGTACCGCAGGGGATACCAGCAGCCATGAGGGCCATCGGGGACTTGCCGTTGACCTCCTTCTCGGGGGTGACGACCGTCACGTCACAGGCGTACTTGCCCATGGTGGAGGCGAACAGACCAGCCGGACGCATGTGCAGACCCTGAGGATTAACGAGGGTAGCCTTCTCAGAAACCATAGTTGACTCCTTTTTTGTGTTTAACCCCTGTCATGTATGTGGCAGGAGTCAGATTCACGACGTTGTTTATATTAACTCACATCAAACGGTTTTTCATTATGTTTCGGACGAATTGTTGGACAGATGTGTTTGTCGTCCGCTTGCTCGCCCACAGGGGGCCGGGCGCGGCCAGTGAGATTTCCTGCTCTACAGTCCTGCTCGCACGAAGAGCACATTAAGTGCTCTTCGGCTCGTGCGGAACTCGCGATAAATCTCACTGGCCGCGCCCGGCCCCCTGTGGGCGAGCAAGCTGCAGAAACTCGGTCGGTCCAGAGCAATATCGTGCGAACGGAATTCTGGCTAATGATCTGTTCGCGACAAAGACTCGATAGGTAGCCCCCTCTATGCCCTTTTGTAAGTTGCGGTGAAATAGGGACTGAATTTGGGGTTGAATCGTTTAAACAGTCCCTATTTCACCGCAACTTATGGGAGGGGTAGAAAAAGGCGGAGGCCCTGGAGAGGGACTCCGCCTTATATACAGGGGGCGATGGTATTCGCGTGTTGCGGGATTAGACCAGGCGGGCGTTGATCGTCTTGGCGATCTTGGCGGCGTCGGTGGAACCCTTGACAGTGGCACGGAAGTCCTCGTCCATGAGCGCCTCGGCGACCTTGGACAGGATCTTAAGGTGCGTGGTGCCGGCCTGGGCACCCGGGATGAGCAGCGCGATGGCCACGTTGACGGGAGCGCCGTCCATGGTGTCCCAACCGGTCACACCGGACTCGTCCTTGACGACGATGACGGCAGCCTCGGTAATGGCGTCGGACTTGGCATGCGGGATGGCGAAGCCCTCCATCATGCCCGTGGTGCCCTCGGCCTCGCGGGCCAGGAAGGCGTTCATCACGGCGTCGGCGTCGCTGGCGATACCGGCCTTGACAGCCTGGTTGGAAACGAAGCTCAGAGCCTCGTCACGAGAAGCGAAGTCCTCGGCGACAAAGACATTCTCGACCTTCACGAAGTCGGCAGCCTCGGCCTTGGGGGCCTCGACGGCAGCGGCCTTGGGGGCCTCAACGGACCTGGCTACAGGAGCGGCCTTCTGATTCTTCTCGAAGTCGTACTTCTTGAAGGCCACGAACAGGATGCCACCGACCACAGCGCCGATGAGGATCGCGAGGACCCACAGCGGACCGTTCTCGACAACGGGCAGGACCAGGAAGCCGCCGTGAGGCGCCGGATCGTGAACGTTGAAGAAGATGGTCAAGATGGAAGCGATGGAAGAACCGAGCATCATGATGGGCATGACGGGCCAGATGTTCTTGGTCATGAACGGAATGGCGCCCTCGGTGATGTGGGTGCAACCAAGGATGAGGTTGACGATACCGGCGTCATGATCCTCCTGGCTGAAGTACTTCTTGCCGACAACGACGGCGAAGGTGGTGATCAGCGGCGGAACGATGCAAGCGGCGGAGACGGCAGCCATGAAGTTGGTGCCGAAGTTGTAGGTCTCGGTGCCGACGCCAGCTTCGAGAGCGGTACCGAGCAGGAAGGTGCCAGTAGCGTAAGCAGCCTTGTTGACCGGGCCGCCCATATCAAAGGCGCACATGCAGCCGATGGCCAGGCCAAGGATCACCGGACCGGAGTTACCGAGGCTCTGCAGGAAATCCATCATACCCTGGTTAATGGCAGCCATGGGGCCGGAAATACCGAGCATGACCAGGCCGACGATGGCGGTAGAGCACAGCGGATACAGGAAGATTGCCTTCAGGCCATTAAGGCTCGCAGGAATTTTAGAGAAAACCTTCTCGAGCAGCAGGATGACATAGCCAGCGAGGAAGCCGCCGACGATGCCGCCTAGGAAGCCAAAGCCCACACCTGCGCCACCGGCGTCGATCATGCCGGTATCGGCGTTAACAGGCAAGCCCTGGATGGCAATCATACCGGCGACGAAACCGGGGACGAGCGCTGGGCGCTTGCCGATGGACTCGGCGATGTAAGCGGAAAGCACCGGAACCATGAGGTTCATGGCGATACCGCCGATAATCTTGAGCATCGCGGCAAAGCTGTTGTAGTCGGCAGCCGTCGAATCAAAGGACGTGATGCCCCACAGGAACGAAATGGCGGTCAGAACACCACCGGCAACGACGAAGACCAGCATGTGGCTGACGCCGTTCATGAGGTGCTTGTAGATGACGTGGCCGATGGACTCCTTCTCCTCGACCTCGTCCTCGACATCGGCGGCAGCGGCAACCGTGTCGTCGCCCTTGGCGGCGAGCGCGCGGTCGATCAGCTTACCAGCAGCCTCGACAGACAGGGCCTTGGAAACACCAACGGAAACCATGGGCTTACCGGCGAAACGCTCAGCCTGGACATCCTTATCGGCTGCGACGACGACGGCCTTGGCACCGGCGATCTCGCTCTTGGTGAGCTCGTTCTCGACACCGACCTGGCCATGAGTCTCGACCTTAATGGTCAGACCGCGCTCGGCAGCTGCCTTCTCCAGCGCCTCCTTCGCCATGAAGGTGTGCGCAATGCCGGTCGGGCAACCGGTCGCGGCGATGATGTCAAACTTAGCCATGTGTCCCTCCTTCTTGAGTACAGCGCCCTCGGGCGCTCCCCTACACGCGCTTCGATGCGCGTTTTTCCACAACTGAAAGATACCAACCTACCGTCCGCGTGAGAAGAGACAAGGCGCAATTCTCCGGTGAAAGGTTCTTTCATAACCGTAAACGGCAAGTGAAAGTTTACCATCAACACTTGAAACGGCAAGGTGTATCTTGTAATTGAAAATGCCCGTATACTATGGCATTGCAAATCAAGTTAGATTTTCAGGCCAACCAGGAGCCATCCATGACCGATAGTAGCAAAAGCGCACTTTCCCTCATTAGTACCCACCAGGGATACAGCGAGTCCGAGCAGCGCATTGTCGACTATATATTGGAGCACCAGTCCGAGGCGCCACGCCTCACGGCGGCTCAGCTCTCGCGCGCTGCCGCCACGTCCGAGGCGACCGTTTCGCGTTTCTGCCGCAAGCTGGGCTTTGGCAGCTTCCGCAGCTTTCAGTTTTCGTTGGCGCGCGACTTAGAGAGTCAGCGCAACGAGGGCCTGACCGACGAGGTCTCGCTCGACAACATGGAGCAGAGCCTTAAAAATATCCTCGCCGCCAAGGTGAGTGAGCTTAATGCGACCATCGACGGCATTGATCACGACACGTTGGCCGCAGTTGTACACGCGCTTAAGAACGCCGGCGTTATTGAGTTTGCGGCCGTAGGCAACACCAACGCCGTCGCGCTCGACGCGACGTTCAAGTTCTCGCAGCTGGGCCTGCGCTGCATGGCGAGCACCATTAGCGAGACATCAATCGGCTTTGCGCTCACGTTACGCCCGGGTGACGTCATCGTGCTAATCTCAAACTCTGGCAAATCGCGCCGACTGAATCGCATGGCAAAAGCGGCTCGCAACTGCGGCGCAACCGTAGTCGTCATCAGCAGCGATAGCAAGTCTCCACTTGCGCGCCTCGCCGACTACACCTTTAATACCGTCAATCACGAAGCGCTGCTGACAACGGGTGACTTCGCATTCTCCAAGATGAGCGCCACGATGATCATAGAGGTCATCTACAACTTCCTGCTGCCCGAAATCGAGGACGCCCGAGAGCATATCAGCTACTACGAAGAGCTCATCCAACCGGATAAGGTCGTGGAGTAAAACGCGAAGTGGGACAAAAAATTCAGTCTATTTTGTCCCACCAACACCGCTGATACGACCTAACCTCGAGCTTCTTCAAGCATCTGCTTGGCATGCGCCAAGCTCGCCTCCGATTGATCGCCGCTCAACATGCGGGCGATCTCGGCGGTACGCGCTTCGCCGGTTACCTCGTCCAAATGCGTCTGGGGAACATCGCCCGGTTCCTTACTGACAACATAATGTTTGTCGGCCATGACCGCAACCTGCGCAAGGTGCGTTACGACGATGACCTGATGAGTAGCGGCAAGATCGGCCAGCACACCAGCAAGAGCACGAGCCGTAGAGCCGCCGACACCGGCATCGACCTCGTCAAACACCAGCGTATCGACACCGTCCGCGTTACCGAGGACAACCTTACTTGCCAACATGACGCGGCTGAGCTCGCCGCCCGACGCAATGCGGCGCAGGGGACGTGGAGTCAAACCGGCACCGCTGCGGTATAGCAGCTCGTAGCTCGAAGGACCAACGGGCGTCCACTCAGCACGGGGAAGATCACGCGACTCCCAGACGAGCTCGGCGCCGCCCATCTCCAGGCGAGCCATCTGGCGGCAAACCTCGTGGCAGAAGCGCGGGGCCGCCATATTGCGAGCGCGCTTAAGTGCCTTGGCAGCGGCAAACAACTCGTGCTCGGCGCTCCCGAGTGCCTCACGCGCCTTTCTGATCTGTTCATCGCCATCATCGACCAGGGACAGCAGCTCTTGCGAGCGATCGCGCATGGCAAAAACATCGTCCATGGTAGGACCCCACTGACGCAGCAGGCCCTTGAGGTCGGAATACCGCTCACGCATGCGAGCGAGCTCGCGCGGATCGAAGGCGACGCCATCGCGATAGGCACGAAGTTCGTTCGCGCAATCCTCAAGGGAGATACAGGCATCCGAAAGCAAATCGGCAATGTCGCCAAGTTTGCGATCGACGGAAGCCATACGGGAAAGTTCTGCCACGGCGCTGTTCACGGCATCGAGCGCTCCCCCTTCAGAGGCAAGCAATGCATGGGCATCATTAGCTGTGGCAACCAGCACCTCGGCATGTTCGGAGCGCGGCAGCAGTTCCTCGAGTTCCTCATACTCGCCCGGTTTGGGGTCGACCTCGCCGATGCGCTCGAGCGCAAAGCGCGCTTCCTCGACGCGGCTCCCCTGCGCACGCGAGGTCTCTTCGACACGTCGAACCTCCTTAGCGGCAGCGCGCGAAGCCTTAAAGCAGGCGCGGTAGTGCTCGAGCGCCTCGAGTGCAGGGCGCCCTGCCCAGGCATCGACCATCGCAACATGATGCGCCGGATCGAGCAAGCGCTGGTGCTCGTGTTGGCCGCACAGATCCATCATCACGCCAACGCGCTCCGAAAGCTCGCGCACACTGGCGATGCGTCCGTCAATCTTCACGCGGCTGCGGCCCTCGGCAGAAAGACTGCGCTGCACGATGAAGCCCTCCGTGTCGTGCGGGCCGTCAAACAGGCGCGCCTCGACGCTCGCCAGCGCCTCGCCCTCGCGCACCATAGACGAATCCGCGCGCTCACCCAAAATAAGCTTGAGGGCCGAGAGCAGCGCGGTCTTGCCGGCACCGGTCTCGCCGGTCAGGACAGTCAGGCCGGCACTCGGCAGCAGCGTCGCCTCGCGAATGAGCGCAATGTTAGAAACCTGCAGCTCATCGATCATGACGGACTCCGTAGAATACGCGGCTCACCGAGTTATAGAAGCTCTCGGGGCCGTAATCCAGCAGCAACACATCTCCGGGCCCGCGGCGCACCGCCACGCTCTCAACGGTGCCATCGCAGGTAATAAACTGTCCATCGATAGCAATCGCTGGAACGCTCGGACGATCATCAGACATAAAGATTTCGACGACATCACTCGGCGAAGTCAAGAAGGCACGGGCCTGAATGGTGTGCGGCGCAATGGGTACGCAGACCATGCCCGTATAGTCGGGGCTCACGATGGGGCCACCGGCACTGAGCGCGTAACCCGTAGAACCAGTCGCCGTGGACACGACCACGCCGTCGCCACGCAGTCGATCGATATGGTGGCCGGACACCGTGATGTCAAACTCGACCATATCGGACAGAGGGCCGCGCGTGAGCGCCATGTCATTGAGGGCGAACGTGCGCACGACATCCTTCGTGCCATCGTCACGCACGGACACGATATCCGCGGCGATGGTAGCGCGACGGCTCACATGCAGCTCGCCGGACAGGGCGTCGCTCACAACCTGCAAAATGTCGCGCTCCTCGGGACTCGCGGCCGTCAAAAAGCCCAGGTGACCATAGGAAAGACCGAGGATAGGAATCTCGCGATGGTTGAGGATGCGGGCAGCGCGCAGCAACGTACCGTCACCGCCGAGCGTAATGACCAGATCGGAGCCGTCAATATCAGGCGTGCTCTGAATCTTCGATCGCTGGTCGGCAGCCCATGCGACCTCATAGCCCTGGCGCGTCAGCCAAAGCTCGAGCATCAGGCCGCTCTCGACCGCCTCTTGCTTGTAGTAATTGGGAACCAGAAAGACCTTCATAGCGTTGCAGCTTTCTCGCTCAAAACCGATACCTGGGATTGCAGCACGTCTTGCGAGCGGTCGCCAGATTCAAATCTCGTGCCGTACAGGAAAAACTCAACGTTGCCCTTGGCACCATGAATGGGCGACACGCACACATCGACCGGGAACAGGCCCTTGGCAGCAAAGAGCTCAACCGCCGCCACGAGCGTATCGCGGCGCACGGCGGGATCGGTCACAATGCCGCCCTCGCCCACCAGCGCCGCCGGAGCTTCAAACTGCGGCTTTACGAGCGTGCAGAATGCACCCGTAGGCGCCAGGCACGCCAGTACCGCATCGATAATGTTCGCGATGCTGGTAAAAGAGACATCACACACAGCCAGGTCGATGGCGCCGGCATAGCCAAGCTCAGGCAGCTGCGTCACGTTTGTGCGCTCATGCAGCGTCACGCGATCGTCCTGACGCAACGACCAATCGAACTGGGCGCGACCCACGTCCACAGAGACAACAGTCGCAGCTCCGCGCTTGAGCAGGCAATCGGTAAAACCGCCGGTAGAGCAGCCCACATCCAAACAGGCAAGGCCCGTCGGATTGATGCCAAACGCATCAAGCGCGCCTTCGAGCTTAAGACCGCCGCGGCCAACATAGGGAATACGCCCCTTCACGTGCAGCGGCAGCCCCGGCATCACCTTAAGACCCGGCGAAGTCAAGCGCTCGCCGCCACTCGAGACCAAGCCGGCCATAAGAGTGCGAAGGGCATCCGCGCGATCGGCGCAGATGCCCTGTGAAATCAGTTCGTCATCAAGACGCACGCGTTTCATGAATGCCATCAACCATTCGTATCCGGAGATGCGGCCTAGCTATCCTGGGATTCGTTTGCCGCATCCTCATCGTATTCCTGTTCGAGCTTATCGGCCTCACGCGGCGTCAGCTCAAACTTGTCGACCATATCGACCGCGCGGGAGCCCAGCTCAATCGCCTCGTCAAACAGATCGAGCGAACGCTCCAAGGACGTATCCTTGGAGCGAACGGTAGCGATGATCTGGTCCAGGCGGTCCGAGATCTCGTCGAAGTTGCGGACGGAACCCTCTGGCATGGCTACTCCTCGACGGAGTCGGCCTCGACGGCCTCAGCAGCGTCCGCATCCTCGGCAAGTACACCGGCGGCAGCCTGAGCGGCAGCGACCTTGGCGGCCGCCTCGGCAGCCTGCGCCTCCTCGCGAGCGCGATCCTCGGCCAGCAGTTCCTGGTACAGGTCCTCGCCCGGCAACTCCTCGCTGCGCGCGATCTTGCCCAGCACGCCGTTGACGAACGACGCGGACTGATCGGTGCCATAGGCCTTGGCAAGCTCGACAGCCTCATTGATCACGATGGCGTCCGAGACCTCCTCGTCGGTGAGGAAACGCATCTCGTAAACGGCGATACGCAGCAGATTGCGGTCGGCGCCGGGCATGCGCATAAGATCCCAGTTCTTGGCAACGGAGCGCAGAGCGCAGTCGATGCGGTCGATATGCTCGTAGGCACCGCGGCACAGCTCCAGCGCATAGGGGTCGAGGGGACCCTTCGAGATCAGGAAATCACCCTCGAGGACGCGCTCAAGCGGGCTGTCCGTGGCCTCGGCCTGGAACAGCAGCTGCAGCGCCTGACTGCGGGCAAGCGTACGCCCGCGATAAACCTTAAGGCTCAAAGGTTACTCCTTGGGGAAAACGAGGCCGTCGATGCAAACGTCAACGCGCTCGACCTCGACGCCCACCTGGGCATCGATGGCGGCGACCACGGCGGCGCGAACGGCCTCGGCGAGTTTCTTGAACGGATAGCCAAAGAACACCACGACACGCACGGTGAGTGCGAGCTTGTCGCCGACGACCTCGGCCTCGACCGCCGGCTCGGAAGCCGGGGCCTTGGACGAGAGCATCATGGAGACAAGGTTGGTGGCAAGGTCCTTGACGCCAACGGAGGCGATGCCCTCGACATCGGACACGGCGCGCGAGACGATGGCGGTCAGAACATCGGGCGAAATGCCGATGCCGTCAATCTTGATTTCCTGGGGCATGAGTCCTCCTAGAAGATTTGGTTGCTAGACGCGGGAGACGAACTTGCCGTCGCGGGTGTCAACCTTGATGACCTCGCCCTCGTTGAGGTACATGGGGACCTGGATGACAGCGCCGGTGTCGATCGTGGCCGGCTTGGTGGAACCCTGGACGGTGTCGCCCTTAAAGCCCGGGTCGGTTTGGACGATGGTGGTCTCGATGAACATCGGCGGGGTCACGCCCATGAGCTCATCGTCGGCGAAGAGCAGCTGGCAGACGTCGTTCTCGCGCAGCCACTTGGAGTTCTCGCCCACCATGTCCTCGGGAACGGGAACCTGCTCATAGGACTCGTTGTCCATGAAGATATAGTCGGTGCCATCGTTGTAGAGGTACTGGAACTCACGGGTAGTGAGCATGACGCTCTCGAACTTGGTGCCGGCGTTGCAGGTGTTCTCGACGACGCGGCCGCTCTTGATGTCGCGGGTCTTGTAGCGCACAAACGCGCCGCCCTTGCCCGGCTTGACATGCTGGAACTCGACGATGGTGTAGACCTTGTCCTTGATGCGGAGACCGAGGCCGTTCTTGAAGTCGGCGGTAGAAATGGTAGGCATAGCGACCTTTCTTGTTATGGGCAGAACGCACAAGCGTCCAAATTACATACGACCGAAATTATACACTTGCAGACGGCGCCTGCAGCGAGCGCATAAAAAGAGAACGCGGGGCGTCCGAATCGATCCGAACGCCCCGCCCCAAACTATCTACCGAAGTAGACTAGCAGTCGATAACGTGCAGGTCGTGCGGGGTCTTGGTGAAGGGCTCGTAGCCGTTCTCGGTGACCACGCCGTAGTCCTCAAGGCGCACGCCGCCCACGCCGGGCAGGTAGACGCCGGGCTCCATGGTGACAACCGAGCCGATCTCGATGGTGTTCTTGCTACGGTTGAAGTTGGGCAGCTCGTGGATGTCGATGCCCACGCCGTGGCCCAGACCATGGTTGTAGTAATCGCCATAGCCGGCATCGCCGATGATCTTCTTGGAAAGCTTGAAAATGTCGTTGCCCTCGACGCCCGGATGGATGGCGGCGACGCACTCCTCGTGCGTACGGCGCACGAGCGCGTACAGGTCGAGCTGCTCCTGCGTGGGCTCGCCCATCACGACGGTGCGTGTCATGTCGGAGCGGTAATCGCAGTAGCCCGCGCCGTAATCCATAAGAACGAAATCGCCCTTCTCGATCACGCGGTCGCTCGGCACGGCATGCGGGTTGGCGGTGTTGGGACCGCTCGCCACGATGGAGCCGAAGGCCAGTCTGTCGGCGCCGTTGGCGAACATAAAGTTCTCGAGCTCGTTGCGAACCTGCTTCTCGGTCATACCAGGCTTAATAAAGCCGAGCATATGCTGGAAGGCGGCATCGGTGATCGACTGCGCATGGCGCATGAGCTCGATCTCCTCGGCATCCTTGATGGCGCGCATCTTGCGGATGTCGTCGTGCATCAGCGGCAGCATGCAGGCGACGGAGCGGTCCTCCAGGCCGCGCTGAATGCCCTGGTAGAAATTAATCTGCATATCGTCTTCGACAGCGCAGACACGGCACTTGTTGGCTGCGATCTTACCGGCGACCCAACCGGGGATGGTGCCCTCGTCCATGTCGTAGACCCAGGGGCTGCCGGCGGGCGTGTTCTCCTCAAAGCTGTTGAGGTAGCGCGAGTCGGTGTGGAACAGGCACTGGTCGGCCGTAATAAACGCAGCGTGCGGGAACTCGAAGGTGTAGTCGAAGACGCCCTTCACGCCCGTAAGCCAACGAAGGTTGGCCTCGTCGCGAACCAGGATGGCGTCGTAGCCGCGCTCGACCATCAGGGCACGGACACGTTCGATACGACCGGCAGGACCGGCAGCAAACTCAGACATGCAGATTCCTTTCTTATTGTCTCTATAAAGACGGGACGGGTCTCAACCGAACGTCGGAATCGCATGCGATCCGCAACCGATTGGAAACCCGTCCCTCAACATGATACGAAAGACGATGGATGTCAATAAATCTTAGAGAAGTTCTTTGCGAGAAGCCAAGTAGGCGTGAGCATGGCGCTCAAGAACCTCGTCCTCAACGCTCGTTAGACGAATGGCGCCGAGTGCCGCGGGCAGCGGCAACATGCTGCGGTTCGAGCGAGCGAACTGCTGCTTGCGGAACTCCTCGATATATACGGCAGGCTCCAGATCGAAGGCAAGTTCCTCGATACCAAAGTCCTCCAGGCAGTCATCGACCTCAAAGACGTAATCGATATCGAAGTCGCAGGCATCATGTGCTAGGCGCGCCTCAAAGCGCATGCCCTCGGATAACAGCTGATAGGCAGGAACCTGCGAAGCAGCATCGCCCAAGCAAGCGCGCAGAGTACGCTCCGCCGTCTTGCCAAAATCGAGCGCATGGCGGGCGCTCGGGTTCGTGGCCATCAGTACGTCCTTACGGGCAGTCTGAGACCATTGAACTGCATTGACGAGCGCGACCTCCTCGCCCGCGAGAATCTCGGGAACGGTCTCAGTAAACTGATTCCAGCGGGACTTGCTGCTCGAAAGCATGGTACCAACAAGTACCACATAGCCGAGCTTGAGGTACTCGGGGTCCGCCTCGCGAACAAGGTCGAGGTCACACACGACCAAGCCCGGCTCAGGACGGAACGCGATAGCGGGAAGCGCATTGGCCGACGAAGCGACGAGCGGCTTCATGGTCGTCGCGACCGTGAGCATGGCGTCGAAGGTCGTCGGCAGCAACGCGCACTCGGTGCGGCCGCACCACTGATTGGCACACCAGCTAACAACCGAGCAGGTTGCGGCATCGCCAACGGCGACAACCAGATCGTCACAGGTAATGCCGTTGGCAGACAAGGCGCCAAAGATAGCATCGGCATCGGCCAGCGTGGCACCAGCAGGCGAAACCTCAAGGGAGAACTGCGACACGGCAAAACCGGCGTCGACCAGCGCATGCTCGACGACCTCATCAAAACGTTCTGACGAGGCGGAGTTCCAAACCACCATCGCGCGCTTAGGCTTGCCCACAGCCGAGGCAAACATACGCGACAGCTCATCGAACGCGCCCAATCCGACACGGACATCGACGCTGCGGTTTTGGAAATTGATCAGTTGGCGGCGAATCATAGCAGTCCACGCTCCAAAAGCATCTCGGCACAAAGGTAGGAAACGTCCTCGAAGGACTTGTTGCGAATATCAAGGGTAATATCGGCGGCCTGGCGATACAGCGGACGGCGATGCTCAAACAAGCGCGCGGCATGCTCGGGCGAGCGGAAATCGGGGCGCGTGTCGGACCGACGAATCTGGCGAATCGAATCCTCAAAGTCGCCCTCGAGGTACACGCACGTACCCATTTCGTGCATCAGCTCAATATTCACCGGCGTCTCGACGATACCGCCACCGCACGAAACCAACAGACTGCGCTCGCTTTGGAGCGAACGGAGCGCCGAGGTCTCGAGCTCGCGAAAACGATCCTCACCCTCGGTCTCAAAAATCTCGGTTACCGACTTGCCGCAACGGCGGACGACTAGGCGGTCGGTATCGATAAAACGCCGCTTGAACATAGTGCCGACGTTGCGCGCGAGCGTCGATTTGCCCGCGCCCAAAAAGCCGATAAAGAAGATATGGTCGCAGCCGTGTTTGGTGTGCTGGGACATGACGAGACCTATTCCTCGCAGGGAAGGTCGCGCAGGGCCCGGCGCTCAAAGATACGGAAGATCTGCGTATACCACAGGTCCTGCGTGGCCTGCGGCTTTACCAGGATGGTATCGACGCCGGCGAAGTTGCCGCTCCACACGTCCGTGTAGAGCTGATCACCGATCAGCACCGCCTCGTCGGCCGTGGCGCCGAGGCGCTTAAGACCCGCCTTGAGGGCAAACGGCGCCGGCTTCATGGCGTGGCTGATGGCCTCGAGTCCCAGCTCGCGTGCTGATGCCATGACCTGGTCGCGATGCCAGTTGTTGGACACCATGCACAGCTTAAAGCCTTTGGCGCGGGCGGTATCGAGCCAAGCGGAAACCGCGGCGGGAACCTGCTCGGTGTCGCGCGGCACCAGGGTGTTATCGCGATCGAGCAGAATGGCGCGTTTGCCGTCGGCCCACAGGGTATTAAGGTCGATGCGATCGACCGAGGCAACGTAACGTTTGGGGCTAAAAATCCTCATGCTAATTCCAAGACTGTTGATGCTCTTCGTAGGTTTGCGAGAAGTACTCCTCGTCCTGCGTAATGTAGAAATACAGGTCATCGGAGTCGGTCGGCTCAAGCGTGGCCTTGAGTGCCTCGAGCGACGGAGAGCAGATGGGCGTGGGTGGCAGACCCTCATGCTTATAGGTGTTATACGGACTATCGCTCTGCAGGTCGTCGGCGGTAACCTCGCCACCGGTGACATACATCATAGTCGCATCGCTATTGAGATAGCGCAGACCGTCGAGCTTGCCGGCAAGGCGGTTGTAGAAAACCGAGGCCACATGCGCACGTTGATCGGCGTTGAGGCCCTCGCGCTCAACGATAGAGGCCAAGTTGACGATGTCGTAGTCGGACATCTCCACACCGTAGCGTTCCTTGATCTTGGCTTCGCAGCTCGCAAAGTCAAGCGACTTGTACTCGGTCTTAAACTGATCGAGCATAGCGCGAATCACGTCATCGGCCGTCGGCGAATCGCCCAGCGAATAGGTCTTGGGGAACAAGAAACCCTCGAGCGAATCGTTGGCGGCGCCCTTAAGGAAGCTATAGTCGTCCACGTAGTTGGAGGCCTTGGCCTGGTTGAGGAAGTCTTCCTTAGAGATGCTGTCGTAGGCCTGGGCCACACGGTCGGCGACTTGATCGACCGTCAGGCCCTCAGGGATAGTCAGCGTATTGGAGCCCGCGTTGGGGCCTTCCATGAGTTGCTGAACAACCTTGGTCGCATCCATGAGTGTGGTGAACGAATAATCACCAGGCTTGAGCGACATATCGGCGTTGAGCTTTTTCACCGCCGCATAGTAATCCTTGGGATTTTCTACGATATGGTTCTCGGAGAGAATCGAAGCGATGCTGTCACCCGAGGCACCATCGGGAATCGTGATAGTAACCTGCTGGCCTGCAACGACTTTCGCACCCTCACCGCCAAAGAAGCCCTTGACGGCTGGCACGACAAAGAAAACGATCGCGACAAGCGCAAGCACGGCAACAACGCCACCGATAATCATAGGCACCGGGGAGCTTTTCTTTTGAGCACCGCGACGAGCATGCGTGTTGTAGCTCGAGCGGGTCGCCGGAGCAACGCCATGCGAACCACGAGCGTGATGCGAATGCAATTGGGGGGCCTGCGTTCGCTGGGTAGGTGCCTGCTGCTTAAAGCGGGTGCCGCCTGCAGGCTGGGCCGTACGAGCAGTGGGCTGCTGAACCGCGTGAGAAGCCGAATGCTGAACCGAACGAGCAGAAGGCTGCTGACCCGTCCGTTGAACAGGTTGGGCCGAACGAGAGAAGGACTGCGCCGGGCGCGCGGCAGGCTGAGCTGCGCGCTGCGTCGGCTGTGCCGGACGCTGGCCAGGCTGGGCAGGGCGCGACGCCGGCTGCTGTGTACGATTCGGCTGGCGCGGATCGGAAGCACTAGGCATGCGAAACCTCCTCGTTTTTACGATCGAGCCACGTCTGCAAAAACAGGCTGGCGGCAATCATGTCGATCTTGCCCCTCATCTGCTTTTCGTTGAGTCCCTGCTCGCGCAGGATACGCTTGGCCTCTTGCGAGGACAGACGCTCGTCCTCAAACTCCAACGGAAGATCGAGCTCGTCGGCAATCTTTTGCGCCACAGCGGCAACGCGCACGGCCTGAGGGCCGGGCTCACCGGCCATGGTCAGGGGACGTCCGCTTACCAGGATGTCGGGCTCATAGTCCTCAACCAGGTAGCGGAACGTCTTGGCCATACCGGTGACCTCGGCAGCCGGAAGCACCTTGACAGGCATCGCCATCTTGCCATCACGGCTCGAGACGGCGATGCCAATCCTGGTCTCCCCTATGTCCAGCGCGAGCGCAACCACAGCGACTTCTTAGATTCTTAGGCGCCGAGCGCGGTCTTGGCGGCCGCGAGGGCATCGGCGATGCCGGCAGCATTCTTGCCACCGGCCTGGGCCATGTTGGGACGACCGCCACCGCGACCGTCGACCAGACCCGCGATCTGCTTGATCACGTTACCGGCGTGGAAACCGGCCTTGACGGCGTCATCGGAGCCGGCAGCGAGCAGGGCCGGAGTGCCCTTCTCAGTCACGCTGGCGACGACACAAGCGACAGGGCCGGCGACCTTCTGGTGCACGGTATCCCAAACGTTGCGCAGGTCAGCGGCCTCGAGACCCTGAAGCTCAGCAACAACAAGCTTGTAGTCATTCAGCTCGACAGCACCCTCGATGGCGCTGGAGATCGCATCGGAGGAGCCACCAGTGAGCGCCTTCTTGAGCTTGTTGGACGTCTCGCGCAGCTCGGCCTGCAGGTTCTCCACGCGGGCGGGAACCTCGTCGACGCGGCACTTGAGCGCAGCGGCGGCGGCGTCAACGAGCGCCAGGCGGTCGGCCATGTAGTCGAGGGCACCCTTAGAGGTCACGGCCTCGATACGGCGGACATTGGAGCCCGTGGAGGACTCGGAAATGATCTTGAACAGGCCAATCTCGGCGGTATTGGCGGCATGAGTGCCACCACAGAGCTCGCGGGAGAACGGCTGGTCCTCGGCGCCCACGGAGACGACGCGGACAACATCGCCGTACTTCTCTCCAAACAGAGCGACAGCGCCGGCAGCCTTAGCCTCGTCAATGCCCATAACACGGGTCACAACCGGCTTGGAAGCGAAGATCTGCTGGTTGACCAGGTCCTCGACAGCCTTGAGCTGCTCGGAGGACAGGGCCTCGAAGTGCGTGAAGTCAAAGCGCAGGTGCTCGGGCGTCACCAGCGAACCGGCCTGGGAGACATGCTCGCCCAGGACCTGCTTAAGGGCGGCGTCGAGCAGGTGGGTGGCGGTGTGGTTGCGGCGCAGGAAACCACGGCGCTCGGCGTCGAGCGCGGCGGTCACGGTAGCACCGACGGTCAGCGTGCCCTCGGCAACGTGGGCGACGTGAGCATACAGGCCGTTGTGGTTCTTGGTATCGGAAACGGTCAGCGAAACGCCCTCGGCGGAAAGCTCGCCGGCGTCACCCTGCTGGCCGCCCATCTCGGCGTAGAACGGGGTGCGGTCGAGCACGACCTCGACGTTCTCGCCGGCGGCAGCGGACTCGACGGACTCGCCGTTGCGCACGATGGCGACAACCTTGGCGCCCTCGATCACATCGTTGTCATAGCCGTCGAACTCGGTCGCAGCGACCTTGTCGGAAAGCTCAACCCACACGTCGTTGAAGCTGCCCCAGGCGTCGCCCTTGGCATTGGCGCGGGCGCGGGCCTTCTGGTCCTCCATGCAGGCAGTGAAGCCGTCCATGTCGACGTCGTGGCCAGCGGTGCCGGCGATCTCGACGGTTAGGTCGATGGGGAAACCAAAGGTGTCGTGCAGCTTAAAGGCAACATCGCCCGGAAGCACAGCGCCCTCGGCAAGCGCTGCCAGTGCCTCATCCAGGTAGACGCGGCCGTTGTCGAGCGTCGTGGAGAAGCGCTCCTCCTCGGAGGCAACGATACCCTTGACGAGCGCGACGTTCTTGAGCAACTCGGGATAGGCCTCGCCCATCTGAGCGTTGACCTCGTCGATGAACTTGGTCAGGAAGGCACCCTCGATACCCAGCAGGCGACCGTGGAACACGGCACGGCGGAGCAGACGGCGAAGGACGTACTCGCGACCCTCGTTACCGGGGAGGATGCCGTCGGAAATCATAAAGTCGACGGCACGGGAGTGATCGGCGATGATGCGCAGCGAGCGGCTGACGCCGGAGTAGTCATCGGCGTCATAGGTCTTGCCGCTGATCTTCTCACCGAGCTTGATGAGGTGCTGCATCAGATCGCCGTCGTAGTTGGCGGTCTTATGCTGCATGATGGCGGCCATGCGCTCCAGGCCCATACCCGTATCGAGGTTGCGATGCGGCAGCTCCGGCATGGAGCCGTCCTCCTGGCGGTCGTACTGGGTAAAGACGAGGTTCCAGAACTCCAGGAAGCGGTCGCAGTCGCAGCCAGGCTTGCAGTCGGGGCTGCCGCAGCCGACCTCCTCGCCCATATCAAAGTAGATCTCAGAGCACGGACCGCAGGGGCCGGTGGGGCCAGCGGCCCAGAAGTTGTCGTCCTCGCCCAGGCGAGAGATGTGATCCTCGGCAACGCCCAGGGAGCGCCACACATCGTGGGTCTCGTCGTCCTCGGTAAAGACGGTGAAGTACAGGCGGTCGAGCGGCAGTTTGAACTCCTTGGTAATGAGCTCAAAGGCCCAAGCGCAGGCCTGCTGCTTGGAGACGCCGCCAAAGGAGAAGTCGCCGAGCATCTCGAAGAAGGACAGGTGACGGCCGTCCTCGCCGATGCAATCGATGTCGTTGGTGCGGACGCACTTCTGGCAGGAGATAGCGCCGATCTCCTTCATGGTCTTCTTGCCCTGGTAGTACTCCTTAAACTGGTTCATGCCGGCGTTGGCAAGCAGCAGCGAAGGATCGTCGGGGACGAGGGACGAAGAAGGATAGAGCTTAAGACCGCGCTCCTCAAAGAAGTTGAGGAACTTGGAGCGGATCTCGGCCGTAGTCATTGACGGGTAGTCAGCACTCATAGAGGGAATCTCCTCGGTTTCACATCGAAACAGTTCAAACGTAACGATATTACCATCCCACCGCGCAAGTGCAAAAAAGAGGGCCGGCACAATGCCGGCCCTTCAGCGAAATTGCATGTTAGCGCGTATGAATATTAATCCGAATTACCCCGCTAGTTGTCATCATCGTCCAAGGAGCCGTCGATGCCGGTATTGGTATCGTCGTCCGAGTTGGAATCATCCTCTTTGGCAAAGGGGTTCTTGAAGAAGCCCGTGGCATCAGGCTGCAGACCAGAGAGCTTAATCCAGGGATTATCGAGCTCGGGCTTGGGCATGGCCTTGGCCTCGGGCGCAGTCTCGTTGCCGATGAGCTCGGACTCGTAGATGAAAGTGTCGTCGCCGAGCGCGTCGTAGGCGGCGACCGGATTGCCATCGGCATCGCGGTACGGTGTGCCCTTAAACACGGCGCCGTCATAGGCCACAAGCTGGCAGCCGGTCTCATTCTCAAAATAGTACACGAAGATACCCTTGAGGGCCGCACACAGCGGGATGGCAATAATCATGCCGATGGGACCCATGAGTGCCGAGCCAATAACGAGCGCCGTGAGGCTCATGATGGGATGCACCTGCACCGAGCTCTGCATGACCTTAGGCGAAATCACGTTATCGGTGACGTTTTGCGCCACCATCGTCACGATGAGCGTCCATAACGCCAACATGGGACTGAACATGAAGCCGAGAACCGTGGCGATTGCTGCGCTCACCCAGGGACCGACGACCGGAACCAAATGCATGATGCCGGTAAAGATAGCCATGAGCGCCGCATACGGATGACCGATGATCATAAAACCGATAAAGGCGAGGAAACCACCGCAGATGGACGTCACGACCATACCGCGCATGTAGCCACCGACAGAGCGAGAAAGGATGGCGACCATAAAGCGGTACGAGGTCTCCTTCTCCTTACCGAGGATGGTGCAGACCTCGTGGTGCATGCGAGGGTAGTCGCAGGCCATCCAGTACGCAAGCACCAGACCAAGGAAGATCGTGAACAACTGCGAGGCCGTATTAGTGATGAGCGGGAACACACCGCGGCCAAGCTCGGCAGCGATCTGAGACACATACTTCGATGCCACGGCAACTAGCGACGAAAGATTATCGTCCAAATACTCCTTGAGCGGCGTGTTGTTGAGCGTCTTGGCATGCGAGATCATCTCATTGAGGTCGCCACCCGCAACACGAAGCTGCTCGGGCAGGCGGCTCAGGACTTCCATGATCTGACCAAAGAGAATCGGCGACAAGATGCAAACGACACCGACGAGCACGGCAACAACAACAATAAGCGCGACAAGCGAACCGATGCCGCGATTCACGCCATGGTGGTCGAGCCAGTTGGTGATCGGGGACATCACAAAGGCAATGATGGAACCAACGGCGAGAAACTCGATAACCGGGGCCAGGATGCCCATAAGGTTAAAGATGACAGCGGCAATGACAATGCAGCCGACAACAGCCCAAATGCGAAGCGTCAGAATGCGGGTGTCGCGCAGCACGCGATCGGTTTGTTGGGGGTGCTCACTCATGAACGAATCATCACTCCGTCGGGGTCGATCTTGTCCTGAATCTTCTTAAGCGTGCGGCGAAGCAGACGCGAAACCTGCACCTGAGAAATACCCAGCTTCTTGGCGATCTCGATCTGGGTCATGCCCTTCACAAAGCGCAGCTCGATCACCTCGCGCTCGCGCGGCGAGAAATCACGGATGGCTTCCTCGATCACTAGGCGGTCATCGGTAAAGTCGAGCTCGTTGTCGTCGTCGGCGTAACGGTCGAGAATCGAAGGGGCATCGTCGGAATCGGACGCACCAGGAGCCTCGATGGGCACCGAGGTATAGGCCGAAGACGATTCCATAGCCTCGAGGACCTCATCGACAGTCACATCTAGATACTCAGCGATCTCCTCAACCTTGGGCGAACGCTGCAGCTCGTTGGTAAGTTTGTCAGTAGCCTGGTTGACCTTGGCCGAGAGCTCCTGCAGACGACGCGGTACGCGCACACTCCAGCCCTTGTCGCGAAAATGGCGTTTGATCTCGCCCAGGATAGTGGGTGTCGCAAACGTCGTGAACTCGAGTCCGCGCTCGGGATCAAAACGGTCGATAGCCTTGAGCAAGCCCAGATAGCCGACCTGCATGAGGTCGTCGAGCGGCTCGCCGCGATTCTTAAATTTGTTGGCAAGAAACCTTACCAGGTTCATATGGGACATGACGAGCTGCTCGCGTGCGTCCGGGTCACCGGTCTCTTTATAGCGACGAAACAGCTCGCGGGTTTTCTCCTTGTCCCAAGCGGTCTTACCGCTCCGGGAACGTTCGGTCATATTAGATATCCGCCTTGAGGTCGAGGGAAAGCGTCAGGGGCGCCGTAGTCTTTTCGTAGGAGTCGCACACGCTCGCGAGGATGAGCTCGGCATACACCGCAGCCTGGTCGTCTTCATCGACCGTAGCCTGGTCGCCAAAGGTAATAGTCATGCCAACGTGGGTCTCATCAACATCGAATTTGATGGTGATGTCATCGCAGTCGACCGCGGTGCAACCAAAGATGAAAGCCTCCTCAGCAGCCATGCGGATGTCCTCGATGCGATCGACAGACATAGAGCACAGGGCACCAACGTTGGCTGCCGTCATGCGCACAAGGCGAGCGAGACGCGGGTCACCGGCAACGGTCAGCGTGATAGGGCAGTTTGCTTCGCTACTCATCGCAGGACTCCTCAGAGGTCTCGGCGGGCGTATAGGTGTAATACTGAGCCGGCTTGGATACAGACTTCTGACCATCATCGTCGCCCGCGGCGGCCTCGTCCTCGCCAATTAGGACGCGCTCGGTAGGCTGCTCGGCCTCCGCAGCGGCAGCGGCGAGCTTGCGATCGGCGTCGGCTGCAGGAGCCTTCACCTTATTGAAGAGCTTCTGCACAGCACCGGCGGCAGAGTCGGTCACGCTCGACACAGCATTGCTGGCCTCGGCCATGCTGCCCGTAACCTCGGAAATGTCGCGAACCACGGCTTCGACCTCTACGAGATTGGAGGTAAGGGCATCAACTGCCGTCTTGCTCGACTTAAGCAGCGGCTCCATCTGGGCAAGCGCCGGCGTAAGCTCATCGACAGCGCCATCGAGCTTTGCCACCACAGGCTGAGCCTCGGCGATGGTGTTGTTGAGGTCGTTCACGGTCTTATCGAGCGAGTCGACAACATTGCGGGTCTTGCGCAGGGTAAGCGCGAGCTCAGCGATGGCCCACACGCCGGCAACGGCGAGCAGCAGCAGGGCGATTTGAATGGGACTCATACAAGCCTCCCGGAAGAATCGAAATACAGACGCTTTTCATGGTACCCCAAAGGGGACCGAACATGCCAAGAGCAGCAACGTGGGACAAAATTATCAGCAGCTACTTCGGTGCATTCCCGCTGCGGTCGCGTTCGCTTTGCTCTACGCGCCATTCTTCCCAACCGCGGCCGGCAGGCTGCCAGAACACGCCGCGCTCCAGTCCCTCGGGCAAATAGCGCTGATCGACCCAGCCTTCGGGATAATCATGTGGATACTTATACACACCGTATTCATCGCTGCCCGGGCGATGGCGATCGCGCAGATAACTCGGCACCTCGCGAAGCCCACTAGAATGGATATCGGCCAGCGCCGCATCGATCGAAGCCTCACACGCGTTGGATTTTGGCGCCAAGCACACATAGAGTGCAGCCTGAGCCAGGTTAATGCGGCACTCGGGATAGCCAATGACCTCGGCAGACTTAAACGCGGCATGCGCCACCAAAAGCGCCTGCGGGTCGGCGTTGCCAACATCCTCAGAAGCGTGAATCATAATGCGGCGAGCGATAAACTTAGGATCCTCCCCAGCATCGATCATGCGCGCGAGCCAATAGATCGTGGCATCGGGGTCACTACCGCGCATGGACTTGATGAACGCACTGATGATGTCGTAGTGCATGTCGCCGTTTTTGTCATACGTAAAGCCGCGACGCGGGTTGGCAATCTTCACGTCATCCACGGTGATGGGATAGCGCTCCCCCGCCGCAGGCGCTGGCGTTCCCTCGGTATCGGGACGCGTGACGGCAATCTCGCTCGCAAGCTCGAGCGTCGTGAGCGCCGAGCGAGCGTCACCCGCTGCCAGCGTGCAAATGGTCTTGACCGTATCCTCATCGGCCGAGAACTTTCCGTTCAAGCCCTGTGGTGCCTCGAGCGCACGCTCGATCAGTGTGGCAATGTCCTCGTCCTTAAGGTGTTCAAGTTCCACAACACGACCACGCGAAAGCAGCGCCGAATTGACCTCAAAGTACGGGTTCTCCGTCGTGGCACCAATCATAATGACGGTACGGTTCTCAACCGCATGCAGTAAGGCATCCTGTTGTGACTTCGAAAAGCGATGGATCTCGTCGATAAACAGGATGGTACGACGGTCATACGTATTCAGGCGAGTCTTTGCCTCGTCGATCACGCGACGCAGGTCCTTCACGGTACCCGTGACGGCGCTGACCTCGACAAACTCGCTCTTGGTATGGTTGGCGATAATGTGGGCCAGCGTCGTCTTGCCCGTACCGGCAGGCCCGTACAGAATCACGCTCGAAAGCACGTCGTGCTCGATCGCGGCACGCAGCCATGAACCCTTACCGACGGCCTTTTGCTGGCCCACGTACTCGTCGAGCGAATTGGGGCGCATGCGCACCGCAAGCGGCGCATTCTGAAAGGAACGCTCGCACGTCGAAGCAGAAAAAAGGTCGTCCATAGCCATCCCGTGTATCAATCAAAAACGTTTTCCACTAACAGTATACCGAATTAATACGAACTACCGTTCGTTAATATAGGTACGGTGCGGAAACTCCAGACCAGGGAACAGCTTGCTCGTCAGCTCGCAGAAATAACCGTCCGTCATGCTCGCGATATAATCCACCACGGCTTGATCCTTGTCGTCCTGCCAGGCATAGGTGCGATCATAGTAGGAAAGCTGCTGCTCAATGCGCGAAATATGGTGCTTAAAGATGTAAGAGGACTCGTCGCCACTGTTTAGATCCCGCAGGCAACGGTCGTAGAGCTTTACGAACGCCTCGCGCAGCTCCGCCTCGGAATCGCCTTCGATACCGCCCTTGCTATAGATCTGCTCGTAGTTCTCGCGCTTGGCTCGGCGAATTTCCTCAAACAGGTCCTCGCTCATCTCGATGCGCGGCTTACCATAGCTGTGCTCAACGATATCGATAGAGGCATGCGTGAGGATCCAACTGTTGTAGGCACCGCCCCGGCCATCATCAAAAGCGTCGGGCGAAAGCAGGCCCGCCGCGATCGCATCCTGACGGTCACGACCGACGTAGGCAAGAATATCCGAGATGCGAACGACGCAGCCCTCGAGCGTCATGGGACGCAGATGCTCAATTGCGCTATAGCCCGTGGCAATGCAATCCTCAACCGTCTGGTCAAACTGGTCAAAGGAGCCCATGTCCGAGAGCTCAAACACACGCTGCTCGTACTCGCCGTTATGGCATAGCACGCCGTCGAGCGTCTGGAGCGACACGTTGCGGCCATACAACGCGTCGAGCACGCGGACCGACTGCACATTATGGAAAAAATAACGCCCCGTACGCTCGTGATAGATATCGTTGAGGAAGCGCTCGCCGGAATGGCCGAAAGGCGTGTGTCCCAAGTCGTGGCCCAGGCCAATCGCCTCGATCAGATCGCAATTGAGCCCCAGGGCGCGTCCGATATCGCGTGCGATACGCGAGACGAGCTGCACGTGCAGACCGCGGCGTGACAGATCGTCATTGCTACGAAAGCTAAAGACCTGCGTTTTGCCCGCATACCGGGTGTAAGCCGGAAGATGAAGTATCTTTTCGGTATCGCGCATAAACGCCGGACGCATAAGCGTGCCTTTGTCGGTAGTGCGATCAATACGACGAATGACCTGATCATCGTTGCAACGATACGGGTTGACATAGCCCGAAGCACGATCGGCGGCAATGCGCTCGACAAGCTCGGGCGACAACGCTGAGGGAATACGGTCCATGCGCGCCTTAATGACGGCCGTTTCTTGATTAGATTCCATGGCATGCTCCTTAAGAAGGACGCGCAATCGGTTACAAAGTGCAGCCCACGACCTTGATTATGGCAAAAATCGGCACTAAAAACGGGAGCAATGGCAGGGAGCGCGATTTTGTGAAGAGGCAGGAAAGGGCCAGAGCCAGGAGTGCGACGGCAAATGCCACGATGCCACCCATAGGGTCGAGCGTGCAAAGCGCGAAGAGCGCCTTGGCATCCCCCATGCCGATGCCCGGGATTTGGCGAAGACGACGCCAGAGGGACTCAGTCAGCACGAGAGCAAGATACACAATGACGGCAAGACCCGCGTGGTCAAGCGCTGTGTTAACGCCTTTGTCGAGCCAAACGCCCACTAACGCCGTCACCGCACACGCACCGGCAAGTTCATTGGGAAAACGTCGCTGACGGGCATCAATCGCCGTGCCGGCAAAGATGCAAATCCAAAACGGGATATAAAACATCGAGTACCTCCTCGAGCTGCATCGCAAAAGCAAAAACCACCACAAAGGTGCCTGTCCCCTTTGCGGTGGTTTTGGTGGTGGTTATTTGGCGCCTTGCATGACCTCGTCGAGGGTGACGTTTACGGCATGCTGGGTAGGAACCCAGTCGACCTTCAGGAACAGCGCGGCCACCGTGATGGGGATATAGCTGAACATAAAGATCGGGAAGGTAAACAGGTTAGTCACCAGACGCCACTTTTGCGCGCAGTGAATGTGCTTGTACTCAAAGATAGTCGTGAGCAGCGCCAGGATAAAGAAGGTCTGATACATCATGGCGAAGGTCATAATGAGCGAAGCGGCACACGCCTGCATCTCGACTTCGGTAGCCAAGAAACCATGCGAAAGGCCACCCACAATCAAGAACGTCGCATTAGCGAGCATCGAGATCAGCGATAGCAGCATACCCGGGGCGATCGTCATGAACATGTCGTAGGCGGCAAAGCGATGATAGCGGAACGTCGACTTGACCAGATGCTTGCCGTAGGTAAAGAACACCTGGTAAAAGCCCTTGGTCCAGCGCATACGCTGCTTCCAGGATGCCTTGAACGTCACGGGTTGCTCGTCAAAGAACTCCGCCGGCGCATAGCCAATGCGAATACCGTGAATAGCGCAGAACGTAGTGAACTGAATGTCCTCGGTCAGCGTGTGGAACTGCCAGCCGTGCATGCCCTCAATAACACTGGCGGAGATGAGGTAGCCCGAACCCGAGACGGCGCAAGACGTCTTACAGATATTACGCGCGTTGTTGAGAAAGCGCGCCTCGCGCAGGTACCAAGTAGCATTAGCTGCCGAGATCCACGAGCTGCCAAAATTCTTGGAGTTGCGATAGCTCGTGACCACATGGAATCCCTGGTCAAAGGCATCGTTCATCTTGGACACGTAATCGCGGGAGATAACGTTATCGGCATCGAAGATAAAGTAGCCTTCAAACGTGTCGGGATACTCGTTAAGGATGCGGTCGAAGCCAAAGTCCATGACCCAGCTCTTACCCTTACGGGCAAGATCATTGCGCTCGTAAACAATGGCACCTGCCTCGCGCGCGAGCTGTGCGGTGTTGTCGGTGCAGGCGTCGGCAACCACGAAGACCTCAATGAGCTCGGACGGATAATCCTGGTCCTTGATGGAGCGAACAAGGTTGGCGATCACGGCCTCCTCGTTATGCGCCGCGATAAAGAAAGCATAACGATGGAGTTTTTTGGCCTTGGGAGGCGCGACCTCGCCACGAAGAGCGCCAATGACAAAGAAGACCACCTGGTACAGAAAGCAGACCGTGAGCAGCGTGACGACAATCTGGTTGAAGACCACGATGGGTGTGTTGGTTTGTAAAAAGGCGAGCATGCAGGCTCCCGAGAACGCGTTACGTAAACAACCGTATATCTTACCGCAGGCTTACCGAGTTCAAGAAACCACCTAATACTGGCTAGGCTTCGAGCAGACCGAGCTGAGAGACGATTTCGTCACCGGCGGCAGTGCGACCGAGCGAGCGCGGGGCCAGATCGTCAAGAACCGCAGCGAGATCCCAGGGCAACTCGTCGCGGCACTCAATGCGCTCCCCCGTCACGGGATGGTCGAACGCCACGCGCCAGGAATGAAGGAACTGCCTGGTCAGACCCTGATCGGCACGCGCATCGCACTTGCCGTAGAGCGGATCGCCCACGCAGGCGTGGTTGATATGGCGCATGTGCACACGAATCTGGTGCGTTCTGCCGGTAAACAGGTGGCACTCGACAAGCGTGTAGCCGTCGTCGAAACGCGTGGAATCAAAGCGCTCGAGCACCTTGAAGGTCGTAATGGCCTGACGGGCAAAGGGGTCGTCCGAAACCGCCATCTTGACGCGGTCGCGCGTCGATCGGGCAATACCGGTATTGATGGTGCCCTCGTCCATGGCGATGTGCCCGTGAACGAGCGTAATGTAGCGGCGATCGAGTGTGCGCGTACGGATAAGATTTTGGAGCGCGCGCTGGGTGTCGTCGTCCTTAGCCGCAAGCATAAGGCCCGAGGTATCGCGATCCAGGCGATGCACGATGCCGGGACGGTCCTCGCCCTGCACGGTTCCCAGATGGTCGATACCGCAGTGATAGACCAGGGCATTCGCGAGCGTACCACTCTCATGACCATGCGCAGGATGGCACACCAGGCCGCGCTGCTTGGAGAGCACAATGAGATAGTCGTCCTCATAGCGAATGTCGAGCGGGATGGCCTCGGGAATCACATCGGTCGGGTCGTGCGGCTCGGGCAGATCGACCGAAATGCGATCACCGGCGAGCACGGCGTACTTTTTGGACAGGCAGGTCTCGCCGTTGACGGCGACGGCGCCGCCCTCGATCAGATGCGCACAGGCAGAGCGCGTGGGACAGCCATCGTTGGCGCCCAAATAGGCGTCAAGACGCTGACCAGCGGAATCGTCGGCAACAAGAATATGGATGTCGGCCATTAACGCTCATTCCTTTCGCGAATCTTGCGGGCACGCTCCCCACGCTGCTTGGCCTTGCGCTTAGCGCGGGCCTCATCACGGGCATTGAGCTCGGCAGTCGCATCAACCTCGCGGGCCGCGGGGCTCAAGAACATGTATCCGAAGAGGGCGAGCACGACGCCCAAGGTAATGCCGATATCGGCCACATTGAAGACGGGGAAGTCGATGAAGGTGGTGGCAATAAAATCGGTCACGAAGCCAAAGGCCAAACGATCGATAGCGTTGCCGATAGCACCGCCCGCAACCATCGCCATGCCCACAACCTCAAGATGGGCGAGCTGGGGTGCACGAATGAGGTACACGGCAATAGCGACAATGACCGCCAGCGCCAGCACGGCAAACGCGATGCCATGCCCCTCGCCCATGCTAAAGGCAGCACCGATATTGCGGACAAACATAAAGTCGATGACACCGGGGATGACAGTCACATGCAAAGCTTCGCCCACGGCACGAACCGCAAGCTTGGTCAGCTGGTCAACAAGCAACACAGCCAGCGCCACCCCACCAGCAACACCCAACCGCCAACGCAAAGGCGGCGTCATATCCCCAGCACGACCCAAATCAATCCCCTACCCTCAAGAACATCGAATTACATTTTACGCAAGTAATCATCTTATAGTGACAAACGCCAAACCCGCAGCATATTCACCAACGCTAGCGAAATAACCAGCTAAAAACGAAAGCGGCATTCCGAAAAACAGAATGCCGCTTGGACTTGACAAAAGTTGACGTTGGGGACGTTCTTGTTTGACAGTCGTTTAAGAACGTCCCCAACGGTTAGTTCAGCGCTTCGGCACAACGCTTGCAGATATGCGCATGGCCGTTGTACTCGCCGACGGTGGTGCGATAGTTCCAGCAACGGTCGCAGCACTCGCCCTCGGCAGCATCAATGCAGACAGAGAGCTCCTCGCCCTGAGTCAGCTCAACATCGGAGACGATGTAGAACTCGGCCAGATCGACGGCCTTATCACCGGTCAGCAGCGCGTACATCTCGGCGGGAACGACCGCCTTGACGCGGACCTGCTGGCTCTTAGTGAAGGTGCCGGCAGAACGGGCATCCTCAAGGGCCTTGGTCACGGCGCTACGGAGCTCGAGCGAAGCCTCGAGCACGCCCTCAAACTCATTGGCCTCGTCGACCGTGATGGGCGACTTGTACCAATCGAGCAGCGCGGCGTACTTCTGGTGATCGACGCAGCCGGCGGGCGCATATGCCATGGCCTCGTCGACGGTATAGGACAGGATCGGCTGCAGGTCGCGCATGAGCATCGAGAAGAGCTCGGCCAGCACGGTCTGGGCACTGCGGCGCTCGAGCGAGCCGGGCTTGTCGCAGTACAGACGATCCTTCAGGGCGTCGAGATACACGTTGGAAAGCTCGGTAACCACGAAGTCATAGAGCGCACGGTAGGCGCGCGGGAACTCATAGCTGGCGTAGGCGTCGTCGACCTCGGCCTGGACCTGGGTCAGACGGGCAACCATGAGCTTGTCGAGCGGCAGCAGGTCGGCAAAGGCGACGCCGTCGGTCTCGGGCTCAAACTGACCCTCGAGCTCGGAGAGCAAGAAGCGCAGCGTGTTGCGGAAACGACGATAGGCATCGGACGTACGAGCGAGAATCTCATGGTCGATGGAGACGTCGGAGCTGGTGTCGACGGAGGCAACCCAGAGACGGATGATGTCAGCGCCCATCTCGTCGCAGACCTTGTTGGGGTCGATGACGTTGCCGAGCGACTTGGACATCTTGCGGCCCTGGCCATCGAGCGTGAAGCCCTGCGAGACGACCGCCTTGTACGGAGCATGGCCGTTGGCACCCACCGAGGTGAGCAGCGAGCTCTGGAACCAACCGCGATGCTGGTCGGAGCCCTCGAGGTACACATCCGCCGGGTACTCAAGCTCGGGGCGGTACTCGCAGACGGCCTTCCAAGACACACCGGAGTCCCACCACACGTCGAGGATGTCCTTATCGGCCTTGAGGTGATGGCCGCCGCACTTGGGGCAGACGCAGGCCTCGCCCAGGTAGCTCTCGGGAGCATCGGTGAACCAGGCGTCGGAGCCCTTCTCGTGGAAGAGCTTGATGACAGCGTCGAGCGTGGCGTCGTTCATGACCTTCTCGCCGCAGTCGGCGCAGGTGTAGCTCGGGATAGGCACGCCCCAGTTGCGCTGACGGCTGATGCACCAGTCGGGACGCTGCTCGACCATGGCGCCGATGCGGTTGGCCGCGTGGGCCGGATACCACTTGACATTCTCGCGGACCTCCTTGCCAGCCTGCTCGCGCAAGCCGGTCTTGTCCATCGAGACAAACCACTGGTCGGTAGCACGGAAGAGCACCGGGTGCTTGCAGCGCCAGCAGTGCGGATAGCTGTGCGTGATCTTTTTCTCGAGGACCAGGGTACCGCGCTCGCGCAGGAACTCGATGATGTGCGGGTTGGCCTCGTCGGTATCCATTCCGCTGAAGGGGCCACCGGTACCAAACTCCTCGCCGGTGTAGAACTTGCCGTCGTCATCGACCGGCATGCAGATGTCGGTGATGCCCTCCTTGAGGCAGGCAAAGTAGTCGTCGACGCCGTGGCCGGGCGAGTTGTGGACGATACCGGTACCGTCATCGACACCGACGTAATCGGCCAGCAGCGCCACGCCCTCGACACCGTCAAAGATCGGCTGCTTGTAGTGGATATGATGGAAGGTCTCGGCGGGAACCACGTAGGGCTTACCGTCGACCATGACCGGGGTGTACTCCCAGCCAAACTCCTCGCAGCACTTGGGAGCCAGGTCCTCGAGCATGACCTCGGCGCGGCCGTCGTGCTCAACGGCGACGTAGGCGGCGCCGGGCTTGAGGGAAACTGCCTGGTCGGAGGGGATGGTCCACGGCGTGGTCGTCCAGATGATGAAGTCAACCGGGCCGTCGAAGTTCTCGAGGCCGGCGGGCTTGGAGGTCATCTCGAAGCGCACGAAAATGGACGGGCTCGTCTCGTCGGAGTACTCAATCTCGGCCTCGGCGAGTGCGGTGTGGCAGTGCTTGCACCAGTGGACGGGCTTATGACCGCGATAGATCATGCCCTTGTCGAACATGGCCTTGAAGACCTCAATGTCGGCGGCGTCATGCTGGTGATAGAGCGTCAGATACGGGTTGTCCCAGTCGCCAAGCACGCCAAGGCGACGGAAGCCAGCCTTCTGGAGCTCGATGTTCTCGACAGCGAACTTGTTGCAAAGCTCGCGGATCTTAGCCGTGGAGGTCTGGTTGAACTTCTCGGTGCCGA
>CAMQHB010000004.1:0-42028 GCA_947001545.1 uncultured Collinsella sp.
GCTGGGGGGGGGGGGGGCGCGGTGCCGTGGGGGGGTTGGGGGGGGGTGGGGGGGGGCGGGGGGGCGGCCCGGGGGGGTGGGCTGGCCCCCCCCGAGCGCACCGCTGCCCTAGTTGCGGCGTCCGCCGCCGTTGGCGCCCTGTCGTCCCTGGGCCGCGCGATTGCGACCGGCAGTGTTCTGTGCGCGTGACATGCCGCCGTGGCCCTTGCTGCCCTTGGGTCCCTTGCCAGCGCCGCCGCCATGCGGTTTGCCGCCCTTCTTGCCGGTGCCATGCCCACCGCCGGCCGATGTCTCGCCCGGGCGCGGGGGCACGGGACGAATCAGGCAATGCTTGGTGTAGCCGATCAGGTCGCGACGGCCGGCTTTTTCCAGCGCCTCGCGCACAAGCTTGTAGTTTTCGGGCTTGCGATACTGGATGAGCGCACGCTGCATGGCCTTTTCGTGCGGGTCGCGTGCGACATAGATTGGCTGCATGGTGCGCGGGTCCACGCCGGTGTAGTACATGCAGGTCGACATGGTGGACGGGGTGGGGTAGAAGTCCTGCACCTGCTCGGGCATGTAGCCCATGTCGCGCACGGCTTCGGCAAGGTCCACGGCTTCCTTCATCGTCGAGCCGGGGTGGCTCGAGATTAGATACGGCACTACGTACTGCTTGAGTCCGTATTCGCGGTTCAAGCGTTCAAATTTGCGGCAGAACGCATCGTAGACGGCGCGGCTCGGCTTGCCCATCACGGACAGCACCGCGTCGCTCACATGCTCGGGCGCTACGCGCAGCTGGCCCGAAACGTGGTGCTCCAGCAGCTCGCGCAAAAACTCGTCCGAGGCATCGGCCATGGTGTAGTCGAAGCGGATGCCGCTGCGGACGAAGACCTTCTTGACGCCCGGCAGCTGGCGCAGGTCGCGCAGCAGCTGCGTGTAGCCGCTCTCGTCGACGACCATGTTCTTGCACACGCTCGGCCACAGACAGCGCTTGTTCTTGCACACGCCGTGCTTGAGCTGCTTGTCACAGGCAGGGCGGCTAAAGTTGGCCGTCGGCCCGCCCACGTCGTTGATATAGCCCTTAAACTCGGGGTCGTGCGTGAGCAGCTCGGCTTCGCGCATGATCGAGTCGTGGGGGGGCATCTGCAGCACGCGCCCCAGGTGGGAGGTGAGCGCGCCAAACGAGCCCGCGCCAAAGCCCCCCCGGGGGGAGCGGATCGAAAACTTGATTTCGGCAAAGGCCGGCACGCCGCCTGCAGCATCGTAGTCGGGATGCCAGTCACGTGCGTAGGGGAGTTCGGCCACCTCGTCCATCTCATCGGTGGTGAGCGTCGCCGACGGCGGGTTCTGCACTACATAGACGCTGTTGGGGTAGGGCTCTACCAGGCGGTGTCCGGTGATGGGGTCCATATTCTGCTGCTGCACGTTAAAGCTGCGCGCGTAGTTGAGCCTGTCGGCGGCAAGGTCGTCCCAGCTGGGCAGCAGGTCGTAGTCGTAGACCTCGTCGAGCGAGCCCGTGCGGTAGACGGTGCCGTTGATATAGGTGATCTGATCGACGGGCAGCCCCGCGTCGAGCGCGTCGGCAATCTCGACAATCGCGTGCTCGCCCATGCCGTAGATGAGGATGTCGGCGCCCGAGTCGAGTAGTACCGAGCGCTTGAGCTTGTCCTGCCAGTAGTCGTAGTGGGCCAGGCGGCGCAGGCTTGCCTCGATGCCGCCGATGATGATGGGGGCATCCTTGAATGTCTGGCGGATGAGGTTGCCGTAGACCGTGACGGCACGATTGGGGCGGTGCCCCTCCTCGCCGCCGGGGGTATAGGCGTCGGTGTGGCGGCGGTGCTTGGTCACCGAATAGTGGTTGACCATGGAGTCCATGTTGCCGGCGCTGACGAGAAAGCCCAGGCGCGGCTCGCCGAGCACCGTGATGCTGGCGGGGTCGGTCCAGTCGGGCTGGCAGATAATGCCCACTTTATAGCCGTGCGCGTCGAGTACGCGGCTGATGATGGCCATACCAAAGCTGGGGTGGTCCACGTAGGCGTCGCCGCAGATGTAGACAAAGTCACACTGGTCCCAGCCGCGCGCATCCATGTCGGCGCGGCTGACGGGGAGGAATTTGTCGCGGCCCGGGCGCCAGGGGCGGGCGGGCGCTGCAGAGGCATGCGTGGGTCGCGAGCCCTGCGCCTTACCGCCGCGCTTTTGCTGCTGGCCCTGTTTGCCCTGCTGACTGCGCTGGTTGTTCTGAGCGTGCTGAGGCTTTTTTGCCACGATCCCTCCCGGTGTTTGTATGCTGCACGTAATTGTAACCAGTCTTTTTGGGACGGGGCTAAAAAGACTGGTGGAGTACATGAGCTGGCGGATCGGCGCGTCGGTGCGGGTGCCGTTTGTTTCCAGACTGTGTATCCCTGTGTCGAAGGGGTCGTCTCGCGCGCACGCCATGTTGTCAATGGGTTACAGTATGAACGGCGGCTATGTTTCCGCCAACGCACGAGAGAGTCGTCAACAAGGAGGATGCACGACGATGCAGCGTGCCAAACAGATATCGGAGTCTATTGAGCTGGGCATCATCTTGGCGCTCGCCGGTGGCTTTATGGACGTGTATTCGTACATTGGGCGCGACCATGTTTTCGCCAACGCGCAGACAGGCAACATCCTGCTCGTGGGTGTAAGCATCTCGGAGGGCAACTGGCAGCTGGTGGGGCGCTACTTCTTCCCTGTGGTGTCGTTTGCCGTGGGTATTATGCTTGCCGATCTGGTACACGAACGGTTTGGCAGCGTGATCCACTGGCGTCAGGTGACGGTGTTCTTTGAAGCCGTCATCTTGCTGGGCGTGAGCTTTATCCCGGGCGGCAATTTCAACCTGCTCGCCAACTGCCTCACCTCGTTTGCCTGCGGCATGCAGGTCGAGAGCTTCCGCAAGATCCACGGTCACGGCATCGCTACGACCATGTGCATCGGCAACTTGCGCAACGCGCTGCAAAACGTGGACGATTACATCATCACCCACAGGCGCGGCTTTTTGGAAAACGGCCTGCTGTACTTTGGCGTGATCTTTACCTTTGTGTTTGGCGCCGTGTTGGGCAACTGGTGTATTGAGCGCATGGGCCTGCACGCCATCGTCGTGGCGAGCTTGCTGCTGTTTGTCGCGTTTGCCATCATGTTCATCGACCGCGAGCGCGACTTGCGCTTACGCTGGAAGGTTGCGGCCGAGGCTTGGAAAGAGGGCTGCCGAAAGTAACCGAATGCGGCAAAGGGGCTGTCCCTCTGCCGCACTGATTAATATTGGGGAGGGGACGGCCATCTCGGCCGCCCCTTTTTTGGAGTCTTAAGCGCTAAGGTACATGTTTGTAATGACAAGATTTGACGTCAGCAAAGCGTGTTGCTTGAGGCTATAGAATAAAAATGCCATCTTTCCAGCTATGATTATTAGTTAAGGGGATGGACATATGTCAGAGCTTTTTATTCAAAATAAGACGACAGTAATCAAGTTGATAATCAAGGCGGAGAACTGTCCTCTTTATTGCTTTGTAGAGCCTTTCTGAGCAGCTATTCTATTATTAGTCTGGATGAGTCTTGCAACAATTTAGATAGTGTTTCGATATCCTTTTTGAAAGTAGCGTTTACGCAGGAGTTGAAAAAACATACCACCATTACTGCGGATCATGGACGTGGTTTCGAACAATTTGCAGACTATGTAATACAGTTCCAGGAGCCAGAAAAACTATCTAGCTCCTGAATGTTGTTACGAACTGCTTTTTGCGATTTATTCGAGATGCTCTTCAATCCGAGCCCTAAGAAGGGCAATGGCTGTAGGTATTCCAATTGCGGCGGTTAATTCGGCTTTATCCAAAACCTGTATGCTAAAGCACGATTGTTTATCACATTGAAGGACGATAACTGAAGATAGTTTCACTTCCCGTTGGCTGAATATATCGTAATCTCCAAATAGGAAGTTACCTTTTATTGAGTAATTCGGTATGTTCGTCACACACTTCATCTCAAGTCTGTTTAGACCATAATCGAACACCGCAACTTCCTTGTGTTCGATGATGAGCGCAACCCTGGGCATGTTGCTAAAACCACCGTCGACGACAGTGAAGAGTTTTTCATTTGCATCGTCATAAACGGTATATTTAAGACTCAATAGCTGTCCTAGTGGACCCGTGAACCCATGTTTTTTGATGTTGAGGTTGTCTCCCGCTGGGTTGATGAGGGCCAGAGTATGCGGATAAGGGTTACCTTCAATTGAGATTCGATATTCGTTTGTAGCCGTCTTGCTCGATTTAGGACCAGCAGCCACCACGTGTCATCGCCTCGATCGAGTTGGAACCGCCTTCTGCTTCGTGCGGAGAATTACGCTGTACGTTGCAGTACATGCAGCTGCAATAACCGCATGGGCAATTTCTAACAAAATGAATGACGCTATCTGCTTCATGCATGTTATTTACTATAAAGTATCCTTTTATAAACGTATTGTCAAACATATATTGCTAAAACAGAAACAATTTATAGACTGAGTTGGTCGTATTCTTTGGGCGATGCTCCTATAATCTAGCCTCCGCTGCTGTCGGGAGGGAAGGACTGGGGTTCCGTTATTCTGTTGAAACGCTTTAACACTTTTGACGTTCTCACGCGTTTTTTTGTTTCAAAAGCGTTAGGATGGGACTTATAGCGCGGGGCGTAATGGATGCCCCGCACACGATGGGAGGCTATCAATGGCTAATCGTTTCGTTCTCAATACCATCTCTTATCATGGTTCCGGCGCCATCAAGGAGATCCCCGGCGAGCTCCAGCGTCGCGGCTACAAGAAGATCTTCGTCTGCTCCGACCCCGATCTGGTCAAGTTTGGCGTTACCGCTAAGGTGACCGACGAGCTCGACGCCGCCGGCATCGCTTGGAGCCTCTACTCCGAGATCAAGCCCAACCCCACGATTCAGAACGTCAAGGACGGCGTCGAGGCCTTCAAGGCCGCCGAGGCTGACGCTATCGTGACCATCGGTGGCGGCTCCTCCATGGACACCGCCAAGGCCATCGGCATCATCATCAACAACCCCGAGTTCGCCGATGTCCGCAGCCTCGAGGGCGTTGCTCCCACTAAGAACCACGCCGTGTTCACCATCGCCGTGCCGACGACCGCCGGTACCGCTGCCGAGGTGACCATCAACTACGTCATCACCGACCCCGAGAAGGTCCGCAAGTTCGTGTGTGTCGACACCAACGACGCCCCCGAGGTCGCCGTCGTCGACCCCGACATGATGGCTTCCATGCCCGCCGGCCTGACCGCCTCCACCGGCATGGACGCTCTGACCCACGCCATCGAGGGCTATACCACCAAGGGCGCTTGGGAGCTCTCCGACATGTTCCACTTTGAGGCCATCAAGCTGATCAGCGAGAACCTACGCGACTCCGTTGCCGAGGCCAAGTCCGGCCAGCCCGGCTCCGGCCGCGAGGGCATGGCCCTTGGCCAGTATGTCGCCGGCATGGGCTTCTCCAATGTTGGCCTGGGCATCGACCACGCCATGGCTCACACCCTGTCCGCTCACTACGACACCCCGCACGGCGTCGCTTGCGCCATGCTGCTGCCGATCGCCATGGAGTTCAACAAGCCGGTTTGCGCCGAGCGTCTGGCCAAGGTTGCCGTCGCCATGGGCGTTGACACCACGGGCATGAGCACCGACGAGGCTGCCGACGCCGCTATCGCCGCCGTCAAGCAGCTTTCCGCCGACGTGAATATCCCGCACGTCTGCGAGGCCATGAAGGCTGACGAGATCGAGGTCCTGGCCAAGGACGCCATGGCCGACGCTTGTTTCCCGGGTAACCCGCGCGAGGCGACGCTCGACGACGTCATCGAGCTCTTCAAGAAGATCTGCCCGGCTGCCTAACCCAGTTTGGTGGTCCTTCGCCCGTAGGCGTATGGTCTTTTGACTTGCCGCTGGCCCCGCCGTGCTACGCACGGCGGGGCTTTTTGTGCTGCGTCAATGTCCTGAGACGGGCAAAACCAAGGCGTACTGCCCGCTACGGATAGGTGGTGCACTTTCCAGCGTGCATTTTTGGGAGTATTCAGCAAGCTCTTAAAAATGCATAACGTTGTGAATGGGCCGAGTGGCCCGCAGGCGCCCATCGACAGCCATTGTGGGTGGGCTATCGATGAGTGGAGGGGGTTGTTACTGAGTTTCTGCTTTGCAACAACCTGCAACACTGTTGTAACCGCGTCATTTTGTCGTTCGTGATGGGGCCGTTGGGGCCCAAGGTGCTGAATACTCCGTTTTTTGCACGGTCCAAGGTGGGGCACCCTGAGACGAAGCAAAAAGATGTCTCATTTCTATGCAAATACCGATAGGATTTATGCAAGATTGGGATTGTAAACCGTGCACGTGCACAAAACCGGTGCGGGGACGTCTGGAGGCGGCTCGGCTCCTGGGGCATTGCACGTGCAGAACGGTTAAAATCGGGACTCGGTCTTAGTTTTACTTGGAAGGATGCATATGACTTCTAATATTGATGCTTCTCTAGGGGAGACGCTCTCCTATATCGCAGGACAGCTTAAGACGCTGACTTCTATTGCTTCGCCTACCGGCTATACCCGTGCGGCTACTGATTATCTGATGGAGACCCTGCGCGATATGGGCTTTGGCCCCGAGCGTTCCAATAAGGGCAACGTGCTCGTTGAGCTTGGTGGCGAGGGTGAGCCGCTCGTACTGGCGAGCCATGTCGACACCCTGGGCGCCATGGTGCGCTCCATTAAGGACAATGGCCGCCTGCGTCCCACGACGCTTGGTGGGCACCAGTGGTCTACGGCCGATGGCGAGAACTGCACCGTCTACACGCGCGACGGCAATGTGTACACGGGCGTGGTCCTCAATACCGAGCCTTCGGCGCATGTGGCCGACGAGCCGGTCAAGACCATCGAGAAGAACATGGAAATCCTGCTCGATGAGAATGTCGACAGCAAGGACGATGTGCTTGAGCTGGGCATTCAGACCGGCGACATCATCGCTATGGATCCGCGTACCACGGTGACGGAGAGCGGCTACATCAAGAGTCGCTTCCTTGACGACAAGCTGTCCGCGGCGATTCTACTGGGTCTCGCCCGCGCCGTCGCCGCTGGCGAGGTGACGCTTTCGCGTAAGGTTTCGCTGCTCTTTACCGTGTACGAGGAGGTCGGCCATGGCGGTGCCTTTGTGCCGGCCGACACGCGCGAGATGATCAGCGTGGACATGGGCTGCGTGGGCGACGACCTGGGCTGCACCGAGCGCATGGTGTCGATTTGCGCCAAGGATTCGGGCGGCCCCTACAACTACGATCTGGTGACCACGCTGTCCAATATCGCGCGCGAGCTTGAGCTCGATTACGCCATCGACGTGTACCCGCATTGCGGCTCGGACGTTGAGGCCACGCTCTCGGCCGGCTACGACATTCGCCATGGTCTGATCGGCCCCGGCGTGTACGCGAGCCACAACTACGAGCGCAGCCACATCGACGGCGTGCGCAATACCTACGAGCTGGTTCGCGCCTACGTTCAGCGCTAACGATGCAGCGGCCTCGGCTGATACAGTAGTACCGACTGAGGCCGTCCTCTCTAAGTTGCGGTGAAATAGGGACTGTTTGGCGGTTTTAAACGTTTAAACAGTCCCTATTTCACCGCAACTTATGAAGGGGATGGGACTACTTGATGGCGGCAGTCACGGTGCCGCCGCCGAGGACGACGTCGCCGCGGTAGACGACGACAGCCTGGCCGGGGGCGATGGCGCGCTGCGGCTCGTCAAAAGTTAGCAGCATTTGCCCGTCTTCGCCGCGCGTAAGGGTTGCTGCCTGGTCTTTCTGACGGTAGCGGTACTTGGCGCCCACGCGAATGCCGCCGGCATCGAGTTCTGCCTCCATGCGGTCGGCAGGGGCACTCCAGATCCAGTCGTTGGCCGTGAGCGCTGTGGCCGTTAGGTCCTCGGCCTCGCCCAGATGCACGGTGCTGCTGTCGGCGTCGACGCCCGTTACGTACACGGGATGCGCCATCGCGACGCCCAGGCCCTTGCGCTGACCGATGGTGTAGCGCAGCGCACCGTTGTGGCGCCCGACCACGCTGCCGTCGCGCCACACAATGTCGCCCGGTGCAGCGGGATGTCCGCAGCGGCGCTCGATATAGCCCGCGTAGTCACCGTCTGGAATAAAGCAGATGTCCTCGCTTTCGGCCTTCTTGGCGTTGGTAAAGCCCTGCTCGGCGGCAATGCGGCGCACGTCGCGCTCTTTGTCCAGCCCAGCCAGCGGAAAGATCGTGTGCGCCAGGCGTTCCTGCGTAAGCGAATACAAAAAGTAACTCTGGTCCTTTTTGGGGTCCTCGCCGCGGTACAGCTGCCAGGTTCCGTCGGACGCCTGGCTCGTTTTGGCGTAGTGGCCCGTGGCGATGTAGTCGCAGCCCATATCCAGCGCCGCATCCAGCAATGCGCCAAACTTAATGTGGCGGTTGCAGATGATGCATGGGTTGGGCGTCAGCCCCTCCTGATAGGCGGTCACGAAGCGCTCGATAACGTTGCGGTCGAAGGCCTGCTGCAGGTCGAGCACATGGTGGGGCATCCCCAGGCGCTCGGCGACAGCCTTTGCATCGGCGATGTCGCGGTCGACCTTACTCATGCCCGTGACGGGATCGGGCGCGGGGCAGGTGAGGCGCATGGTGGCGCCGACGCATTCGTAGCCCTGGCTTTTGAGCAGGTACGCGGTCACGCTGGAATCGACGCCGCCGCTCATGGCGACGAGCACGCGCTTGTTGTGCATGGGGAGGTTCTCCTTGGTGGCATGTGGCCAAAAAAGAAAAGCGGCGCGGGAGGCTGGTTCCGCGCCGCAGACATTGTAGCAAGTTCGGACGTCTCGTGGGACACCCTGATTGGATGGGCTCAGGCTGCCGGGAGAGAGGAGACCGGCTCGTCCGTGGGCTCAACCTATGGGCGACAGGCCCTTAGTCCTGGAACAGTGCCGTGGACAGGTAACGCTCGCCGGTGTCGGCAAGCAGGGCCACGATGGTCTTCCCCTCGTTCTCGGGGCGCTTGGCCAGCTGCAGTGCGGCCCACACGGCGGCACCGGACGAAATGCCCACGAGCACGCCCTCCTTGTGGTCCACGGCACGGCCGGTGGCAAAGGCGTCGTCGTTCTCGACGGGGATGATCTCGTCATAGACCTGGGTGTCGAGGACGTCGGGCACAAAGCCGGCGCCGATGCCCTGGATCTTGTGCGGGCCGGCCTGGCCCTTGGAGAGCACCGGGGAGGTGGCGGGCTCGACGGCGACGACCTTAATCTCGGGGTTCTGCTCCTTGAGGAACTCGCCCACGCCGGTCACGGTGCCGCCGGTTCCAACGCCGGCGACGAAGATGTCGACCTCGCCGTCGGTGTCATCCCAGATCTCGGGGCCGGTCGTGGCCTTGTGGATGGCGGGGTTGGCGGGGTTCACAAACTGGCCGGCGATAATGCTGTTGGGGGTCTCCTTCTGCAGCTCCTCGGCCTTGGCGATGGCGCCCTTCATGCCCTTGGAGCCGTCGGTGAGCACGAGCTGTGCGCCGTATGCCTGCATAAGCTTGCGGCGCTCGACGGACATGGTCTCGGGCATGGTGATGATCACCTTGTAGCCGCGGGCAGCCGCCACCGAGGCGATGCCGACGCCGGTGTTGCCGCTCGTGGGCTCGATGATGGTATAGTCGCCGCCGCGCACGAGCTTGCCGGCCTTCTCGGCCTCGTCGATCATGTTCTTGGCGACGCGGTCTTTGACGGATCCGGCGGGGTTGAAGTATTCCAGCTTGACGAGCACGCGGGCCTTGAGGTCCTCATCGGCCTCAAAGTGAGTGAGCTCCAGAAGCGGAGTGTGGCCGATAAGCTGATCGATGGACGTGTAAACATTGCTCATGGTGAACCTCCAAAGTGTTCAAATGACTGGATACCGTGTGGTTTTACGGTGTGTATAGCAGCGAAACCCACAAACCTTATGGGTTGTTCGTTTTGCTGTTGGCAAGCATAGTAGACAGTAAAGCCTAGTAACGCAATAGGAAATAGAAGATTATTACGAGTCGATTAACCATCTTGACCGGAACGGGTATTTTCAAAACCAATTTTTCGGCTAGAATTTCTACGGACTAAATGACCGAAAGGCAGCACTATATATGTTGGTTTCTACTAAGGGCAGATATGCCCTGCGCGTTATGGTCGATCTGGCCGAGCACCAGGCGGCCGGTCGCATCCCGCTCAAAGAGATCGCGGCGCGACAGGGGATTTCCGAGAAATATCTCGAGAACATCTTGGCTACGCTCGTACGTGCCAACATGCTCTCGGGTATGCGTGGCAAGGGCGGCGGCTACGTGCTCACGCGCCCGCCCGAGCAGTACACGGTGGGCGAGATCTTGCGTCTGACCGAGGGCAGCCTAGCACCGGTCGCATGCCTGGACGGCGACTGCAAGGGCTGTTCGCGTTCGGACGAGTGCCCCACGCTCGACGTGTGGAAGAACCTGGACAAGCTCATCAACGACTACCTCGACGGTGTGACGCTCGATCAACTTGTCGCTCCCAACCATGGCTACGACTATGTCATCTAACCCACACCTGCATTTGGGGACGGGGTAGAAATGGTAGATTCTCTCGTCCTTTGAGACTTGACAAATAAGAAGGCCGCCCATTTTTTGCGATGGGCGGCCTTCGTTTTGGGTCGATATGACGGTTCGTATTGAACAGTTCTAGCCCTCGGCGATGCTGTCGAGAATGCTGCGCATGATGGATACCAGGATGCTGCCCATAAAGGCCGATCCAAAGCCGGCAATGGAGAGACCCGCGCCCAGCAGATTGACCGACAGGTAGCTGGCCAGCTCGAGCATAAAGCTGTTGACTACGAGCTGAAAAATACCAAGCGTGATAATAGTGAGCGGCAGCGAGATGACCGTCAGGAACGGCTTGACGAGCGAGTCGACGATGTTGAGGAACAGTCCCACGAAGGCAAAGCAGACCCAAGCCTCGGCAAAGCCGAAGGGTTGGATACCGGGGACGAGGAACGTGGCGATCGCGATGGCGATCGAGGTGAAGAGCCAGTTAAGCATAAAGCGCATGGCGTGAATCCTTTCTTGCGCCGGGATTGCTGGCGTCGCGTGAAGCGGCTTACGGCGGCGACCTGGATGGTTGCGCGGGCGCGCCGCGGTGTTTGGGCGCCCATTGTCTCAAATATTCGTGGAGCTTACGTGCGCATATGGTTTCTAAACGGCGTTCGTCCTGAAAAACGCGCCGCTGGCAGAGAGTCTTGTCGCTTTAGTTTGGTGGTGTGCTACACTGCTACGGGCAAAAGCCACAGGCGTTGCCCTATTGCATAGAACGGGTGAACGATGCCCGATGTCAGTATCAACTTCGATGCCTTTTGGCGGGTTTGGCGGTGATCGATGAATATCGAGAACATGTTTGACAAGCCTGATGTCAAGCAGCTGGTCCACGCATTTAGCCTTTTGGACGACGAGAAGGATATCCAAGCGTTTTTGACCGATATCTGCACGCCGCGCGAGATTTGCGACCTTTCTCAGCGTTTGCAGGTTGCGCGCTATTTGGACGAGGGCGAGCCTTATGTTGAGGTTCAGGCCCGTACCGGCGCTTCGTCCACCACGGTGAGCCGCGTTTCAAAGGCGCTGAACGGCGAGTACGGTGGCTACCGCAAGATCCTCATTAAGTTGGAGGATGGCGAGTAGGCCAGCGACAACATTGAATTACGAAGAACCGTCCCTCCGGGGGCGGTTTTTATATGCCTGCAATCGGCTGGTGCGTTGGGTTCAGGTTGCTTTGTACCAAAAGATGGAACTGCGGTGGCAATGTGTCCGCTTGGGCGGGTAGGATGGATGCATTGATTATTGCGAACGGTTTGAGCGGAGGACCATGCCTGTTCGAATCTATACCACCAATGCCGGCACGGATTTGAGCGATGCCGAGTCGGCGCTGCTTGCCGACCTTATTGCCCGTCACGGGCGTGCCGTGTTGCTGGCACCAACGTTTGCCGAGCTCGATCTGTGCCGTCATGATGCGGCGGAAGCCGGCATTTCGCTGGGTATCGACTACAAGACACCCGCATCGTGGCTTCGCTCGCTTTGGGAGCTTTTGGGCGACGGGCGCGGTTTCGTCGACAACCTGCAACGTCAGATGCTGTTTTCGGATATGATTGCCCGCCGCGACGATGCCGACCTGCAGCCGCTTTCGCGTAGCCAGGGCACGGTGCGCATGCTCGCGCGCATGGCCCGCGATGTGCTGCCGGGTGTGGCGGGGACGGGTGCCGAGCGATGCGGTGGCAACAATTGCCAGCCTGAGCCAAAAAACGATGCCGAGGCTCGTGTGTTTGAGCTTTTGCGTGCCTACGCGGGCGGTTTGGACCGTCGAGATATGGTCGAGCCCTGCGAGGCAGCCGACATTATGGCCGGTGCCCTGGCCGATAGCCTGCCGGCGTGCGCCCGCGCCGTATGCGTGCGCGGTACCACGTCGTTTACGCACGGTCTACTCGAGCTGCTGTCTGCCGTGGCGAACAATGGGGGAGAGGTCGTCGTGCTGCTTGCCCGCGAGCAGGCGGCGATGCGCGAGGAGCTTGCCACGGCATTTGATGCCCGCGGTGTGCTGTTTGAGATCGCGCCGCTGGGGGAGGACGCCGTCGCGTCTGATGTCGCTTGCGGGGCCGCCGCTCAGCCTGCCTTTATTGAGGTCGCCGGCCCCCATGCCTGTGCTCATGTCTATGCGGACGCCATCGATAAGTTGGTGAAAGCGCACAAGGAGTCCAAGGCCGATAAAGCTACTGCAACGCCCGCCGACCCCGTGCGCGTGCTCGTCGTTTCTGCCCGGGCACCCCAGCTGTTCGGCGAGCTCGCCGCCCGTTTGGCGGCGCGTCACATTGCGGCCGAGACGACTGAGTTCACGGCGTTTTCCCAGTCCATCGCGGGCAGGCAGTTTACGGCGCTCGCCAACCTGATCGAGCGTATGAAAGCCGCCGACGAGGGCACCGCTTCCAAGACTGAGTGGTGGCCCGCGCCGGAGCTTACCGACTGGATCTACAGTCCGCTTTCGGGCGCTGATGCCGTCAATGCCCGTACCTTCGATAAGAATATGCGTCTCTCGCGCAGCAAGACTACCGCGGGCGTCAAGAGCCTGCTGCAGAGCGTTCAGGGCCAGGTGAGGGGCGCGCGCAAGGCGACGAGCGACGATAACTGGTTTAAGAACGTACCGTGTGTGGTCTCGGACGTGTTCCAGGCGCTGTGGCGTGACAAGCCCGTGACGGCGCTTAAGGCCATGCTTGCCGTTGCCGAGGCGTTGCCCGATCGCGCTCTAGGCGGCCTTGACGGCCAGGCCCGTCGCCAGGCAGAGACGGCTTTGCTGCGCCATGCCATCGACATCCTTATGAACGATGCTCGCGCGCTCGACGTGTCGCAGGCCGCGACCGTGCCGGTTCTCGACGGCGTTCGAACCAAGGTGGACAAGCGCAGTACCGCCTACGATTACGAGACCTATGAGGTCGATCGCACACCACGAGCACAAGTGCGCTTCGCGTCGCTTGCCGATGCGTCGGTTCTTCGCCCTGGCAGCTACGATGCCGTGCTGTTTGCCGATGTCGACCTGGACAGCTATTCGCTTTCGCACGAAGAGGGCCCGCTTGCCACGTTGACAGCCGAGCTGCGCCGCGACGGCGTGTCTTTGGAGCCCGCTGCCCTGCTGCGCGTGCGCTTTGGCCGTGCGATGCAGGCGGCGAGCGGTCCGGTCGCGCTCGCCCGTGTGACGCACGATCGCCAGGCACGCGAGTGCTACCCGGCAGCCGTATGGACCGAGCTGTGGGCACATGCCGAGGCCGCTGGCGCTGCCAAGCCCATGCGCGTGGGCGAGGGCGATATCATCGCCGACTTTGATCCCGCGGCAGGTGAAGGCCTCAAGCGCGAGCGCGTGACCTGTGAAGCCCCTCAGCATCTGAGTGCCGAGGCCGTGCCGTATTTGGTCCTGCGCCGTCGCGATGGCGAGGGTGAGGACGCGCCGCTCGTGCCGCGTCTGACGTCCGCCTCGCAGATCGAGGCCTATTCGACCTGCCCGCTATGCTGGTTCGTCTCGTACCGCGTGAAGCCCCAGTCGATCGACGCGGGCTTTGGCAACATGGAAAAGGGCAACTTTGTCCACGACGTGCTGGAGCATCTGCATGCCCGCCTGCCCCAGGAGGGCATGGAGCGCGTGACGCCCGAGAATCTGCCACGCGCTCAGGAGCTGCTGCGCGAGATCTTTGACGAGACGTTGGCCGAGCACGCCGGCAAGCGAGGCACGGAGGGCCCGCTGGTGCCGCTCTCTGCGGTGGAGGAGCGCCAGGTGGCCGAGATCTTGCCGCAGCTGGAGGGCGTGCTTGCCTACGAGTCCGAGGCACTTGCCCCCTTTGTCCCGCGCTACCTGGAGTTCGCCTTCAACGAGCTCAAGGTCGAGTATGCCGGTTGGCCGCTTGGCGGGCGTATCGACCGCGTGGACGTGGACGCCGAGAATCGTGCCGTGGTGATCGACTACAAGCATCGCACGGGCGTTGAGGAGTTTAAGCTCGCCGACCCTACGGTGCGCGACGAGGAATCGGGCACGGCGCCCATCGACGATCCGCGCTGGTTGCCGCCACATACCCAAACGCTCATCTATGCTCAGGCCATGCGCCGGGCGCTGGATTTGGACACCCGCGCGTCGCTCTACTTTTCGACCAAGGGCGGCAAGCCGGCGTTGCGCGGTGCCGCGAGCGCAGAGCTGCTCGAGGAAGAGCGCGGCGACGGTCGCATCCCGGGCCTTAAGAAAGGTTTCCCCGGCGAGGGTGGCAGCATGGACTTCGACGCCCTGCTCGATCGCGTGGAGGCCGGCATTGCCGAGCGCCTGCGCGAGCTCGAGGCGGGCGACGTTGCCGCCGTCGACCCGACGTCGGCTCAGGCCGCGCATGCACGCTGCTCGTATAACCACGAAGGAACGTTTGTAAGGAGGGACGTGTAGACCATGGATCTTTCGACTTTGATGCCGCAACAGCTGCAGATCGTCAAAACGCTCGACCGTCCGCTGTTTGTCTCGGCGGGCGCCGGTTCGGGCAAGACCTTTACCCTCACGCGTCGCATCGTCTACGCGCTCTCGCCCGAATCCGGTCCGTTCGTTGAGCATCTGGACCAGGTGCTCGCCATTACCTTTACCAAAGATGCCGCGGCCGAGATTCGCGACCGCGTGCGCCGTGCGCTTATCGACGAGGGCATGGACGAGGAAGCACTGACCGTCGACGACGCGTGGATCTCGACCATTCACGGCATGTGCTCGCGTATCCTGCGCGCGCATGCGCTGGAGCTGGGCATCGACCCCGAGTTCACGGTGCTCACCGATACCGACGAGCTTATGGACCAGGCTGTTGAGCACGTGCTGGCCCGCGCGACGGCACCCGATGCCGCCCCCGAGCTCGCGGCATCGCTCAAGGCCCTCTATGCCTGGTATCCCATGACGGGCGAGGGCGGTTCCTTTGGCACCGGCACGACCATCAAGGGCCTGGTGCGCGACCTGCTGGAGCTGTCGAGCCAGTTGCCGGGCGGTATGGACGACGTGCGCGTGGCGCGCGGCCAGGCCGATACCTCGGCGCTCGCCGATGCCTATCGCGCGGCGCTGGGCGCAAGCAAGTCCTCGACCGAGAAGGCGCAGGCGGCGCTCGATGCCATCGACGCGTTCGAGGCGAGCGACAAGACCATGGTCGATGCGGCGCGACTCATGATGTCGTGCACCATGCCGCGCGCGAGCAAGGCGTTCCCCAAGGAGCAGGTCGAGCTGCTCAAGGCCGAGGCCGCCGATGCGTTTATCAATATCGTACTTGCCTGTGGTGGCCCGGCGCTCGATGCGTTGGTGGGCCTGGCCCGTTCCGTGGAGGCCGAGTATCGCGCGCTGAAGGCTGCCCAGTCCGCCCTCGATAATAACGACCTGCTGCGTATGGCTTACGAGGCCCTGCGCGATTACCCTGCCATCCGTGCTGCGTACGAGGGCCGCTTTAAGATGGTCATGATCGATGAGTTTCAGGATACCGACCAGATGCAGGTCGATCTGATCCGTTACCTGACGGGTGCGGGGGAGCGCGCGCTGTGCACCGTGGGCGATGCGCAGCAGTCCATCTATCGCTTCCGTGGCGCCGAGGTCGAGGTGTTCTGTCGTCAGGAGCGCAAGGTGGGCTCGTCTGCCGCGCCCGAGGCGACTGCCGTGGTCGACGCCCCTGCCGGCGAACTCGTCAAACTCGTGCGCAACTTCCGCAGCCACGACGAGGTACTGCGTTACGTGGCACGCGTCTTCGACGGCGATGACGGCGGCCTGATGCAGGGCTTTTTGGATCTTGAGGCGAGCGACGGCCGCAAGGACACGCTGGTGGCAGACGCCTCGCGTCGCCAGGCCCTCTTTGTTGCCGGCGGCAGTACGCAGGAACGCACACAGGCCAAGGCCCGTGCGATCGCCGAGCGATTCCGCGCGCTTGCCGATGCCGGCCAGCCCCAGGGCGGCATGGTGCTGCTGCTGGGCCGTATGACCAACGCCGACGTCTACGCCCAGGCCTTCCGCGACCAGGGGCTCGACTGCGTCATCGCGGGCGGCTCGGTCTTTGCCCAAGCAGCCGAGGTGCAGACGGTGCGCGCCCTGGTTTGTGCGCTCGCCAATCCGGCCGATACGGCGCAGGGCCTTATGCCGCTGCTCGCCTCGCCGATGTTTGCACTCGGCGCCCAGGAGTTCCTGGCGCTGGCGACCAAGCTCGATAGCGAGACGGGGGAGACCTCGCGCCGGAATATCGACGCGGGTATCATGAGCGATTCCGATGTGCCGGGTTTGCAAGACTTGCCGCTCGTGACGCGCGCCCGCGAGGTGCTGCGGTATGCGCTTCGTCGCGTGGGCCGCGATTCGTTCGCCGCCATCGCGCACGACGTGGTCAACGCCTCCGGCTGGTTTGTACGTCTGGCACAGCGTGGTCCCGAGGGCAAGGCCATTGCCGCCAACGTGCTCAAGGCACTCGACGCCGTGGCCGAGGAGGAGGCCGAGTTCGGCAACTCGCCGCGTTCCATCGCGCTGGCCTTCGACCGCTTCTTGGCGGGCAAGGAGGCTCCGGGTGCCCTCAACGAGGAGGGCGACGGCGCGGTGCGCATCATGACGGTTCATGCCTCCAAGGGTCTGGAATATCCGGTCGTGGCGGTCGCCGAGTGCTTTGGCGTGCGTAAGTCCTCGGGTGCGGCACAGATGGGTCGCGTCGAGGGCGGAGCACAGGTCGTGGCACTGCCGGCACGCTTCGACGGCGTTAAGCTCGCCGACGGAACCTTTGTGAAGGGCGACGACGTCAAAAAGCAGTTTGAGCATGCGTTTAAGGGCAAGGGCACGTCGCTGTGGCTGCCGCCGGAGCTCATGGAGGACGTCTGTGCGACGGGTTCTCCCGCCGAGGCATTTGCTCGCCTGCGCAACGACGACCTGCGGCTTTCGCTCGAGGAGCGGGCCCGCTTGCTCTATGTCGCCATGACGCGTGCGCGCGAGCTGGTGATCTTGGCGATGGATGCCGGCGTGAGCCGTGGCAAGGTGACGGCGCCGACCTTCGACGTCGAGACCGATCTGACCTACGACGTGCTGCGCCGTATTTTGCCGACCGACGCTCTGGACATGCCGCAGCTCGATGCCGACCGCCTGGTGTTCGACAACTCCCAGCCGGGCGACTACGAGCTCATTTCGCTTTCGGACTTTACATTTGGCGAGCAGGCGTTTGAGGCCAACGCTTCGCTGGATGCCGAGGGCAGGCTCGTTCGCGGTGATGCGGAGGCGGAGGGTGCCGATACCGCCGCCGATCGCCCGGTCGCGCCCGGCCCCGCCGACCCGTCGCCCGATGCATTGGAGTTGGTATATCCCCAGGCGGCGGGCGTGCGCATGGGCATCTGCCCGTATCCGGTGCGTGATTCGTACAGCTATTCGTCGATTGCCGCGGCGCTGCATGCCGAGGCCGAGGACCGTGCCGCCGAGACGCGCGTGCCCATGGACGAGGCTGGCGATGATGCGGAGTCGGATGGCTCGGAGATGACGGATGCGGACGTGGCTGCTGTCGAGCCCGCCGGCAATCCCATGGCGCTGGGCTCGGCGTTCCATGCCGCCTGCCAGTGGCTCATCGAGATGGGTGCCGATGCGCTGCCCGCTGAGCGTGCCGACGCCCTGGCTCGCCTGTGGCACCTGACGCCGGAGCAGCGCCAGCGCTTCGATGCCGCCCTGGATCGCTGGCTCAAGTCGTCGGTTCGTGCCGAGCTGCTCGCGTGGCCGTGCATCCGTGCCGAAGTGCCGTTCTTCTCGCTGGGCTGCGAGGACAAGGACATTGCCCGCTACGGTGCCTATGCCGAGGGCGCCATCGATGCACTGGCCACCGACCCGGCCGATCCGTCGCGCGCACTGGTCATCGACTACAAGACGGGCGGCACGCCGGACGAGACGCCGGGCCAGCTGCTCGAGAAACACGCCCTGCAGGCGCGCGTCTACGCCGACGTGTTGCACAAGGCGGGCGTTGAGACGGTGACGGTCAAGTTCGTTCGCGTGGAACAGGCCGATCCGACCCTCTTCGTCAAACCTGCCGAACCTCAAGTGGTCACCTACAACTTCTAGCCCTCAGATAACTTGCGGTGGAATACGGACTGTTTTGGCCAAAAAAGCCGCCAAACAGTCCGCATTTCACCGCAACGCATGGGAGAGCCTGGGGCGGTACAATGACTCGAACGGTTCAAACGAATAAGGAGCCATCATGCAGCTCACCAAAATGCTTAAGGTGACGCCGGAGGAGCTTTTTGACGCTCTGGCGGGGTTCATCATGCAGGATATCGAGAACGCCACGGGCAAGCGTCCCAGCCGCAACAAGCTCAACGGCTATAAGTACGAGAAGCGTGCCCAGTCCGCAAAAGGCAAGGCCAAGGGCACGGCGATCAAGGTTAAGATCAAGCACTTTGACTACCCGTGCCTCTATGAGGTCCGTTTTCAGTATGCGGCGGGCATTAATACCATGCGCTATGAGGCTGCACCTGCTGGCGATGGTGCCTGCGAGCTCACCTATACCGAGGATTTTCAGGGTGTGGGTGGCAGCACGTCTGGCACGCGCGGCAAGCTTGGCCTCTTCTTCTATGAGCGAAAGCTCAAGAGCCACGCCAACCAGACGATTGATCAAATCGTCAAATACATCGAGGGTGAGCGCCGCGTAAAGGCTAATCCCGCCTTCGCCGATGATACTGCCGAAAACGCTTCGGATGTATTCCATTGATACCCTGTGCAAAAGCTTTACCACTCTTCACATCAGCTGTGAACACTTCAGGCTTCGAGTCAGTAGCGAGCGGCCCGACAAAATTAGTTGATGGAAGTGCCAAATGAATAAGAATGCCGCTACGCAACTGCACATCTATTCCGTCTTTTTCGTTCTCGCGGGATTTGTTTTAAATCGGGGAGTGTTTCTACTTTTCCTTGCGGAGAAAGGAATGTCTGTCACGGAAATCGCGCTTTATCAAGCCCTGTTTAACATTGCAACGGTCGTCCTCGAGCTGCCAACAGGGCTGATAGGCGATTTCTTTGGAAAGAAGTTTTCGATTCAAGTGGGCGTGCTGCTGCTTTTCTTCCATACGGCTGGCATGCTGTTGCTCTCAGGTCCCTTTCTTGTCGTGCTTTCCCTTGTTGAGGCACTCGCCTACTCCCTTCAATCGGGATCCGAACAAGCACTTTTATATGAAATTGCCCGGAATGCCGGTCAAGGAGAGCGTTTCCTCACCATCAACGCTCGGCTGCTTGCCGCGCAATCAATCGCTACGGGAATGGCGATTGTGCTCGGATCTTTCATTGCCCAAGTATCTTGGAGCGCCCTCTACGTATGTGTCTCCGTTTTCTATCTCCTGCAGCTTTTCCTTCTGTATCCCATTGAGAGGACGGAAGCGACCCGTTCTGAAAGCTCTGAAAAGGGAAGGTTTGACGCGGCCAAGATGTTCAGACGCGAAACCTGGCGTGTTGGAGAATCCGCTTTTGCGGTATTGCTTCTTCTAATCGGCACAAGCATGCTCGATGGATTCTATGGGAGTTATTACAACTTGAATCAGTTGGTATTCGACGCATTTGATGCTCCCGTCTCCATAATAGGAATCTTTTTCGGTGCATCCTATGCAGTAAATGCGACGGCCTACATTGCAGCAGATTTCTTCTCATTGCGTTTCGGGAAAAGAAATACCATGCTCGGCTCGATGCTAATCGAGGCTGGCCTTTTCATGATTCTTCCGTGGTTCGCTTCAAATCCGCTGTGTTTGTTTGGCCTTAGCATGGTGCTTTGTTTTCTCCCAGAAGTGGTGTACATCACTTCGGAAAACTTAATCCAAGATGCGATAGCGGACGATCTCCGCGCGACGATCCTTTCCGTCGCGTCTCTGGTAAGGGCTCTCTTTTCTGCAGTGTTTTTCTCCATATTTGGACATGTGTTGGGGTTATATCCCATTCAGATAGCGCTCGGTATTATTGGTGCAATCGCGATAGCAATTACCGCCGTTGTTTCATTAAAAATGGTTGGAATACAGGTCTCCAAGAATTGATATATCGATTGACGAGCTATCCGAAGCGTCGAGCCTTCTTGATGGACATGACTATTCGTCACAAATCATTCCGCGCATCGCCGGGGTTCCAGTAATACTCGATATATCTGGATGCCCTCATTCCCCTTTTTGAAGGTCCCAAATTGACTACCCGTGTGGGTTTGGCTAGGTTCGGGTGCTGTCCGTGCCGTGGGGTAAAATCGTTCAGTCAGAACACGAACCCGCATCGGAGCTCATCACATGGCATTCGTCCATCTGCACAACCACACTGTCTTTTCCATGCTCGACGGCGCAACCCGTATCCAGGATATGGTCAACCGTGCCGTTGAGCTGGGCATGCCCGCCGTGGCCATTACCGACCACGGCTACATGTATGGCGTACCCGACCTGGCGCTGGCCTGCGACGCCGTCAACCACAACACGCCCGAGTACAAAACCTGGAGCCACGACAAGGCCTTCTTGGAAAAGGACCGCCGCGACGAGCTGGTGGAGCCCGATCCCGAGGAAAACCCGCGCGAGCATGCCCAGTATGTGAAGGACATGGCCATGTGGGACGAGAAGGGCAATATCGACGAGCTCAAGCCGCCCCTGGTCATCAAACCCATCTTTGGCTGCGAGGTCTACTTTACGCCGGACGAGACCCTTGCCCGCGACCACAAGCCCGAGCTCTACCACATGATCCTTCTGGCCAAGGACCAGGAGGGCTATGTCAACCTGATGCAGACGGTTTCCGAGGCCGCCGTGCAGGGCTTTTACTACAAGCCGCGCGTGACGCTCGACAACCTGCGCCGCCACGCCAAGGGCATGATCTGCACGAGCGCCTGCATCGCGGGCATCATCCCCAAATACATCGACCGCGGCGACATGGAAGGCGCCATCAAGTGGGCCGAAACCTTCCGCGACACCTTCGATCCCGGCGACTTCTATATCGAGATTCAGGAACACGGCATTACCACCGATAATGGCCTGACCGACGAGCAGATGGACCGTACGCTCATCGACATCGCCAAACAGGTGGGCGTCAAGGTCATCGCTACCAACGACTTTCACTACCTGCGCCGCGAGGACGCGCCCGTGCAGGACGTCATCATGTGCATCGGCATGAACGCCAAGGTCGACGACCCCAACCGCATGCGCATGACCGGCTCGGAGTTTTATATGAAGACCGAGGAGGAGATGCGGGCGATGTTCCCGTATTGCCCCGAGGCCTGTGACAACACGCTCGAGATTGCCGACAAGTGCTACGTGGAACTGGACTGGGACTCCATCATCCTGCCGCGCTTCCCGTTGCTCGATCCCGGCGAGACGCACGAGAGCCAGTTCCGCCGCGAGTGCGAGAAGGGCCTGCGCCAGCACTACGGTGACGACTGGGCCACGCGCGAGATCGGCGGCGTCAACATCAAAGAGCGCTTTGAGTACGAATACAAGGTCATCTGCGACAAGGGCTTTGCCGCCTACTTTTTGATCGTCGCCGAGTACGTGCAATGGGCTAAGGACAACGGCATCGGCGTCGGCCCCGGCCGTGGCTCGGCCGCCGGCGCTATCGTCGCCTACGCCATGAACATCACCGCGTTTGACCCGCTCGAGAACGGCCTGATGTTCGAGAGGTTCCTGTCCCCGCAGCGTACCGAGATGCCCGATATCGATATGGACTTCGACGATGAGCGGCGCCTCGAGGTCGTGGAGCACGTTCGCCAGCTCTACGGCCCCGAGAAGGTCACCCACGTCATCACCTACTCGACCATTAAGGCCAAGCAGGCCATCAACGACGCCGCGCGCGTCCTGGACTACCCGGTCTACATGGGCCAGCGCCTGTCCAAGATGGTCTCGAGCGACCCCAAGGTCAAGCTCAAGCAGGTGCTCGAAAAACAACCCGGCAAAGAGGATCTGTTTAACCCCGACTTTGCCGAGGCCTATAAAAAGGACGACGACGCCCGCCGCATCATCGACACGGCGCTCTCGATTGAGGGCCTCACCCGTGGCGAGGGCGTGCACGCGTGCGCCGTTCTGATCTGCCGCGACCCCGTCAACGAGCATGTGCCCACCAAGCTCGACACCAAGGGCGGCGTCGAGATTACCCAGTACGAGGGCCATACCGTTGCCGACATGGGCCTGCTCAAGATGGACTTCCTGGGCCTGCGCACGCTGACGGTTATCTCCAAGGCCAAGGCAAACATCAAAAAGAACTTCGGCATCGACATCAAAGAGGAAGAGATTCCCTTTGACGATCCCGAGATCTTTAAGCTCATGGGCTCCGGCCACACCGCCGGCGTCTTCCAGGTCGAGTCCGCCGGCATGACGGCCACGATCAAGAACATGAAACCCACCGAATACAAGCATGTCGTGGCATTGATCGCTCTGTACCGCCCGGGCCCGCTGGGCGCCGGCATGGTTTCGTCCTACATCAACCGTATGAACGGCAAGGAGCCGGCCGTCTCCTACGACGACCGCCTGGACGACATCCTGGGCGAAACCTACGGCACCATGGTCTACCAGGAGCAGGTTATGCTCATCTCCGTCGAGATGTGCGGCTTCTCCAAGGGCGAATCGGACTCGCGTATCCGTAAGCCCGTGGCTAAGAAAAAGATCAAGCTGCTCACGTCGACGGTGCTCCACTGGGAGGATGGCTCGGACGAGACCACCTACGACCACTGGATGAACGGTGCTATCAAGAACAACTACACGCGCGAGGTCGCCCAGAAGATTTGGGACGATGTTCTCGAGTTCGCGTCTTACGCCTTTAACAAGTCGCACTCCGCCGGCTACGCCATCCTGGTTATGCAGACGGCGTGGCTTAAGGCGCACTATCCGCACGAGTACATGGCGGCCGTTCTGACGTCCTACACGGGCAAGACCGACAAGATCGTTCATTACGTCTCGGCGTGCCGCCACGACGGCATCCCCGTGCTGTCGCCAGATGTCAACGAGTCCGGTACCGAGTTCACGGCTACCAAGGAGGGCGTGCGCTTTGGTCTGGCCGGCATCCGCGGCGTGGGCACTGGCGTGGCGCAGGCGATTATCGCTGAGCGCGAGGCGGGCGGCCCGTTTAAGACGCTGCACGACTTTGTCGAGCGCGTGGACTCGAGCCAGGCCAACCGTCGCGTGATCGAATCGCTCATCAAGGCAGGCGCCTTCGACTCCACGGGGTATCCGCGTCGCCAGATGATGCACTTTGTGGATAAGAACAACCCCGAGAACATCATCGATGCCGCCGTGAAGCGCCAAAAGGATCGCGCGAGCGGCCAGACGTCGTTCTTCGATATGTTCGGCGACGTTGAGGGCTCGGGCTTTGAGGTGAGCGTGCCCGATCCGGACGGCCAGGAGTGGGACCGCCACCTTAAGCTGAGCCAGGAGAAGGAGGTTCTGGGCATCTATGTCTCGGACCACCCGTTGCGCCCGTTTGAGTATGCGCTAGCCAAGGCGCGCGACTTTTCGTTCTCGCAGATCGACACCGGTTACGAGGTGCAAAACCCCACGGGCGGTACCATCAACCAGGAGATTCCCGAGGGCAAGGCGCTGTGGTGGGCCGGTATGGTCTCGAGCGTGTCCAAGCGCGTGACCAAAAACGGCGACCCCATGGGCATCGTGCAGCTCGAGGACATGGAAGGTGAGGCCACGGTCGTGGTGTTCCCCAAGACCTACAAGGAGGCCGAGGGGTACCTGTACGGCGAGGTCGATCCCGAGACCGGCGCGCAGCTGTCCGATGCGTTTGTGCGCATTAAGGGCAAGCTTGAGCGCTCGGACCGCGGCGATCAGATCATCGCGCAGGAGATCGTGCCACTGGAGCTTAATGAGGAGAACAACAAGCCCAAGGTGTTTGAGGTCATGGTGCCCAACAGCCGCTTTAGCCAGGGCAATATGGCGCGTCTTGCCACGGTGCTTACCGCCAACCCGGGCGGCGACCGCGTGGAGATCTTTATCGAGCAGGTGGACGGGCGTGTGCTGCGTGCCGAGGTGCCGGCCAAGGTCAACGCACGCTCGATTCCGCTGTTGGCAGAGGCAAAAGCCATCGTGGGTAACCAGGGTCGCGTGACGGTGATCTAAGGGCGACCTTGCTGGTCCGCGCGAGATTGGAGGAAGTGATGGCACAGGGGACGTTTGTGCAGGCGCTTCGCAAAGAGGCGGCGTTGAGCGGCACCTTTATGAAGGGGCGTTCGCTCATGCTCAACGGTGCCGTGCTGTCGTTTGAGGACTCCGGCTCGCGCTTCTCCAAAAACGTGAACATCGAGGGCTCGGTGCGCGGCTCGCGCGGCGACCTGTACAAGACGCACGTGGCGCTCGACATGGACGAGCACGAGGTGATCGACTACGACTGCGATTGCCCCGCTGCCTATCGCTACCCCGGCATGTGCAAGCACGCCATCGCCACGGCGCTGGCGTACCTGGACGCCAGCGGTGCCGAGCCCGTCGAAGGTTTGCGCACGCCGGTCCGCACGTTTGCGGCTCAGCCCAAACAGTCCGCGCGTCCCGCGCCTACAACGCCCACGGTCAACCCCAACTTTCCCTTCCCAGCACCTGTCCCCACGAGTCCCAGCCTCATGGCGGCGCTCTCCGATCTTTCGAACGCGCGCATGGATGAGCTGGCGAGCATGCGCCGCAAGCTTGCCGGTGCCGTTGGTCCCGACGCCCCCAAAGCGGCGTTGGAGCCCTCGTTGGTGCCGTACTACAATCCGCTGTTCGCCGACCGCTTTAGCTGGGCGCTCGAGTTCCGCATTCGCTGCGGTTCGGTGTCCTACGTGGTCAAGGATATCGACGGCATGGCCGATGCCTACGTGCGCGGCGGCACCTTCTCGTACGGCAAGAAGCTCACGTTTGTCCATACGCCCGAAGCCTTCGAAGATGTGTCGACAAAGCTGCTCAGCCTTGTCTTGACGACAGTTGCCTATCTCGATGACATCACAAGCTCGCGTTCGGCGTCGTACGACTTTGCCCGCAGCGGTTTTGTCGCCGAGCGTCAGTTGCCGCTGTCCGAGCATAGCATCGTATATGTGCTGGACCTGCTGCGCGGCCAGACCATCTCTTTTGAGCCCGCCTGGTCGCGGGGGACGACGACGCATCGCACCTATGACGTGGCGGTTGAGCTGTCTCCGCAAGGGGAGGACGAGGCGTCCGCTAAGCGCCCACCGCTCCTTGCCGCCAAAATCGCTCCGGCGGCTGGTGGTAGCTACGATCTGCGCCTGCCGGCCGATGCATACTGCTTTGCTTCGGGCGACGCAGCTTATCTGGTCGACACCCGCCGTGCGCGCCGCACCGATGTGGCGTTTGCCCAGCATGCGGCGCCGTTCCTATCGCGCTTGCTGCCCTGTCGCACGCCAGTCCATATCGCTGCCGACCAGGTGGGGGAGTTCTGTCGTATGGCTCTGCCCATTTTGCGCGACTATACCGACCTTACCGCGCCCGCTGCGCTCGATACCGTGGCGCCCGAGCCGAGCTTTGCTATGGCAATCGGCGTCGACGATGGGCTCGTGACCTGCAAAATTACGGTTACCTACGGCGACTGGTCGGCAGACCTCTTTAGTCTGGGCGCTCCGGGCAGCCCCTTCGAAGAGCAGCGCCCGGGCGTGCCGCCCCGCGACGAGGTGGCAGAGTTTCGCGTTATGGATACGGCGGCCCTGTATTTCGACTTTTACGAGGGCGGTCTGGCGTTTGAGGAACGCGATGACGAGAGCTTGTTCTGCCTGCTGACCGAGGGCCTGTCTGCCCTGTCCGAGTTGGGTGAGGTTATGCTCAGCGACCGTCTGCGCCAGATTTCGGTCCGTCCCGCGCCCAAGCTTTCGGTGCGTGCGACCGTCAAGAGCAACCTGCTCGATGTTGAATTGGGCGCGAGCGGTCTTTCGGCGGCCGACCTTGCCATCTATCTGGACTCGTACAAGCGCCACCAGACGTTTGCGCGCCTTACGTCCGGCGACATCATTCGCCTGGACGAGGGCGCCCGCGCCGCGTTTGGCCTTGCCGAGGACCTGGGTGTCGATGCTGTCGACCTGCTCGACGGCGTGTCGCTCCCCGCGTCGAGTACCCTGTTCGTCGATAGCATGCTTGCGCGCACGCCGGCGCTTGAGGCCGATCGCGACGCTGCGTTCCGCCGTACCGTCGAGCGTCTGGACACGCTCGGCAAGATGGACTTTACGGTGCCGGTCTCGCTCAAGGCCACACTGCGCGGCTATCAGGTCGACGGCTACCAGTGGCTCGGCTCGCTCGAACACCTGGGCCTTGGCGGCATCCTGGCCGACGACATGGGCCTGGGCAAAACGCTCCAGATGATCGCGCATATCCTGGCGCGCGTGGAGGCGGGGGACACCAAGCCCACGCTCGTGGTATGCCCGGCCTCACTCGTGTACAACTGGACTGCCGAGCTGGAGCGCTTTGCGCCCTCGCTCGATGTGTGCGCCATCGTGGGCGCCAAGGCGCAGCGTCGCGTACAGATTGCCGGCGTGGCCGAGCATAACGTGGTCGTGACGTCGTATGACCTTATGCGGCGCGATATCGACGAGTACGCCGAGCAGGACTTTGCCCGTGCGGTGCTCGATGAGGCCCAGTACATTAAAAACCCGCTCACCCAGGTGGCGCGCGCCGCAAAGCGCTTGCCTGCCGGCGTGCGCTTTGCCCTGACGGGCACGCCCATCGAAAACCGCCTATCCGAGCTCTGGAGCATCTTCGACTTTTTAATGCCGGGCCTGCTCGGCACGCGTGAATCGTTTGCAAAGCGCTTCGAAAGCCCGGTCGAGCATGCCGAGGGCGACAGTGCCGCTCGCCTGCAAGCGCTCGTGTCGCCGTTTGTGCTGCGCCGTGTCAAGGAAGACGTGGTGGCCGACCTGCCCGAGAAGATCGAGGATACGGTCATGGCGCAGCTCACCGGCGAGCAGCGCAAGCTCTACCTGGCCAACCAGGACCGTATCGCCCAACAGGTGCAGCACCGCGAGTCATCCGAGTTTAAGAAAGACAAGCTCAAGGTGCTCGCCGAGCTCACCAAGCTGCGCCAGATCTGCTGCGACCCGCGTCTACACTACGAGGATTACAAGGCGGGGAGCGCCAAACTCGATACGTGCATGGAGCTCGTGCACGGCGCCCACGACGGCGGACATCGCATCCTGTTGTTCAGCCAGTTTACGGGTATGCTCGATATCATCGGTAAGCGCTTGGCCAAGGAGGACATCGTCTTCCTTAAGCTCACGGGCGCTTCGTCTAAGGAGAGCCGCGCCAAGATGGTCGCGCAGTTCCAAGCGGGCGAGGTTCCGGTCTTTTTGATTTCGCTTAAGGCGGGCGGCGTGGGCCTTAACCTGACGGCTGCCGACGTGGTCATCCACTACGACCCGTGGTGGAACGTGGCGGCGCAGGACCAAGCGACTGACCGCGCGCATCGTATTGGCCAGCAACATACCGTGACCGTGTACAAGCTCATCGCCAAGGACACGATCGAGGAGCGCATCATGCGGATGCAGGAGTCCAAACGCGACCTGGTCAACAGTGTGCTCGGCGGCGACGGCATCTCCTCGGCGCTGTTTACCCGCGAGGATGTTCTGGCGCTGCTCGGCGGCGACGGGCGCTAACCCGCTCGGGTGGGGCCGCCAGGGCGGATAGCGCACGTTGCCCCGTCGTCCCCGCTCGTTATGTGTTCATTTGCGATGCCGTGGATGGTTCGCTTGCCTTTGGGCATAAGAAACATCGAGAACATCGGCACATCAGCAAAGGAGAGCATCATGGCGAAATTCTTTAAGGACCCCGACGGCAAGCTCATTGCCGCCCTTGGCAACGACGTTGCAACCCCTACCGGCTGCACGGAGCTGACCGCGAACACCGAGGACGCGGCGCACGAGAAGCACGTGCCTGTTGTCGAGACCGAGCGCGACGGTCACGTGATTCGCGCGCGCGTTGGCTCGGTCGAGCACCCCAGCCTGCCCGAACACTACATTGAGTGGATTGCGCTTGAGGCCGAGGGCCGCTTAGAGGTTCATTACCTTGAGCCCGGCATGAAACCCGCGACGTTTTTCGCGGGCGGCTCCAAGACCGGTACCGTCTATGCCTACTGCAACCTGCACGGGCTGTGGTCCGCGACATTCTAGGAGCGCGCCCCCGCTCGGGGTATCATAGCAAGCATATGCACATGCAAGCGCCGGCTGCATTATGCGGCCGGCGCTTTTACTACGATTTCGATGGTTTACGACGGAAAGGGCTGGGCCATGAAGCTCGCGCTTGCACAGATCGATATGCGCCTGGGTGATATTGAGGGCATTTGCGGCCGCATCGAGGACCAGGCTCGTCTGGCCCATGAGCGCGGGGCGCGCGTGCTGTGCGTTCCGGCTCCGCTCTTTATGGGCGCCATGCCCGGTGGCCTGGTGGGCGCTGCCGACTTTGAGCACGACGTGCTTGCCGGTTTGACTGGTGTCGCCGAGCGTATCCAGGAGCTTGACATGATCTGCATCGTGCCCGCGGCGGTTTCGTTTGAGGGCCAGCCGCTGCTTGACTACATGATGCTCAAGGACGGTCATGTGGTGCCGGCGCGTTCGAGCATTGCCCTGCAGCGTGGCGAGAACAACGACACACGTTGGGCGCCGCCGGTGTTCGACGTGGACGGCGTGCGCATCGCCGTGATTTTTGACTTGGACCGCGAACTCGAGATGCTGCCGACCGGTGTTGACCTCATTGCGTATTTCCAATTCAACGCGTTTGACATGACCGACCGCGAGACTGCCGCCATTGCCGCCGTTCGCAGCGGCGCCTACCGCAAGATCGCATCCAAGCGCAGCGTGTGGTTTGCCTGCATGGCGCCGGTCGGTGCCTATGACGAGTCGGTGTATACCGGCGGTTCGTTTGTGCTCGACGACTGCGGTCGCGTGGTGGCCCAGGCGCCGTGTTTTGAGGAGAGCCTGCTGGTTCAGGAGATTCAGCGCGGCGTGATGCTCGATGCACTGGAAGATCACGAACTGCCCGAGTTCCGTTCCGAGGAGTGGTTGTGGCAGGCGCTGGTGCTCGCCGTGCGCGACAACGCTCGGGCCCACGGTGCGTCGCGTGCTGTGGTGGCACTCGAGGGTGACCTGCCGTCATCCCTGCTGGCGGCGCTGGCCGTTGACGCTCTGGGTCCGCGTAACGTAATTGGCCTGGTGCTGGGGCGCAACCATATCTTTACGCCGGCGCAGGAGGAGGCCGAGGCTGCCCGCTGTGCCGCCGTTCGCGCCATTGCCGAACGCCTGCATATTCGCACGGTTGAGCGTGATGCGCCGGATGCCGCGCGTGTGCTCGACCGCGATGTGTCGGCGGGCGACGCCGAGCGCCTGCGCTCGCGTACGCTGGGCCTCATGCTGGAGGATACGGCGCTCGAGCTGGGTGCGATGGCGTTGAGCCCACTGTCCAAAACTGAGTACGCGCTGGCGGCGCCCGCGCTTTGCGGTGGCTACCAGGGCGATTATGCGCCCTTTGGTGACGTATACCTGTCGACGCTCGAGTTTGTGGCGCGTGTGCGTAACCGCACGTCCGCCGTGGTGCCGCAGGAGCTCGTGACGCTCAACGCGGTGGAGGATTGCATGGAGCGCGTGCTGGCGCGGGCGCTCTCGACGCTCGACGGCCCGGTCGACATGCTCGATCGTGCGGCGCAGCTGCTCGGCGGACTTGAGCCGGGCGAGGTCGATGGCACGCTCGAGTCACACGTCGACCGCAACCGTCCCTTCGACGACATCCCGATGGCCGCCGGCAAGCCCGAGGCCTGCTCGCTGCTGCTGATGCTTGTGCGCCAGGGTGAGGCTGCTCGTCGCATGCTGCCGACGGCTCCGATCGTCTCGGCCCGTTCGTTTGCTGAGCGCGCCTGGCCGTACATGCTTGCGTGGTCTGACCTGGGGCTTAACGGCAAGGAGCGCATGACGGTTGATTCGCTGGCACGCGCCGAGGTGCGCCGTTTTGCTGACGAGGATACGAGCGAGCGCGTGCGAAACGAGATGATGGGCGTGCTGGGCGAGCTACTGGGTATTTCGCCCGAGCAAATGGAGGAGCTGCGCTCTGAGGACGGTCAGCGTCGTTTGCACGAGGGAATGAAAAAGTTCGAGGGCGAGGTTCAGGACGCCATCGATAAGATGATGGGCGGTCAGGGCGGCTCGCAAGGTAGTCCCCAGGGTGGCCCGATGCCGCATCCGCCGGTTGATCCGAGGCAGTTCCCCTTTTTCTCGCAGAACTAACTATGGGATAGGATTCGCTTCCAACCCTGACACTTCAACTAAGCATCTTGGCCCCGTTGTGTTATTCTAGAACAGACGTTCGTGAATGATGCGCGGGGCCTTGCCTTGTGCTGTGCTGGTGACGAGGGGAGGTTGGCTTGGTTATCTTGGGCATTGACCCCGGTTTGGCCCATACGGGTTGGGGGATTATCGAGGAGCGGCGTGGCGAGGTTCGCTGCCGTGCCTACGGTTGCATCGAGACCAGCGCGGGCAGCCCGCTCGCGGTGCGCCTGTCGCATATCGCCCGTGACCTTAAGGATGTCGTCGAGCGTTATCGACCCGACACGGCTGCTGTTGAGAGCATCTACTTTGGCGCCAACGTTCGTTCGGCCATTCCCACGGCGCATGCCCGAGGTGCTGCGCTTGTGGCGCTTTCGGAGTGCGCGCTCGAGATTGGCGAGTACACGCCCATGCAGATCAAACAGGCTGTGGTGGGCACCGGCGCCGCTGATAAGCGGCAGGTCGCCTACATGGTACGCACGCTAACACAGCTCGACCACGACCCGCATCCCGACCATGCCGCCGATGCCCTGGCCTGCGCCATCTGCCACGTTAACCTCAGCCGCACCCGGGCGCTTACCGGCGGCGAGTTCTATCAACAGAGAGGAACCGGATACTGATGATCTCCCAGCTCCACGGAACGCTTGTCGAGGCCACGATGAGCTCTGCTGTCGTCGATGTGTCGGGCGTTGGCTTTGAGCTCGGCATTTCGGGCAGCACTGCGGCCACGTTGCCGACGCCCGGTGGCGAGGTCCGCCTCTACACGCGTATGCAGGTGCGCGAGGACGCCATGACACTTTTCGGTTTTTCCTCAAAGGATGAGCGCACGATGTTCGATCGGCTCGTGTCCGTCTCGGGCGTTGGCCCGCGCTTGGCGCTCGCCGTTCTTTCCACCTATACCGTGGGGCAGCTGTACTCGCTGGTGATGGCCGAGGACGACAAAGGCATGGCCAAGGTACCCGGTGTGGGCAAAAAGACAGCTCAGCGTCTGATCCTGGAGCTCAAGAGCACCTTTGCCAAGGACAAGGGCTTTGTCCCGGTCGATGTGATTCCCGGCCAGGTTGCGATGTCCGTACCCGCTGCTGCTCCCTCGGCCATCGATGATGCCCGTGCGGCGCTCCTTTCCATGGGCTTTAGCCCGCAGGAGACCGATGTTGCCCTGAGCGGGTATGATGGGCAGAATATGCGTGTCGAGGATCTGCTCGGCGCGGCGCTTAAGCGACTCGGAATGGATGCGTGATGTGGGAAGCCGATGACTCTCAGGACCTGTGGGCGACGCCCGGCAACTCGCCGGCGGCATCCATGGCGCACGGCGAGCGCATGGTGGGCTCGGAGCTGACGGCCGAGGACCTCGATGTCGACCGCACTTTGCGCCCCCAGCGCCTGGACGATTACTGTGGCCAGGAGCACATCAAGCAGAGCCTGCGCGTGTTGATCGAAGCGGCGCAGAGCCGTGGCGAGACGCTCGACCACGTGATTTTCTCGGGTCCTCCGGGCCTGGGCAAGACCACGCTGGCCACCGTTATCGCCAACGAGCTGGGCGCTCAGATCAAGACCACGAGTGGCCCTGCCATCGCGCGCACGGGTGACCTGGCGGCCATCCTTACTAACTTGCAGCCGGGTGATGTGCTGTTTATCGACGAGATCCACCGCCTCAACCGTTCGGTCGAGGAGGTCCTGTACCCCGCGATGGAGGACTTTGCCCTCGATATCGTGATTGGCAAGGGTCCGGCGGCGCGCTCGATTCGCCTGGATATTCCTAAGTTTACGCTGGTAGCGGCAACGACCCGCTCAGGCATGTTGACCGGCCCGTTGCGCGACCGCTTTGGCATTTCGTATCGCCTGGATTACTACACGGTCGAGGAGCTCGCGCAGATTGTGACGCGCTCGGCGACTATCCTGGGCGTGACGATCGACCATCCCAGTGCACTCGAGATCGGCTCGCGTTCGCGCGGCACGCCACGTCTTGCCAACCGCCTGCTCAAGCGCGTGCGCGATTACGCACAGGTGCGCGGCAACGGCCCCATCGAGCTCGATATCTGTCGCCAGGCACTCGAGTTCTTCGAGATCGACGAGCTCGGCCTGGACTGGATGGATATTCGCATTTTGGAGACGCTCGCCAAGACGTTCTCCGGTCGTGCCGTGGGACTTACGACCCTTGCCAGCGCGGTGGGCGAGGACCCGGGCACGCTCGAGGATGTCTATGAGCCCTATTTGCTGCAGTGCGGGTTGATGATTCGTACGCCGCAGGGCCGTCAGGCAACCCTTCGCACCTTTGAGCACCTGGGGATTGAACCTACCGTTTAGGGCGCTTTGTTTTGGCGGGCTGTTGGACTATCGCTGGGCATCGGGTAAACATATCGCCGTTCATCGGTTATGGGCGTTTTACTATTGCGCGCCCGTGCTATGCTGAATTGGTCTTTTTCTCATTCGGTAACGAAAGGACCGCCCATGCCTACTGACATCGAAATCGCACGTTCTGTCACGCCACTGCCTATTACCGAGGTGGCCAAGAACGCCGGCGTCGACGTTAAGCACCTTATTCCGTACGGCTTCGACAAGGCTAAGGTCGACTATTCACTGCTCAACGAGCCGACTGATCACCAGGCCAAGCTCGTCCTCGTGACCGCTATCAACCCAACGCCCGCGGGCGAGGGCAAGACCACCACGACCATCGGTCTGGCCGATGGCCTGCGTCGTCGCGGTATCAAGAGCGCCGTGGCCCTGCGTGAGCCTTCGCTCGGTCCCGTCTTTGGCGTCAAGGGCGGTGCCGCTGGCGGCGGTTGGGCCCAGGTCATTCCCATGGAGGACATCAACCTGCACTTTACCGGCGACTTCCATGCCATCGGTGCTGCCAACAACCTGCTGGCCGCCATGCTCGATAACCACATCCAGCAGGGCAATCAGCTCGGTATTGACGTTAAGCGCATCACCTGGAAGCGCGTCGTCGACATGAACGACCGTCAGCTGCGCCATGTTATCGATGGCATTGGCGGTAAGGCCCAAGGTGTGCCGCGCGAGGACGGCTTCGACATCACCGTTGCCTCCGAGGTCATGGCAATCCTGTGCCTGTCTACGAGCATCAACGACCTCAAGGAACGCTTGGGTGAGATTGTCGTCGGCTATAGCTTTGCCGGCGAGCCCGTCCGTGCCCGCGACCTCAAGGCCCAGGGTGCCATGGCCGCGTTGCTTAAGGACGCGCTTAAGCCCAACCTGGTGCAAACGCTCGAGGGCACGCCCGCGTTTGTCCACGGCGGTCCCTTCGCCAACATTGCCCACGGCTGCAACTCTATTATGGCCACGCGTATGGCGATGCGCTTTGGCGATGTTGCCATTACCGAGGCCGGCTTCGGTGCCGATCTGGGTGCCGAGAAGTTCCTCGACATCAAGTGCCGCATGACGGGCGTTCGCCCCAGCGCCGTCGTGGTCGTCGCGACCGCTCGTGCGCTTAAGTACAACGGTGGCGTCGCCAAGGCCGACCTCAACGAGGAGAACCTCGAGGCACTCAAGGCTGGCATGCCTAACTTGCTGCGTCATGTCGACAACATCCAGAACGTTTATGGTCTGCCCTGCGTGGTCGCCATCAACCGCTTCCCGACGGACACCGAGGCTGAGCTTGCACTCATCGAGTCCGAGTGCCAGAAGCTCGGCGTCAACGTTAAGCTTTCCGAGGTCTGGGCCAAGGGCGGCGAGGGCGCGCTCGACCTGGCCGATGAGGTCATGCGTCTGATTGAGCAGCCGAGCGAGCTCAAGTTTGCCTATGAGGACGGCGCTGATGTCGCTGATGCCCTCGAGGCCGTTGCCACCAAGGTCTACCGCGCCGACGGCGTTGACTTTACGCCGGCCGCCAAGCGCCAGCTCGCCGAGCTGCGCGAGAACGGCTTTGGCAACCTGCCGGTGTGCGTCGCCAAGACGCAGTACAGCTTTAGCGACAACGCCAAGGCCCTGGGCGCTCCCGAGAACTTCCGCATCACCGTGCGTGAGCTCAAGGTTTCCGCCGGTGCCCACTTTGTGGTCGCGCTGACCGGCAGCGTTCTGACCATGCCGGGTCTGCCCAAGGTGCCCGCGGCCGAGAACATCGACGTCGACAACGACGGCAACATCACCGGCCTGTTCTAAGTCTGCTGTCCATAGCTGCTTGTCCGCCCCGCCGTGCCCACAAGGCCCGGCGGGGCTTTTTGATCCTTAGGCCCGCGCATGTCTTGTAGATACCGACGGACTCTGCCCATCATAGGCTTTTGCGCGGGTAGAATGCATGGATAACTTGAGGCTCACGCGCGACGGAAAGGAATCATTGCATGGATCAGGACAAGACAACCGTGATGGGCGGCTACGGTTCCGCGCAGGCTGGCGATAGCGCCGATGCGACCCGCGTTGTTCCCAACCCCGGTTATGCCGACCCCGCCGCGACGCAGCCTTCTGCCGAGCCCACCCGGGTTATGGGCTATGGCGACACGGCGCAGGATTCTTACGCTGCATCTTCGCAAGGCCCCTATGGCAACGCAGCTCCGGATCCGTTTGATTACACGCCGCAGGATTCTTATGCTGCCTCGACGCCGAATCCCTATGACAACCTGCCGCAGAATCCCATTCCGCAGCCTCAGCAGACGACGTATATGCCTCGCACGGCGCAGCCTCGCTACGAGTCGCGCGAGCCGTATCGCGAGTACCCCAAGTCGATTCCGCAATATGGCGAGGACGAGGAGAAGAAGCCGTCGCGTTCGTCGAGCGTGATCAAGAAGATCCTCATCGTACTGGCGATCTTCTTTGCGCTGTCGGTTGTGTTTGCCATCGTGTCGGGCATGCTCAACAAGCGAGGGAGTTCAACGGCCGATACCACTGTCGAGCAAACCGAGTCCGCCTCGTCTAGCACCGTTGATCTGAGCGATATTCCGGGGCAGTACTGGTCCAACGCCAAGAAGCTTCTCAAGTCGCGCGGCGCCGATCTTTCGAATGCCGTGGTCCTGACCGATGATGGCTCAACGCCTGTCGTCGATGCCAACTGGGTCGTTACTTCTGCCTACTATAACGACAACGGCAACCTCGAAATTCAACTCACGCACAAGAGCAGCTCGGGCAACTCGTCTGACGGACAAAGCGGTACCGACAGCTCGAGCTCCAATACGCTGGAGGACTTGAGCAACAAGGCACAGGAGTTGGGAGACAAGGCGCAAGAGCTGGGCGATACGGCCCAAAACCTGGGCGATACCGCGCAGAACTTGGGCGACATGGCGACGGATGCCTGGAACGCCCTGCAAAACGGCATCTCGGGCGCGCAGGGAAACTAGCGGACGAGCGGAGCGGGGCTACAGCTGCTCGGCCGGACGCTCGGGCGAGCTAAAGCCCGAATCGAACGTGACGACGCACGAGACATCGGGCCGGCGCTCGTGCACGATGCGCGTGACGAGCTCCAGCAGCTCCTCGTCGGATATGTCAAAGCCGTCGGGACGCACCAGGTCAAACGAAACGAACCCGTCGTGCTCGTGCAGGTCGTGGATGGAGAGCGCGGGATCGATCTGCATGACGCCGCGCTTGACCCAGCCGCGCAGGTCGTCGCCGGTGGTGGCGATGGGGTCGCAGTGCAGCGTGATGCCAATGCCCATCTGGCGCTTGATGTCGTGCTCGATGGTGTCCAGGATCTCGTGGTGCTCAAACGCGTCGCCCTCGCCGGGCATCTCCACGTGGGCGCTGGCAAACTGACGACCGGGGCCGTAGTCGTGCACCATCAGGTCGTGTGTGCCCAAGACCTGCGGATAGGACATGATCTTATCGCGGATTGCTTGGACGAGCTTGGGGTCGGGCGCTTGCCCCAGCAATGGGCTGATGGCGTCGCGCACTAGGCCCATGCCGCTGATGCAGATGAAGATGCCCACACCCAGGCCTGCCCAGCCATCGAGGTCAAAGCCGGTCGTCTGCGAAATAAGCGCCGCCACCAAGACCGAGCCCGAGGTGATGACGTCGTTTTTGGAGTCCTGCGCCGTGGCGATGAGCGTTTCGGAATCGATGCGGTTACCCAGCGTGCGGTTGAACGCGGCCATCCAGAGCTTTACGAGCATGGACGTAGCCAGTGCCGCAAGGGAAATGAACGTGTAAGCGGTGGGGGAAGGCTTGATGATCTTGGTGACCGACTCGAGGATCAGGTTGATGCCGACGGCGCAAACCAGGACGGCGACGAACAGGCCGGCTAGGTACTCATAGCGGCCGTGACCATAGGGGTGGCCTTCGTCTGCCGGGCGGCTGGCAAGGCGGAACCCGAGCAGGCTCACGATGTTGCTCGAGGCATCGGAGAGGTTGTTGAAAGCGTCGGCGACGAGGGAGACGGAACCGGCGAGCAGGCCCGCGATGCCCTTGGTCAGGCACAGGGTGATGTTGAGGCCAATGCAGATGAGGCTTGCGGCAAAGCCCGCGTTGGTGCGGCAAGATGCATCGACCGGCTCGCCCTCGCTGCCGGGAACAAGCGTATGTACCAGCCGATTTACAAATAGCATAGCGGTCGTCCTCACAATCATGTTTAAGGGGATAGTGTAGCTCGCGCGGGGGCGCCGTGCACCGATGCTCAGAAAATGCAGCAATAGTCTGCCGGTGCTAACGAGCGAGCCTTCTCGTCTGCCTGGGTGGTCCATTTTGGGCCACATGGGTATGGGCGTGTGCCTGCTTGCTCGACATACTTAATGTCGACAGCCCCTGTGCAAAGGAGGACGTTTCCATGGACGAGATGTTTGCCATTAAATGTCAAAACTGCGGTGGCCCTATGTACTCGCACCAGGCTAAGCGCAGCTTTGAGTGCGCCTATTGCGGCACGGTCATCCCGTGGCAGGCCGATGCCGGGGAGCCCAAGAGCGCCCTTGGCATTCGCCATGCGCCGCTGACGGTTGTCGACGGCCTGCTCAAGCTCACGCACGTGTCGCAACTCGAGCGCCCGGAGGACCCGGACTGGTATTTCTTCAATGCGCACTGGCGCAATCAGTCGGTTCTGGAACATCTGCTGTGGGAGGATCGCGGCACGGCGCAGGAGTTCCAAGAGGTCACGCATGTGAGCATTCCTTGCCCCTTCTGCGGAGCGTCCTTTGAGGGCGAGTCAACGCAGCGTGTGTTTGAGTGCCCGTCCTGCGGCAACAAGATCGGCATTGCCGACCTGCTCAAGCCCGGTACGTTTAGCAAGCGTCTGACCATGGGCGTGGGTGCGGAGTATGTGCCGGAGCAGGGCATTCCCTGCGAAATCTCGCCGCAGCAGGCACGTGCCAACGCGCTGCAGCTGGTGCGCCAGTATGCGGAGGCCTTTGCCGGGCACGACGTGGAAGACGCGATCCAAAACGACATGATGCTCTTCTACTTCCCCATGGCGCTGGCGGACCTGCGCATGATGGCGAGCTTCCCGGGCAAGGGCCTGAGCAAGGAGACCTTGGTGTACTACGAGGTGCTCGACTGGGCATATCCCAGGGCAAACTACCTGGATGTTCGCCTTATGGGAATTTTGGAGCCGTGGGACTTTGCCAAGGTTGGGCCGTTCGATCCCGCCATGCAGGAAGGCGACTTCCGCGTTGTCTCCGTCGATGCGTCTACCAAGGACCAGGTGGTCATTGATAAGCTGGCGCTCGACATTGCCGGCAACGATGCCGAGGCGGTGCTGGGGCTCAATAAAAAGAGCGTCCGCACCTGGGCGCGCAAGGCCCGCAAGCATAAGGACGGTCTGGTGATGGTGCCGGTCTACTTTGTCGATCGTCCGGCGACGGACAGCCGCGATGGCGAGCAGGTGCGCATTGCTGTAAATGGCCAGACGGGCCGCGCGGCCGCGGTGGTGTTTAGCGACAAGCGCGAGACGCATATCGTGGCGCCGCTCAACCCGAGCCTGCGTCTGTCCGGCGAAAGTACTGTGCATGCCACGCCCATCGAGGTCAAATACGTTAAATCTCCGTTCCTGTACCAGATCGTGCGCCGTGGAGGCGGCGAGCAACCGCGCCAGGTTGCAGCCGCCGTCGAGGGTTCCTGCCGAGAGGAGAAGCCCAAGCGCCGCGGCCTGCTGGGTGCGCTATTTGGGAAGTAGGGAAGCGCAGCCGGTTGGCGCTGCGATGCGATAGTTAGAGGAACGGGGCAGTCCGCAGAAGTGCGGACTGCCCCGTTTTTGTGTTGCGGGGAAGTACTGGGCACTTCATTAAAGGTCTTCGCACGGACTCGAATTTCAATGTCGTCTAGCGCCTTCGTGCAGGATTCCCGAAGTGACTAAAATGTGGCCATAGAGACAGTTTTAACGAACCCCACGGGAGTGACGTGTATGGACAACAACACGCTGCTATTCCAGGACAAAGGTTCGGGTAGGTATAAAGACGTCAAGATCTACCCTAACCGCATTGAGGTACTCAAGAAGGGCACTTTTGGCGGCAAGCACACCGAGATTGTTTATCTTAAGGACATTACGGGCGTCACTAGAATCAAAGGCCGCGATGTTTTTCTGCGCAATCGTCTGTTGACCGCTTGCGTCTTTAGCCTGAACAGCCGTGCGAAGGCCCAGGAGTTTGTTAACGCGCTGAACATGGTGATGTAGCCGATAGCGGCGTTCGGGCCAAGGTAAAAATCGGGGGCACAGAACGGTGTTCTGCGCCCCCGATTGAGTCGATGTGTCTAAAAGGCCGGCTTGCCTATTCGCTGGCGCCTTCGCTGTCTTCGCGGTCACTGGCAAGCATTGCTGCACCGGCGACCGTTGTCGCCATGGCGGCAGCGGCGAGCCCGGCGGCAATGCCGGAGCCGTCGCCCGTGTCGGCGAGTTTTCCGCCCGAGCCCTTGCCCTTGTTGCCCTTACCATTCTTATCAGCGCTGCCTGCGTTAGAGCCCGTGCCGCTGCCGGTGCCGGCGCCGCCTGCACTGTCCGAGGCCGCTACGGTAAAGCTTGCGGCTCCGTCGCTGGCGAGCGTGTAGTTCTGCGCCGCGTCGCCCAAGAGACCGTTCACGCGCACCCAGTACGTTCCTGCGGCAAATGTTTCGCCCTCGGCCATTGCTGTGCCCGGAGCGCCGTTCGCGCCGTGCATAAACTCGAGCTGGGCCGTGCAGGCATCGGTTTCGAGCTTGCCCTCGAGTGATGCCGCAATCTTGGCGCGCACGTCTTCGCCGGCATTAAGGCCTTCGAGTCCCTCAAAATGGGGCGTCAGCGCGCGTGGATCGATATCGATGGGCACGGAGCCCTGCAGTCCTGTAGCGGTTTCGTTGCCTAGGGCGTCGACATCAACGTATTCGATGACAAATGCACGCCCCGAAGCCGCTACGTTGAGTACGTTGCTGCTGTCGACAAGGCGGAAATGGCCCTCGCCAACGGTCTTGCCGTCCTGGAGCGAGGCGTCGCTCAGCGAGTCGCCATATGTCATGTGCATGCGGGCTGGGAGGTAGCACGAAGCCGTCTGCTTGTGCTGTGTATCGTAATCGTAATTGCGCTGATAGATGCTCCGGGCCAGCGCCGCATCAACAAAGTCGGATGCGATGATGCCAATGTGCTTGAGGTAATCTGACTTTGTATCCTCGATGCCGCTGGGATTGATGTACGGGCTCTTATACAGATGCTCGTTGACTACTCGTGCCGAGGTAAAAGGATTGCCTCCGTGCGACAAGCCCGTGCAGCTGGTGTAGTTGATAGACCAGCAACGCTCCAGGACTTTCTCCTTGGCCCCGTTATCGTCCTCGACATCTACCTCGTTGCGCGTGCGCCCGGTCGTTTCCTTCAGCGCATTATCGACCCAGCTGAGCTTGTCGGTTCCCGTGAGTTTGTACTTGTCCTGGGCGTATACCTTGGTGCAATAGGGCTCTTTGTCGCCTGTTTCCCCCGCGGCTTCAAAGCCCCGCGCGTCTTGGACGAGACACATAGTGGCGCTGTCGGAGTGAGCCTTGATCTTGTCATCCCATTCGGTAAGGTCGAGGCCTCACGTGTGGCCGCTTACACTGTTGCCGGCGAGCCTAAATCGACGCAGCAGGACGATCTTTCCGCGCACCTCGCCCAGTGTGGGAACGCGGCTCGACGTGTAGAACAGATCGGGATTATCGCCCATAACCTTGGCGAAAGCCGTCGTAACACTGTCATCGGTAGCCTCGTCGTTGCCGCGCGATGCGAGCATGATAAGCGCTTCTCTCGGGTTTTCGCTCAAAAACGTTTTAAAGTACTCGATGACATCGGAGAGATGCAGATAGTCCCCGTCTTTTTTGAATAGGTAGAAATCCCCGTGGCAGATGCCAGGGTTGTCGCCCTTTCCGAGCCGGATATCAAAATAGCGAATGCCTTCGAGCAACTGCGTGGGAATGTAATCCTGCTGGCATTTTACTTGCGAGGATTGGGGCTCGGTGTCGTTGTCCACGCTACAGGTGCCCGAATCGTGCGTACCCGGGATGCTCAGCTCGTCGAGGAACTTGTTGTCGTCGACGTATTTCATCCAACATGGCCCATCGACGTAGCTGCTGTACGTGATCCAGTCGAGGCTGCTAACCGTGGCATCGTTCTTTTTCATGTCGTAACCGATAAGTTCGAGCTCCCACGGAATGCTCTTACTCTTATGGCAGATCTTATTGTTGTCCTGGTCTTCGCCGTTCGATTCTATTGCCAGGTACTTAATGTCTTTTTTCTCGGTTTCTTTCTCGACCGTGCGGTCTCGGATGATATAGGTTCCGTTTGATTGACGCTCGAACGCAAAAGAGCGGCTGGGCTTGCCGTCATGCTCGCCACTCCATACGTGGATGACCTTTCCGTCTTTGTCCGAGTCGCCATCGACCGACCAAATGCTGTAGCCCGTCTTTTTATGCTCTTCGAAATTGAGCAAGGTGCGGATAGCATACCAGTTTGTATCGTCATTCTTGGTCGTTACGTTCTCAAGGATGAGCTTGCTGGACGTGCCGTCATTAAACAGATGGCAGACGTTGCCGATGACGTTGCCGTCTTCGTTAACGCTTGCGGTACGAAAATAGCCCGCGGGGCGAAGGCGAATGACGAAATTGTCGAGGCTGACTGCTGGCCCGGCCGTGCTGTCCGCAAAGGCTGCCCGCGGGCTAATGCCCAGCATGGCGGTTTCGGGCAGGCTTGCAAGTGGCGACAACGCCGCGAGTCCAAGGCCCAACGTAAATGCTCGGCGGCTGATGGCGTGGTGTTCGGTCATAACTTCTCCATTCGCAGAGTGCGGTTATGCGATAGTTTTGGTCACTATACTGCTCAGATGTTTAAAGATGCTGGTTTAATTGTCTGCGCGGCACAATAAATCGGCGGCCTTGATTCTCATTTTCATTGCAACAGCCTCAGGACTCAGCGCAACGCGT
>CAMQHB010000005.1:0-40417 GCA_947001545.1 uncultured Collinsella sp.
CCGCGCGCGAGCAGCGCCTCCCGCCTCTCGACCAGCCTCCGCACGCCCTTGGCGGAGAGCCGCTGCTTCGCGCGAGAGAGGTCGTCCCTCGCGTCCTCGAGCGCCCTGGTGAGGTCGCGGGCGGCCTCGCACTCGTCGTCGGGGACCCACACCTCGACCACGTTGCCGACCGACAGCATGCGGGCGAGGAACTCGGCGTCGTTGCGGTCGTTCTTCCTGCGCCTGTCCGCGCTGGGCTTGATCATCTTCGAGACGGCGCCGACCACGCAGCCGACCCCGAGGCCGGAGAGCCTCTTCTGCAGGTCGAACCCCGTGACCCCGGATTCGTACACGCACTTGGCCTTTGGGTCCACGGACCGCACCCACTCCGCGACTGCCCCGGCGTCGTAGCCGAAGGTCGCGCAGCGCACCTCCCCGGTCATGACGTCGAGGGAGACTGCCTTTATCGAGCGGGCGTGGACGTCGAGGCCGACGAAGGTGGTAGTATCGAGCATGGGAGCCCCTTCCATGAATGCGGCGCGGCGGCCGCGGCTGAATTAGACACTCACCATTGTCGGCCTAATCCGCGGTCTTTCATGCAGCAGGGGCTCTCAATGTTTTTATGTCCTGCTCATATCGTCTGTGCCGGCAGAAAGGGACTGTCCCCAACTGCCGGGCGGGACCGTTTAGCGGTGCTGCTGCCGACTGGGCAGGCTGAGCTGGTATCCTTATACGGTAATGTCTCGATTCGTTAGGATTGCATGTGAGAGCTGCCGCTGTCCTTCGTTCAGCTATATATCGCGCCTTGGCCGTTGCGCTTACCGCGCTCGCCATACTGAGCACCATCATGCCCGCCCCTGCCTATGCCGCCAATACCGATCAGCAAGTCAAAACGGTCCGCGTCGGCTGGCTCGTCAACAACGAGAGCTTCCAGGACGGCACCCCTGGCGAGCGTCTCTCGGGATGGGGTTACGAGTACCTCCAGACCCTGTCGTACTACACGCCCGGCTGGCGGTACGAATACGTCTCCGGCACCTTCACCGAGCTTATGGACATGCTCGAGGCAGGCGAAATCGACCTCATGCCCAACATCTCCTACTCCGAGGAACGCGCCCAAAAGCTGCTCTTTTCCTCGAACCCTGAGGGCACCGAGCGCTACTACATCTACGCCAGGCCCGACCGTGACGACCTGGCCAAGGGTGACCCTCAAGCACTCCAGGGTCTCACCATCGGTTACAACTCCGGTGTTATGCAAACCATCGTCGGCCAGCAGTGGCTCGCCAACGAGGGAATCGCCTGCACATACAGGGAGTATGACGGAGGCTCCGTTCTCTTTGACGCGCTCGCAAACGGCGAGGTCGACGCCATCATCATGAACGACACCATTTCGTCGCCCGAGGCGTCGCCCATGTTCTACGTCGGTTCGAGCGACTACTATTTTGCCGTCCCCAAAAGCCGCCCCGACCTGATGGACGACATCAATGCCGCCATGTCGGCAATCGCCCGCGTCAACCCACGCTATATCGACGAAGTCAAATCTAACTACTCGGCCCAAAACAGCGGTTCATCATCGCTCAACGGCCCCGAACGTTCCTGGCTCAAAGCAAATGACAACACCATCACGCTCGGCTACATTACGGGCAAACTCCCCTACTGCAACGAAGACGAAGACGGCAAAATGGAAGGCTCGCTCGCATCGCTTGCGACGACGTTGCACGATAAATTTGGCATTACGGTCAAAACCGTCGCCTTTGATAGCTACAAGATGATGTCAAAGGCCCTGTCAAAGGGAAGCGTAGACGTCGCGCTGCCGGTATACCGAGATTACTGGTTTGCCGAGCAATCAGGCGTTGTGCAGTCGGTATCGTTGGGGACCATATCCCTCACCGCCATCCACAGCGGAAGCAACCCGAACAAAGACCTTCAGAACATCGCCTGCACCAAATCATCGTTTATCAACCGAAACGTACTTGAAAGTCTGTTCCCCACAGCGACCGTGACCGAATACCGATCCGACGATGAAGCGTTCGACGCCCTCAGGAGGGGAACGGCGCGCTGCGTCGTCGCTCCCAGTTCACGCGTAAAAACCCTCGGCGATCGTTATGATCTCGAGGACTGCGAGACGGTCGAGCTCCCTGACACCTGCGAGCTCTCGTGCTGGATTTCGCGCGGAAAGCCTGAGCTGCTGGGAATCATCAACAAGGGCATCATCAATGCCGGAGAATCGCTCTCCGCAAGCAATTACTCCTCTACGTCGTACACGGCCCAGGAATCCAACACGCTTCAATTCCTTTATCGCAACCGCACCGCCGTTGCCTCCACCCTCATCGGTATGTTGTCGGTCAGCATCGTCCTGCTCATCTGGGCGCTCGTGCGCGCTCGAACCGAGCGCGAAAAAGCCGACGCCGCCAACGCCGCTAAGACGGCATTCCTCACGCGCATGAGCCACGACATCCGTACGCCGCTCAACGGCATCCTGGGCCTTATCGATATCGAGGAATTGAAGGAAGGCGATATCCAGGTCGCCCGCGAAAGCCGCGCCAAGGCTCGTGTTGCCGCCAATCACCTGCTCTCGCTGATTAACGACATCCTCGAGATGGGCAAAATCGAAGACCGCAAGATAACACTGGAACATGCGCCTTTTAACCTCAAAGAGCTCTGTGACAATACGCTGGTTCTGTGCAAGCTCCGCGCATCCGATAACGGCATCACCATGCAGGACAATAGTCTGCCATACACCACGGGGCCATACATGGTCGGCAGTCCCACCCATATCCGACAGATCATGATCAACCTGTTAGACAACAGCATTAAGTACAACAAGCACGGCGGCTCCGTCACCTTTAGCTCAAAGACCAAGCCGCTCGATAACGGGCGCGCGCTCTTTTGCTTTAGTGTTTCGGATACCGGCATTGGCATGACTCCCAAGTTTTTAAAGCATATCTATGAGCCGTTTGCCCAAGAAGGCGACGATGCGCGCAGCAAGTTCCAAGGAACCGGCATGGGCATGCCAATCGTCAAGTCGCTTATTGAACTGATGGGCGGCACCATCGAAGTCACCAGTGAGCTCCATGTGGGCACTTCGTTCTACGTGGAGATTCCGCTCGATATCGACAAGAACCCCCAGGCACGGACGGATACGGCCGAGAGGGCGCTCGACTGCTCGCTCGCCAACATGAACGTACTGCTCGCCGAAGACAACGAATTGAATGCCGAGATTGCCCAGGCGCTGCTAGAATCCGAGGGCATCGTGGTCACCCGCGCCGCCAACGGCAACGAAGTCGTCGATCTGTACCTGTCGCATCCCGCCGGCAGCTTCGATGCGATCCTGATGGACATTATGATGCCGGACATGGACGGCTATGAGGCAACCCGCACGATTCGTCTGAGCGAGAAGGTCGATGCAGCCGATATCCCCATCATCGCGCTCACCGCCAACGCCTTTGCCGAGGACGCCAAGGCGGCACATGACGCCGGCATGAACGCCCATCTGTCCAAACCGCTCGACTTTAACAAGCTCAAAAACATACTCGCCCGCATCAAGAAAAACGGATCCATTTCGCTATAGTTTGTGCTCAACCACTACGCACGACCAGAAAGGAAGCCAACGATGTTTAGGCCCTTACGTCGAAAGAAACGCGCTATCACCGACGAGGAAGCGCGCAAACTGCTCGCCACCTGCAAGCGCGGCGTCTTTGCCGTCAACGGCGACGATGGCTACCCGTACGCCATTCCCGTCAACTACTTCTTTGACGCCGAGCACGACAAGATCTATTTCCATGGCGCCAAAGCCGGCCACAAGGTCGACGCACTCAAGCGCGATGACAAGGTCTGCTTTACCGTATACGGCAACGAGTGGTACCAGGACGGTGACTGGGCTCCCTACGTTATGAGCACCGTCGTCTTTGGCCGTTGTCGCCTGGCGAATGACACCCCCGCGTTTATCGAGGACAAAGTCCGCCAGCTCGCCCTTAAGTACTACCCTTCTGCCGAAGAAGTCGAAGAGGAAATCGCCAAAGACATCAAGGGCGTCCAGCTCTACGAGATTTCGATTGAGCATCTTTGCGGCAAGCAGATTCAAGAAAAGTAAGCCCCTCAGCAGGCCTCATCAATAACAATATGGCCCGGTTCCAACCCACCTTGGAACCGGGCCATATGCTTATGAAGCGTCGGCGGCGATGTGCGCTAGCGCCTCGACGAGCTCTTGCGAGCTCACGGGTTTACTCAGGTGCGCGTCCATGCCTGCCTCACGCGAAAGCCTGCGGTCGTCGGCAAAGGCGTTGGCGCTCACGGCGATAATCGGCGTGGTCGCGGCATCCTCGCGATCGAGTGCTCGAATTCGACGCGTGGCCTCAAGGCCATCGATACCGGGCATCATGATGTCCATCAGCACCACGTCGCACTCGTGCGGTGCGCTCGCGGCAAACGCCTCAACGGCAGACTCACCATCCTTAGCATGCGTCACGACGGCACCGGCACGGCTGAGCGTAAACTGCGCGATCTCGGCGTTCAGATCGTTATCCTCTACGAGCAAAACGCGCAGGCCCTGGAGCGCATCGCCATCGCCCGCATCTACGCGAACTGCCTGAGGAATCTCGGAGCGGTCGCACTTCTCGAACGGTAGGCGGATGGTAAACGTCGTCCCCTGCCCCAAGACACTCGTAAAGTTCATGGTTCCGCCCATAAGCTCGACCAACTGTTTTGCGATAGGCGCGCCCAGGCCAGTTCCCGATGAAGCGCCTTCCACCTGTTGCTCCTCGCGACAAAACGGCTCGTAGAGGTGCTGTTGGAACTCCTCGCTCATACCAATACCGTTGTCGGCGATCGTGTATTCATAGACGGGGACGCCATCCGCTGGCTCCACCTCGCGGCACACCAGGCGAACATAGCCGCCCTGGCGATTGTACTTGACGGCATTGCCGGCAATATTGAGCAACAAGCGCTTGAGGTGCGTCACACTCACCCGTGCATAGGGATGATCAAGCGTCTGCTGGTCGGAGATAATTGTCACCAGACGCTCCTCGGCCTGGCGCTCCAGAATATCGCGCACTTCACAGTTGAGGGCCACCAAATTTATGGGCACGAGGTTCAGGTCGACCTGTCCGCTCTCCAGGCGACTCATATCCAGGGCCTCGTTGGCAAGGTCGAGCAGCAGTCCCGATGCCGTCCAGATCTTTGAGCGGCACTCGGTCTGCTTTTGCAGATCGTCCGCATTGGCATCGCCGACCTCGACCATGCCGCGAATACCGTTGATGGGCGTGCGCAGATCGTGGCTCATGCGGCGCAAAAACTCCGTCTTTGCCGAGTTGGCAGACGAGGCCTCACGCGCTGCCTTTGCCAGCTTGTCGCCATAGTCGCGCTCCTGCTGCAGCAAGTCCGTCAAACGTCGACGGTCAGCGCGGCGACGCACCATCACGACAACGGCTACAACACCGCTGTAGAGCACCAGCACGCCGGCAGCAACAACCGCGGCGACCTCAAAATAACGCCGCGCCGAGGCATAGGTGTACACGTAGAACCCGCGCGCTTTTCCAAATGTGCCCAAATACCACTCGCCATTGGCGTTAACCAATCTGACCTTACCGGCCAGGCATCGATCCTTTATACCGTCGATAATGAAGACATCCGTCGCAGGCAGATTGAACACGCCCAATACGGTGGGTTCAACGGCATTGGTCGCAACGACCTTGCCGTCGCTTTCGATCACGATATTGCCGCTATCGATGGTTTCATAGCCATCAAGCAGGCTCTGCAGTTTGAGTGTATTGCTTGCAACCGCTTTCGCGCTCTGATGCCTTACCGCGATAACGATGCCCTCGCCATCCTGCCGAGTCACGCAGCCAATGTCTGCGACCGAATCATCCGCAAGCGTGATGCGGGCGGTATAGGACTTAAGCGGATGAGTTGCCACCTCAAGCACGGGTGATTCTTTGAGATACGTAGCGAGCGACCCGTAGTCCACATCGCCCGTCGAGGACTCGGACACCAAATTGCCCGATGCGTCCGTCACGATCAGCGCGCTCACGTTGAACTGGTCGGCGTATTGCTCCAGCATGGCGCTATCCACCGAACCGTCGCGCTCCATATCGCGGGCAGCCTCTCCGGCGATCTCCATAACGCGAATCAGGTTTTTGGTCGTATAGGCGCTGTTGAATGCATCGTAGGAAAGGCTCTGCGTCGCCACGTAATCGACAACGTCGGCAAAGCGCTGCTCGGCTTGGGCCGTCGTGTAACCGTAGCTCATCATGCCGGCAACAACCGAGAGCGCTATCCCCAGCAGAGCGACAAGGAGCCATGCCCCTGCCGAACGATTGCCCCGCTCCTGAGCAGCGTGGTCGGGCGCATCGATCATGACAGGCCCTCCATATTCAAAAATGGCGAAGGGTCATCGAAGTACTTTGACACCAGGCGTTCCATGGTGCCATCGGCAAGCATTTCTTGGTAGGCATGAGTAAGCTTGACGTCGATGCCACGCGTATCGTTGATATCGAAAGCGGTGCCCAAACCGACCTCTAGCAGCGGCTCATCCAAAATGCGATATGTCACACCATAGTCTTTTTCGTAGGTGAGGAACGAGGACTCATGCGCGGCGATAGCGTCGACCAGGCCCTCGACGAGCGCCGGGTTCAGGTATGAACCGTCCGAAAAGCTGTAGAGTTCCTTGATCTGCGGAACGTTTTCATTTATGCGATTGAGCAAAATGTCCTCGGGCTTGGTGGTGGACTGGACCGCCACGATCTTATCCTCAAGATCGGCAAGCGTGTAGATATCGCTCTGGGGATCGACCGCGACCACCTGGCGGCTCGCAAGGTACGGACCGGCCCAACGATATTCGTTTTCGCGACCCGTCATACTAAAGCTGCCCATGACACAATCGAGTTCGCCGCTCGCCAGCAGCTCCTTCTTCTTTTCCCAGTCGATCAGCTGGTATTTTGGCTTGTAACCAATGCGAGCCAAAGCCTCGGTCAATATCTCGACATCCAGGCCAACGATATCGCCGTACTCGTCGGTATACACAAACGGTGGATAGGGGTCGCTTCCGACGTTGAGCGTCTTAAGGTCGTCGTCTTTGACTTGCGAGGCGTCCAGACCTTCTAATGCAGACGTCGAGGCTCCGTCATTCGACCCGGAGCAGCCAGCTATCGCTACGACAAAGACGCTCGCCACTGCAAGCGCAACAAACAACGAAATGGCAACCGAGCGACGGGATCTTTTCATCGAGCTCCATACGATCCTGTTTACAGACTTAAATGGTTAAAGATAAGAGCAAACAAAACCACACGAGTGCCCAATTGTTACAGGCGCTTTACCGTGTGGGACCTTCCAGCCGACTTGGCAGAAGGCCCCGCATGCAGTGCTCACTTACCGTGCATTAAAAACGTAGCGGTCCAGGCGGTCGCACGCCTCCCTTACGCGCGAAAGCGGCAGCGCCAGATTCACGCGAATGTGGCAGGGTCCGTGGAACGGGCGGCCGTCCTGATACCCCACGCCCACGCGTGCCCCCTCATCGAGCAACCACTGAATATCGCGGCCATGCTCTCGGCACCACTCGGTGCAGTCCAGAAACACCATGTACGTGCCCTGCGGACGCGAATAGGACACGCCCTCAAAATGCTCGTCCACGTAATCGCAGAAGTACTCGATATTGCCGGCAAGCACCTGGTTGAGCTCGTCCACCCACTCGTAGCCTTGCGGCTGGTAGGCACCGATAAGCGCGTGCATGGAGAGGACGTTCATCTCGTTGTAGTGGGTCTTGTTGGACACGGTGCACATGCGGTCGCGCAGCGTCTCGTTGTAGATAATGTGGTAGCTGCCGACCAGACCCGCCAGGTTGAACGTCTTGCTCGGCGCATAGAGGGCAACCGTGCGCATGCGGGCATCCTCGCTCACCGACTGCGTCGGGATGTGCTTGTGCCCCGGCAGGATGATATCGGACCAAATCTCGTCCGAGATCACCACGCAATCGTGCTGGCGATAGATGTCCATAGCGCGCTCGATCTCGTCGCGCTCCCATACGCGGCCGCAGGGATTGTGCGGCGAGCAGAACACCGCGGCATGAATGTGGTTTTGGGCGAGTTTGCACTCCATGTCCTCAAAGTCCATGCGCCACACGCCCTGGTCGTCGAGTTTAAGCGGGCTGTGGACAATGCGATAGCCCGCGGCTTCGATAGACTTTGTAAAACCAATGTAGGTAGGGCTGTGGACCAGCACCGCATCGCCTGGCTGGACATACGCGCGCAGCGTCGACACGACACCGCCCAGCACGCCGTTTTCGTAGCCGATATGTTCAGGGCTCAAACCTTCGACGCCATTGCGGCGATTCTGCCATTCGATGATGCGATCGAAGTACTCAGCGCGCGGGTTAAAGTAGCCAAACATGGGGTGCTGGGCACGCTGAATGATGTGTTCCTGGACCGTGGGCACCGTGGCAAAATTCATGTCGGCCACCCACATGGGGATGCGGTCGAAGCCCTCGTCGGGTGCGTTCGGGGCCATACCGGGGATCTCGCCCCAAGAGTCAACGGCGATGGAGTCCATGCCGTGGCGGTCGATGATTGAAGTGAAGTCGTATTTCATGCTGGACCCCCGTGCAAAGTAGACTGTTTCGATAGGCGCTATTGTCCACCAGCACGGGCGGTTTTGGCGCGGGGTTTGGCGCTTAATTTGACGGGTGCGGGCGAATGGCTGGTTAGTCTCGCGCGTCGTTGACGGCGACTACGGTTAGCTGGGCTTCATCGACCGTAAACGATATGTCGAGCCCGGCGAAGGCAAGATGATAGACGCGGTTTGGCTCGTGCTTGCTGCCCGCGCGGCGCGGATCTTGGCGAAGGACCTCGACCAAGCCGGGGAGCTTTGCAGGCGAGACCATATCCTGCAGCGCCTGCGGAAACTCAACATCGAGCTCTTGCCACGGAGCATCCTCAATCCAGCCGCCCGTTGCATCCGGGTGGCAGTCCGCAAACGGAATGTAGGGCTTAATGTCGTAGATGGGCGTGCCGTCGCGCAGGTCGGCCCCCAACACATGGATGATGGGACCATCGTCGGTAAGCTCCACGCGGTCGAGCTTGACGCAGGTGAGCCCAATGGAATTAGGGCGAAACGGACTGCGCGTGGCAAAGACGCCCACACGCTCGGCTCCACCCAGGCGCGGCGGACGCACAGATTTCGACCATTTTGCGTTGGTGCCGGACCTGTCCTGCGTTTTGGCATCGGCGGCTATGTCCTTAGCCGTGCCGCCGGGCGTTCCGTTTTCGAAGCGCCACAGCAGCCACAGGTAAGAGAAGGAGTCCAGACCCTCAACCGCTGCGTTGGAGGCAAATTCCGGCTCAAAAACGATGCGTCCCTGCAGATGAGGCGCCAAAAAGCTGTTGCGCGGGATGCCGAACTTCTGCGGCAGGTCGGTATGTATGTGTGCAATAGGTTCCATGCCGGTCATTGTACGGCATGGAGGCGTGGGGCGTTGCGTGCAATTCTTCGCCGCGGTCCCCCGCCGTGCAACCAACGGTTGCTTGGAAGGGCGTCTGCCGCCGCGTATGCTTAAGCCATCAACCAGCAGAAAGGAGCCGCTATGGCCTTTGCAGAAAAGCTCATTGCCATCCGTCGCGCCCATCACCTTACCCAAGAGCAGCTCGCCGCCAAACTCTTTGTCACGCGCCAAGCCGTCAGCCGTTGGGAGCGCGACGAGGTCACCCCGGGCATCGACATGATGAAGCTCATCGCCGCCGTAACCGGCGAGCCACTGTCCCATCTGCTCGAAATGCCCGAGCACTATTGCCAGAGCTACGGCATGATACTCACGCCCAACGACTGCGGCACCGATGCCACGGGCACCGCGACCGACCATTACTGCAAGTGGTGCTACGACCACGGCAAGTACACCTACGACACCACCATGGAGGCAATGATCGAGGATTGTGCCCCGCGGCTGGCACAAAACACCGGCATGTCGCTCGACGAAGCCGTCTCGCTCATGGGCGCCGTCCTGCCGCAACTGGAGCGCTGGCGCGCCGTGCTAGAAAACGAGGAGCGCTACGGTGCCGAGGGGCGGGCGCGCTATGGCGATGAGGCCATCGATACAGCAAACGAAGCGCTGCTGGACATGGACCCCGAGACACGGAACGACATGAAGGAGCTTGAACGCGCTGTTCTGGGCCAGCTTTCGATTGCCATGGGCGATGGCGATGCGAATGGAAGCGAGGCTCGCAAGCTTGTCGCGATGCATCGTCGCTGGATTGCCCTCAACTGGGGATGCGAGCCCCAGAACGAAGCGTACCTGGGCCTCGCCAATGGTTATCTTGCCGACCAGCGCTTTGTTGACTACTACGACAAGCCCTGCGGCACCGGAGCCACGGCGTTTCTGGTCCAGGCCATCGAGTCGTCACTGGTCCGCGCATAGACCGCGGCGGCTTTGGGTATTTCAATCAAAACCGCAACCGATTGGAGACCTATGACTACTGATCACGAGCTCGTGCTTTACGTTATGACCGGCTGCCCGTATTGCATAAAGGTCAAGCGCTTTTTAGCCGATAACGGCGTGACCATTCCCGAGCGCAATATCTCGACCGATACCGAAGCCGAGCAGACACTCATCGCCGCCGGCGGAAAGCGCCAGGTTCCCTGCCTATTCATCGACGGCAAGCCACTCTACGAGTCGAGCGACATCATCGCATGGGTACAGAAGAACCTGCTCTAGCATGCGCATCCCGTCCGCCCAAGGCCCCACCCCATACGGCCTAAACATGTACACCAGCATCCAAAGTCGACATTTTTCGACATCTTTGGATGCTGGTGTACAGTTTTTGCGGGCAGTCATGGACGCTCTTAACCGGCTAATTGTTTGAGGCGACCTTTGGATTATGGCTGTTTGACGCCTCTGGAAAGGGTTTCCGAGAGGGCTGTGGTCAAAAAAGGGCAAATATGAGTACTGCTACCTGTTTAGTAGCAGCGATTTTGATCACTTCAGGAACTATTCAACGTTCCATACGTCCGCAGACGACGCTATTTCTCCTCATATGTTCAATAAAAGTAGCTCCTAATGGGAACAAATCTCATCAGGAGCTACTATTTATAGCAAAATAAATGCAACTATAATGGCAACAGTACTCATATTTGCCCTTTTTTGACCACGACCCTCCAGAATAGCCGCTGAGGACGACACTAAATGACAAAATCCGGCACTTGGACGTTCTTATATGACTAGCCATTGAAGGACACCTAACGACTACTCCCATTCGCGACACACTGTGTCGCGAATTAAGCTGGTCCCATTATCGAAGACCAATGAGAGCTCCTGCTCAGAATCTCGATAGCTTAATAAAGCGCTCCCCTCCGGAAGTTCAATGAGCATCCAAATTCCAGGCTGAAAAGCAAAGGAGTATCGAAGCCGTCAATGCTCATTTCCTATCGAACACGCGGGTCAAAACAAGCTAATTAGCCTGATAAACTGTTTGTATTTTTGTCTACAAAACTGTATACAAAAAGAGTATCCGTTGACCTCTGCTCGACATTATGCCGATCGATAGGAGGCGCTATGGACGCTAAGCAGCTCGAAAAGATGATGGGATTTGCCCCTGGAGAGTTGGAGAAAACCGCGGAAGCCTACGAAAAAGATGAGTGGCCGAAGGGTCGCACCATCAAGTTGGGAAGGCCACCAATCTCTGATGAGCCGAGCGTCGTTTTATCAGCACGTGTGGGCGAATCGGTTCTTGAAGCGTTTGATGCAAAAGCAAAGCGCCATGGGCAAACACGTACGGAACGACTCAGGGAGCTCATCATACTCGATGCGATGATTGCCTAGTCACCCTCCGAACCCAAACATGTACGCCAGCATCCAAAGTCGACATTTTTCGACATCTTTGGATGCTGGTGTACAGTTTTTGCGGGTAGTCATCGGGGACGTTCTTAAATGACTAGTCGCTAAAGAACGTCCCCGATGTCTAACTAGCCGCGGAAGCGAACTATGGGTGCGAGTGGCTGCTCGCGAAAGACCCGCTCGACGGCGGCGCGGTATTCGTCGACCTTTTTGGTCTTACGCACGAGCTTGTGAACGGTAGCGGGGACAGCGAAGGCGCACTTGGCGTAGAACCACCACTCCTTCATGCGAAAGACCGCGTTGCCGCCAATCTCTTCTGCATAGGCCGCGAACAACGTGTCGTGGAAGCGCTGCAGCTCGGCTGCCGTGGCAGCAGGGCCGCCGTTGACCATACGGGCCAGAGCGGGATTCGCGAGCAGGCCGCGCCCCAGCATCACATGGCGTGTACCGGGATAGGCCTCCACCAGCGCATCCATGTCCTCAAGATCAAAAATGTCGCCGTTGTATGCCACGGGAAACGGTGCCCGCTCCAACGTCTCGCCATAAAACTCTTTGCGCGGCGAGCCCGTATAGCGGTCCTTTTGCACGCGCGGGTGCACAATCAGCTCCGCCAGCGGCATGCGGCAATACAGATCGAGCACGCGCTCGTATTCGTCGTCATTCTCCAGGCCCAGCCTGGTCTTTACCGACACCGGCAACGGCGACCGCTCGCACACATCGCTTAAGAACGCCTCGAGCTCGTCGAGATTGCGCAAGAAACCCGAGCCCTTGCCCTTGGCGACAACCGTTCCCGAAGGGCAACCCAAGTTGAGATTGACCTCGCGGTAGCCCATGTCAGCGAGCACCTGTGCCGCCCACACAAACTCGTCCGCGTTCTTAGACATCAGCTGAGGCACTACGTTGAGCCCCTGGTTATTGGCAGGATCGATCTCCTTAAACGCTTTGCCGCCAAAGCGGTTTCCCACCCGCGGCGGCGGCAAAAACGGCGTGTAGTAGCAGTCGAGCGCACCAAAGCACTCCGCATGCAAGCGACGGAACACATGCCCGGTAATCCCCTCCATAGGGGCCAACGATAGAATCATCTACTCTTCTCTCATATCAACGAACGTGACAAAGGGACTGTCCCTTTGTCACATTATTCGGAGCGCAGGGCTTCGACGGGGTCCTTCTTGGATGCGCTACGGGCCGGCAGCAGGCCGGCAACAACCGTCAGCAGCACCGAAATTGCAATGAGCACCAGCGCATCCTGCACGGGCAGACTCATCAGGTTGGGGACCTGTTTGGCCGCAAGCGCCCAGGCATTGACCGGGAAACTCACGAGCACCACGACGACAATGGCAAAGACGCCGGCGATGAGGCCCTCGATAAAGGTCTCGGCATTGAATACGTTGGCCACGTTGCGCTTCGACGCACCGATTGCGCGTAGGATGCCGATCTCCTTCTTGCGCTCCAATACGCTGATGTACGTGATGATGCCGATCATGATGGAGCTCACCACCAGGCTGATACTCACGAATGCGATGAGCACCAAGCTGATGGTGTTCACAATGTCGGTCACCGAACCCATGATGATGCCCATGTAGTCTGTGTACGAAATTGCCCGATCATCGTGGCCAGCGGCTTTGACCTGCTTGTTGTACGCATCGATGTGATCGAGTACGCGCTCCTTGGCCTCAAAGTCGCGCGGGAAAATCTTAACCGAGATGGGATCGGCCTCGTCCGCATAGCCCAGTGTGGCCAGATTGTTATCATAGGTGAGCTTCGAAGCCTTGGCATAGCTCATTATGAGCGAACTCAGGTCCTCGGCGTCCATGTTGAAATGGATGGCGCGGGCAAAGGCGCTCGCATCCACGCGCATGGCGCTCGCCAGGTTGGCAAAACTCGATGACATCTGCGTCGCCATCTGGCCCATGAGCCCTGCTGCGCCTGCCCTGAGCTGAGCTGACACCGTCGCCGCAATCTGATCGCTGATCGACTTCATCACCTGATCCATAGCCTGCTGCAGATACGGAGCCAGCTGCTTTTGCACATAGTCGCTCATCGCCTGCTGCAGGCGCTCGGCCAGGGCATCGCCGCCGAGCGCTTTGAGCTGGGCCAGGATTTGCTGGGCTGCCGTATCACTCTCAAGATACGCCGAGAATGCGGCAGCAAGCTTTGACGCGTCCTTAAGATCATCGGGTGACAGCGCCCTAAACTGATCAGACTGCAAAAAGCTCTCAAACAGCTGGTTGGCTAGCGTTCCCACCTGCTGCATTTGCTCGGGCGTGAGTTCCAGGCCGTCAAAGATGCCCGAGAAATCTGGGGCCGGTGCTTTGGCCATGATGTCGCTGAAGTCGACGTCCTTTCCAACGTCCGAAAGGTCAATGTCCAGCCCCGACAGATCGATGCCAGAAAGGTCCATACCGCCGGCCGCACCCGAGAGTGCAGACGCATCAAACGAGAACGCGCTCTTGAGCGCCGCCTCGTCCACGCTGAACATGCTGCTCAGATCCACGCCTTGTTTGGCCTCGCCTTGCAGTTCGTCGAAGGTTTTGCCCGTAAAGACATCCATCTCGGGGTGAGCAAGCTGCTCCTGCACAATCTGCGAATTTGCGGCGCGTTCCATAAGCTGACGAGTCAGTGCATGCGTATAGGCAATGCCCGGGGTCAATGCGCTCGCGTTGGCCGTCTCGTTAGGTCGCACCACGCCCACAATGCGCACGTCAATACCGTCGGCAACCTTGGCCGTCATAAAGTCGGCATCGTCAGGCATGTCAGTCCATATGCCGGTCTCTTCGTTTTTGCGATACGCATCGGCCGGCGACAGCACCTTAAACGTCGTGGACAGCGCATCGTCGTAGGTAAATTCGGTGCCGGTCTCGGGCGTTTCGACCCCACCGTCAGCCGTCATAGCGCTGTTTACCAGATCGTTGAGCTCATTGATATCCAGCGCACCGATGCTGTAGAGCGTGTAGTCGCCCACCGTGCCACGGCTCGAAAGCACCATCACGGCTTCGTTAGCAGACGTAGGCCAATGCCCCGCCACGACATCGTACTGGCTGTCGAGCAGGCTCTGGTCGTCGATCATCTCGTTAAAGACCGAGGTTCCCATGGATTCCATGTTCACCGTTGCCGCCGAGCTCGCGCCTCCGCTCATGGCCTCGGTCATAGCGTTGGGCACCAGCCGAACAGGCTTCTCATCGCCCTTGCCGGCACGATAGACAACCGGCGATACACCGTAGCCGTACTGAATGGCGTTGACCTCTTTATCGATGCCGTCGCCACCGGCATCGAGCCATGCCTTAAAGCTTGTCATGTCGTTAGACTTAACGCTCGCAAACATATCCTTTACGGCCGCGACCACAGGAATCTTATCGGTTCCCTTAGCCTTGCCGCCGGCACTGTCGTCGGACGAGCCCTCGTTCTTGGACATATCGTCGTCCGTGGCCCCCTGTCCGCCCATCATGGACGACAGGTCGTAATCCTGCTTGGAAATGGTGAGCGGGTAGCTCGAGAGCGTATCCTCCTCGACCTTTTTGATGTAGCCGTTTACGCCGTTGGACAGCGCCAGAATCGCCGCGATACCGATAATGCCAATCGAGCCCGCAAAGGCAGTCATGGCCGTGCGGCCCTTCTTGGTCATGAGGTTTCGGGCAGAAAGCCCCAGCGCCGTCACAAAGCTCATCGAGGTTTTGCGCGTAGGCTTTGCCTCGCGACGCGCGGCCTTGGCAGCATCGAAGGGATCGGAATCGTCGGTGATCTTGCCGTCCGCCAGATTGACGATGCGCGTGGCATATTGGTACGCCAGCTCGGGATTATGCGTGACCATGATGACCAGACGGTCGCGCGCCACGTCCTTAAGCAAGTCCATGACCTGTACGGATGTCGTTGAATCCAAGGCGCCGGTCGGCTCGTCGGCCAGCACGATCTCGGGATCATTGATCAGGGCGCGGGCGATGGCCACGCGTTGCATCTGTCCACCCGAAAGCTGGCTCGGGCGCTTGTTAACATGCTCCCCCAAGCCGACTTTCTCCAACGCCTCGCGTGCACGCTGGCAGCGCTCGGCATGCCCCACGCCCGTGAGCGTAAGCGCCAGCTCCACGTTTTCCAAAATGGTCTGATGCGGAATGAGGTTATAGCTTTGGAACACAAAGCCGATGCGGTTGTTACGGTAGGCATCCCAATCGCGATCGCGAAAGTCCTTGGTCGAGATGCCGTCGATGAGCAGGTCGCCGGAATCGAAATGATCGAGTCCACCGATTACGTTGAGCATCGTAGTTTTGCCCGAGCCCGAGGGGCCCAGAATGGCCACGAACTCGTTATCGCGAAAAGACAGGCTTACGTCGTCGAGCGCCACCTGCGTAAACGACTGCGTAACGTACCTTTTGCAAATACCCTTGAGCTCCAGCATGGACGGCAACCTCTCCCACGTGGGCGCGCTCGCCCGCTCTCCCCCACAGTTCGCATTTGATGCGGTTTTTCCTACCCCATCTTGTCATTGTCATACTCGCCGCTCAAAAGGCCTTACTTTTCCAATCCACACGGCATCACGTTATCGCTACCGCGATGGTCTTTAGTCACAGCAGCAAAGAAGCGATAGCCACCCGAGAAGTTATAGCAGTCAAAACCGTACTGAGCGAGGATGCGGCAGCCAATGTAGCTGCGAAGACCACTTTGGCAAATAACATAAACAGGCTTTGTCACGTCAAGCTCCCCCAAGCGAGCACGCAAGTCATCGACGGGAATGTTCACAAAGCCGTCGATATGTCCGCGGTCATACTCGCCGACCATACGGACATCGAGCAGCTGCACACTACCATCGCGCGGCAGATCCGGTTCCTGCTCCCAATGCCACTGCTTGAGCATGCCCGAGCCCACGTTTTCGATCAAAAAACCGGCCATGTTCACCGGGTCTTTCGCCGAAGAATATGGCGGCGCATAAGCCAAATCCAAATCCTTGAGCTTATCGGCCCGAATACCGGCCTGGATTGCCGTCGCCAGCACATCGATGCGCTTGTCCACGCCATCGATGCCCACAATCTGCGCGCCCAGCAGACGCAAGGTTTCCCTCTCAAACACAACTTTCATGGTCATGGGCGTGGCCCCGGGATAATAACCCGCATGCGATCCAGGTGACAGCACGACGCTCTCGTAATCGATTCCCGTCGCACGCGCTGCCTTCACAGAAAGGCCCGTGCTCGCAGCTGTCAAGTCGAACACTTTGATTACCGAAGAACCCAGCGAGCCCTGATAGCGACTGTCTAAGCCACAAATCACGTCGGCGACGATACGTCCCTGCTTATTAGCGGGGCCTGCAAGGGAAATCACCGCGTCCTCACCCGTCACCTGATGCTTGACCTGCACGGCATCACCCACGGCATATACGTCAGGAGCAGACGTCTCCATGCGGTCGTTCACCACAATGGAGCCCTTGATGCCCAGCTCGATACCAGCTTTCTTTGCCAAATGGCTCTCGGGCGCAACGCCGATAGCGAGTAGCACCATATCGGCCATAATGGAATCATCGCCCGCCACATGTGTGACCACACGGCCATCGGCCTCCTCAAAGCCCGTAACGTCGGCACGAAGGCGCAGGTCAATGCCATGCTCGCGGACCTCTGCATGAAGCAGCGTCGCCATGTCGTAGTCCAGGTTGTTCATCAGCTGCCCGGGGCGCTGCAAAAGCGTCACCTCGAGACCCAAGCCACGCAGGTTCTCGGCAGCCTCAACACCGATAAAGCCGCCACCGATCACCACGGCGCTCCTCGGCTCATGCTCTTGCACATAACCATGAATGCGCAGCGTGTCCTCTACCGTTCGAAGGCTAAAGATCTTATCCAAATCGATTCCCGGAAGAGCGGGGCGAATGGGATGCGCGCCTGGCGAAAGAATCAGCTTGTCATACGTCTCGACAAATTCCTCGCCGGTGAGCAGGTCGCGAACGTCAACCGTATGCACCTCGGGATGAATGGCGATCACCTCGTGGCTCGTCTTCACGGCAATGCGGAATCGATTCCAGAAGCCCTCGGGCGATTGCAGCGTGAGCGCAGACTCCTCCTCAATCACGCCGCCAATAAAGTATGGCAATCCGCAGTTAGCATAGGAGACATAACCTGTGCGCTCAAAAACGACAATCTCCGCCTGCTCGTCAAGCCTGCGCAAGCGCGCTGCCGCCGATGCACCGCCAGCAACGCCCCCCACGATAACCACCTTCATAGTTAACGCACCACCTTTCCGCTGTAGCTATTGATTCCGCCGATGTTCTTCACGTTGACGTAGCCCGCACGCTGAAGAAAGCTCGCAGCGCGACCGCTACGAGCGCCACTCAGGCAATGCACGAACAGAGGCGTATCCTTCTTTGGATACTCGACAAGCACGCGATTGACGACATCGAGGGGAATGTTGATGGCACCGGGGATATGTCCCTGCCGATACTCATCGGCGCCACGCACATCGATCAACACCGCACCTTCGGTCGCACGGCACTCTTCAACACCTTTGTTGATATCCACCCCAGCAAATAGATTGAACAATCCCATGATGAGCTCCTTTGCTCGCTTGCCCTATCGTTTGATGCCAGTATGCCCGGAAGGCGCAGACCGGTTCCGTGACCAAGTCACCGTATGGGACAATTTTTTCTTAAAAGCGAGTGCCAGGCACTGGACGGATAGGCACCATGGCAAAGCCATCGCTACGGCAGGCGTGTCAAACCGTCGACATCCAGAACAAGGATTCGCCCGCGCTTCACCTCGACAAGACCTTCATTGGCAAGACGACGCAGCACGCGCGTCACCGCCTCGCGGGCAGAGTTGATGTCACGCGCCAGCTCGTCTTGAGTGACCCGGAGCTCCATTGACCCCGTTGCCTGGCATCGCTCAACCAAATAGTCGGCAACACGCTGGTCGAGACGTCGGAAAAGCATCTGTTGGAGCACACGAACCACCTGAGAGTAGCGCCGCGCCTCCACTTCGAGCATAAAGACTTTGACGAAAATATTGTTGCTGGCAAGATGCTCGCAAACACCGATAGGCACAATAAGGAGCTCGGATTTCTCTGTTGCGGCAGCCAACGTGCCAAAGGAGATTTGCCGAATTACGCACGAAGCTGTTGTAACGCAGCACTCGCCGCACCCAATCCTAAAGAGCGTGATCTCCTTGCCTTCCTCGGAAAGGAGGCTGACGCGGACACCACCCTGAACGATAAGGAACATGCCGGTACAGGAGCTATCGCTGCCGCCGATAAGCTGGCCGGCATCGAAGGTGCGCAAGGCGGCTTGCCCCAAAACGAGCGTCCTCTCGTCAGAAGACAGATGCGCCCAAAAAGGGAGCTTCTCTACAACGTTTTGCACCATGGTCATCTGCGACTCCTTCTCCCATGGTCTAATCTATCAGGAATAATAGGGAGCAGCAAAAGTCAACTGTCGCAAGAATGATCTGTACCGCAAGATCATCACCGAGGGCTTTGAGATTGCCGACGAGCGCTTTGAGGCCAACGCTTTGGTCATCTTCCGTGAGACAGGGAACCGTCAGCACACCATCAAGGCCGTTATGTGTGCCCTTCTGGGTCTCTAGGAGCCGTATCAATGGAACTGTTTTGCCGGTGCCAGTGAGGAATGTTGGGAACCGCACAAAAACGAACGGGACGGCACGTCGCGTGGCGCACCATCCCGCACATGGCATTGACAATGTGGCAAAGGGACTGTCCCTTTGCCACATTCGAACCTACTGCTCGCTATTCGCAATCGCCTGGTCGATAAGTTTGTTGAGTGCTGCGCGCTGCTCGGCGGAGCTGATGGCTCCCACGATGGGCTCCCCTACGATGTTGCCATTCTGATCGATGACATACGTTGTCGGGAACGAGAACAAATTTGACGCAAACTTACCGGCCTCGCTATCCGACTTGAACCAGATGTTCTTATATGTCACACCCTTCTTGCTCAGCACGTCCTTGGCATCTGCAATCTCGCCCTTGTTGCCATCGAGCGTAAAGGAATTGACGCCCACGACCTGGCCGCCCTTCTCGGCAAGCTCCTTATTCAAATTCTCAAGATCGCCCAGCTCGCCCACGCACGGCTTGCAAGTGGTAAACCAAAAGTTCATGACGGTGACCTTGTTCTTAGAGAACAGCTCATCGCTGCTCACGTCGTTGCCGTCCAGGTCCTTGCCCGTAAAGCTGGGGAACTTCGTCGCCTCGCTCGAAGCATTGGCACCAGCCGTCATGCCAGCGGCCGAAGCATCGACGCTCTCGCCTGCGCTCGGCGTGCTTCCACAGCCGGGGAACTCCTTCTCCAAGCTCTCGAGCTTGTCCTCGATCTCCTTGATCTGCTGTGCACCGGCCTTGAGCGTCTTAAGCTCATCCGCCGTGAACTCATCCTTGGCGCCGTCGATGGTCTTGAGCAGGAAATCGCCGTAATTGCTGCCGTCCTCAATCATTGCCGAGTCTTTATTTGCCGCATTGAATACCTTTTCCCACAGCGCGTTATCGCTCGAAAGGATATCGTTCTCCTTTTTCATGAGCTTCGCATACAACTCGGCGGCCTCGTCGGCATTGGCCGGCTTCTGCGCAGTGAGTTCTGCGATCTTAGAATCGGAGCCCGCAGATTCGCTCGCATTGCCGCCAGGTGCCGAGCACGCCACAAGACACAAGGCCAGCACCGGCACCATAAACAGGGCCGCAATCTTAGAAAGCTTCATAGTCATTCCTCCGTTTTGTCGAAGCTTGTTTACTTTTTATCGGCGGTCAAGGGGAGCTTTTCCGCCGACACATCCAGGCCATAGCGATAGCTGATGGCATCGACGGGACAGGCCCCGATGCACTTTCCGCACCGGATGCATTCGGCATGATTGGGCGTGCGGACCACATCAACGTCCATCTGACAAACCTTTGAGCACTTGCCGCACGAGACACATTTGCATGCGTCAACCCGAATCCCCAGTAGGGACACCCTATTCATGAGCGCATAGAATGCGCCGAGTGGACAAATCCATTTGCAGAAGGGGCGGTAGAACAAAACGCTCAGCACTACCACGGCAATGAGAACGGCAAGTTTCCAAGTAAAGAGATGTCCCAACGCAGATCGAATGCCGGCATTGGCAATGGCCAGAGGAATGGCGCCCTCGAGCACACCCTGCGGACAGATGTACTTACAAAAGAACGGATCTCCCATCCCCAGGTCGTTGACCACCAGCACAGGCAGCAATACCACAGCAAACAGCAGCACGAAGTATTTGATATACGTAAGCGCCTTGAGCTTTTTTGTCGAAAGCTTTTTGCCGGGAATCTTATGAAGCAGCTCCTGCAGCCAACCAAACGGGCACAGAAAGCCGCATACAAAGCGTCCCAGCAGCACGCCGAGCAAAATGAGCGTACCGGTAACATAGTAAGAAAAGTTGAACCTGGATGAACCTACCACCGACTGGAACGACCCGATGGGGCACGCACCCGATGCCGCGGGACACGAATAGCAATTAAGTCCAGGTACGCAGACCGTTTTTCCCGCGCCCTGATAGATGCCGCCTTTGGCAAAGTTTGGCAGGTGGATATTGGTGACGAGCGTTGCCGCCGCCTGAATGAATCCGCGAAATCGAGCCAAAACATGCGACGCAGTGTTTTCTCTTTTATCCAATTCCGATACACTCCAAGCACAGCCTAATCGCTTTGGCCAGCACGGCATCCGCCTCGCCACGCATAACGCCAAAGCACACCATGGCAATTCCGACGATCAACAAAGCGACCTGTACCACGGGTTTTACCGCTTTGAACAACCTGACCACTCCTTTCGTTACGCGACCATTGGACCATATCGGCTATAAAATCCGTGTTAAGCGCGATTTGAAATGTGCAAGGAGACTGTTATGCGTATTTTGATCGTCGAGGACGAGCAGGTGCTGTGTGACGCAATCGCGCGCAGCTTGCGAAACTTGGCGTACAGCGTCGACTGCTGTCACGACGGACAGGAGGCGCTCGACCTACTGGACGTTGAGACCTTCGACCTCGTGGTACTCGACCTCAACCTTCCCCGTATCGACGGCATGACCGTGCTCAGGGAACTTAGGAAAACTGACTGCGAGACCAAGGTACTGATTCTGTCCGCACGCGGCGAAGTATCCGATAAAGTCGCCGGACTCGATGCCGGCGCCAACGATTACCTCACCAAGCCGTTTCATCTGGACGAGCTTGCGGCAAGGATCCGCAGCCTTACCCTCAGACGCTTTACACAAAGCGACATAGTTTTAACCTGCGGAAAGCTCCGCTTTGACACCAAGGCGCGCATCGCTTCCGTGGACAGCGAGGCTTTATCTCTTACGCGCAAGGAAACGGGAATCTTGGAATACCTGATGCTTAATCAGGGGCGTCCGATAAGTCAAGAGGAGCTTATCGAGCACGTTTGGGATAGCAGCGTGAACAGCTTTAGCAACGCAACCCGCGTTCATACGTTCATATCTCGTCACTCCGCAAAAAGCTGCGTGGCGCTTTGGGATACGACCCGATTCGCAATCGGATTGGAGAGGGCTACGTTATGGAGGATAGCGAATGAAAAGGCTTTCGCTGCAATGGCGCATAACGATTATGACAGCACTGCTCACGTGTGCAGCATGCGTGCTGACGAACTGCCTGGTCGGCTATACGGGCATGCGCTACATGGATGCTATCGGCAGCGACGTCTCGGCCCTTAGCGCAGCCGGCGAAGATTCGCCCCAGGCGTTCGACCCAACGAAAGCGACCCCCGATGACAAGGTCACGATCGTCGTAAACGACGCACAGGAGTCTTTTGGCACGACAACCTGGTACATCACGGCTGGAGTCACGCTCCTTGGCGGCGTGCTGGCATACTTTGTGAGCGGTCGCGCACTCAAGCCGTTACGAGATTTTGCCGCCCAGGTAGAGCGCGTGCAGCCTGACAACCTAAGCGAAATCAGACTCAGTGAAGATGTGCCCACCGAGCTACAACGATGCAGTGCCTCTTTCAACGACATGATCGCCCGTCTTGGCGAAGGGTTCTCTGCACAGCGTCAGTTTACCGGCAACGCCGCACACGAGCTGCGCACCCCACTCGCCCTTATGCAAGCACAGATTGAACTTTTCATCTCCGAGCACTCCGGCTTGCAACCCGAAACAGCCGAGCTGCTCGGCCTGTTACAAGAACAAACCGAGCGCATGTCTCGAATGACCAAGGTATTGCTCGAGATGAGTGAGCTTCGCAGCGTTCCTTGCGGGGACGCCGTTGAGCTCGGCCCCCTGTCCGAAGAGGTCCTCACCGACCTTGCGCCACTTGCCGAAAATAAGGGCATATCCCTCAATTGTGCTGGAGACGCTTTAGTAATCGGGAGCGACACGCTCCTCTATCGGCTGGTGTTTAACCTGGTCGAAAATGCCATCCGTTACAGCCGCCCCGACTCGACTGTCAACGTCTCCATCTGCGACAACGACAGCCACGTGTTCCTACGAGTCGAGGACCAGGGCCCGGGAATACCCAAACAGTACCGTGAGAGTATCTTCCAGCCGTTCTTTCGTCTAGACAAATCCCGCAGCAGGGCATACGGCGGCGCAGGACTCGGACTAGCACTCGTTTGTGAGATTGCGGCCCTGCACGGCGGCACGGTAGAGGTCGAAGCAAGTTCCGAGAACGGGACCGTGATGCTCGTGACCCTCTCAAAGGGGGCCACCACGTGATCCGACTGTCCAGGAATCCCACTCGACATTGTGAAACGCGTCCCAAAACTTGGACATGAGAAATGGGAGAGAGTTCGCATCTATGCCGAGGACGAAGTCCTGGCGGGGATTCAGGATGCGCAGAGGAAGCTTGCGGCAGAAAACCCCGACAGAGTCGTGACCGTCGGCGGCAACTGTATGGTGTCGCCTGCCCTCTTCGATTACCTGCACGGGAAATACGAGAACGTTGGAATCGTCTGGATCTATGCGCATCCGGATGTATCCACGCTGAATGATGGCTACCCCAACGCTCACGCCATGGTACTTGGCAGCCTTTTGGAACAGGGTGCACCGCAACTCGTTTCGCGGATGCGGCATCCGGTGTTTAAGCCGAGCGATGTCCTGCATGTCGGGCTACAGCAGCTCCACGACTATCAGGAGGTTTGCTTAAACAAGCATAGGTGTTGCGGTTTTAGCCGATGTCCTCATGGAGGAAAACGACATGCTGGGTCTGTCTGATTAAAGTCCAACAGTTTCCATGAGGCATCTAGCGCGGTAAAAGCTAAAGACCCGGGAGACCCCAAACTGTCAACCATCTTTACGGGTGCAAGGGAAACGGGCAAGACAGCCCCCTCTCGCTCCTATCCGAAACGGCGCTTGAACACGGCTGGATTGCAGCGAATGTCTCCGCCATGCCCGGCATGCTCGAAGATATCATCGAGCACACAAAGGAGGCCGCAGGCCGTTACCTCTCGCAGCCCCATACACGCGTGAGCGGAGTTCAAGTTGGGCAGCGGGGCGGTTTAGCGCGCCAATATAATCAAATCGTGCACTTCCATAGCCTCTCGTCTACGTGGTGTACCGTCGTCTCCCCTTTTATCAGAGTTGGGCGATTTTCAGGCACCCGAGCTGAACTCAAATTGAACTCAACGATGCCTTATCGGTCGAGGGCGTCCTAGCGAGAATATACAGAGGCGCACATTTCGCAGGGAACCTCCCATTCGTTATCATATCGGGATGCTGTCAAGGCAGCGTCAATGCGTTCGACCTACACCTTCTCGCTTTTCGAGGCCTCGTCTGCAGGACCATCGGAATCGATACGGAATCGATCGGCATACCATTCATCCGAAGCAATCACCTTATGGAGCATCTGGAGATGCAGGTCGACATAGTGGCAGAACGCCTTGCCGCATTCCACGAGAGGCGCATTGTTTCTCTCGTTGGGCTCGGCTCCAAAATTAAACTCGACCTCATAGCCCTCCCCAGGCACACCCATGCTCGGCAGAATATCAATGGAGAAGTGGACGAATCCAGACGTCACCTTGTATACATCTTTTACCTTTGGATCGAACTTCTCGAGTAAGTCTTGAAGTCTTCCATCGGACATCTTCTCACCCGAGAAATCTTTCAGCTTGTTCACAGGCACACCTTGAAACACCTGCTTGAGAAAGTCATCCTGGTCTTCGGCGGCGAATAATGCGAATGTCCGCAGGCAGACTCCAACCTGTGCGCGGAGAAGCTGGGCGACGCAAACAAGATTCCTCGACTCGAGCATGGAGATGAATCCGTCTATCAGTCTCATCGCATACTCAGAGGAGGATGCCAGATATAGATCCCATTGGGTAAAGTCGCCGTTCATGAAGGGAATCGCTGCATTGCGCTCGGCGACTCTCAAGGCACTCAGGCTTTGTTCTATTTTCTCGGCTTCTTGTTTGAACTGTTCGCTATCCAAAATGCCCCCAAATGCCGGCTTCTCAACAAATCAAAAAAGCAGGAGAGACAGAGATTAGGTTCCTGCTCCACTGAACCCGCGCTTCCAGTCGAGACACTCCTCCTCGAAGATCTCCCAGAGTCCCGTCTCTCGCGCCCCTCACGGAACTGTCCATATCAGTGTAGCCAATCCAAGCACAGCCCCACCGCACGGCCCAGTCGCTTCCGGTCCTGCGTGGCCCCGTGAAGGCGGACGGGCGTGGTTGTCGTCATCGCGTTCCTTTCTCCTCATACCTTTTTGGGCATGCGTCACGGGCCCCCGCGCGGCGCTGAGAGCGAATCGGCGCAGGCTTGGGGCCAGTTGCGTAGAGGTTGAGGTTCGGGTTTCGCCGGCTTACGCAGCTTGGCGGGCAGAGCGCCCGGGCTCGCTGCGCCTAGGGCGCGGCGGGATCCGCGACGCCGGAGGTGTCGATCTCGCCCAGATTGGCGAGCTGCTCGATGAGGGGGAGGCCCATCGGGTCGTCCACCTCGACGCCGCCGAGCACGATGGTGCTGTCGCGCGTGTCGATTTGGGTTGTGAACACGGCCGGGTCGAAGCCCGAAGCGATAAAGCCAATGCCCGCGAGGACAACACCCGCGGCAACGAGCCCGCCCGCCACGGCGAGGTAGATCTTCTTCGCGCTGGTCATGGTACTCACTCCTTTCTACGCCGCGAGATGCGCGGCAGCGCCGCCCTTCTCGCTCTTACCCTTCCAGAAGGGCGAGGCGGCCTTCCTCGCCCAGAGCGCCGAGAGGCGCGCAATTTGTTTTGAGGCGGCCCAAGCGCCAGCACCAACGAAGAGCGCCACGCCGACGAGGCCGAGCCCCACGCCCGCCGAGGCGAGGGCGTACGGGAAGTGGCCGATGGTGACGCCGCTTACGGCAAACAGGAGCTCAACTACGCCCACGCCCCCGAGTGCCGCCGCGACGATCCACACGCAGAGCGCCAGCACCCAGATGCAGATATAGACCGTGACGACCACGGCGGCGAAGGCGGCGAGCAGCGGCACCCACACCGGGGAGCCCACGATGGTCAGCACCCACAGCAGCGCGGTGCTGCGCTGGCGCGTCCTCGCGATCGCGCGCGGCACGGCGGGCAGGTCGTCGAGCGTGGCCTCCGCCACCTCGCCGGGCGTGCCCATGGCGGCCACGGCCTCCTCCTCGCTCATACCGTCCTCCATGCGATCGGCGATGGCCTCCGCATAGAACGCCTTGGTCTCCTCCACCTGCTCGGCCGGCAGGCAGGCGAGCAGCTCGCCCAACCGGCCCAGAAACTCATCACGCGTCATGGTGCGCCCCCTCAACGTATGCGTAAATCTCCCGTACGGACGGCCACTCGGCCAGGAACTCCTCGATGCGCGCTCGCCCGTCGTCCGTGATGCGGTAGTACCGGCGCAGCCGCCCGTTGTGCTCGGCGGAGCGCGCCGTGATGCACCCGGCCTTCTCCAGGCGCTTGAGCAGCGGGTAGAGCGTCGACTCCGTGAGCCCCATGCTCGCCGGTACGTCCTTCACGATCTGGTAGCCGTAGGACTCCTCGCCGGAGACGGCCGCGAGCACGCAGGCCTCCAGGAAGCCGCGCTTCATCTGTGCCTCCATCCGCACACCTCCTCTCGTCATATACTGTGCTATACACACTATACGATGCAAGGTATTAGACGTCAACTCTCATCGCGAAGGTTCTCCGGCCCCCGCGCGCTGCGAACGTGATGTCGCGGGACGGTTGGCATTATGCATGAAACGTCAAGTAACGCTCTTTTGATCCACTTCCACTCGGCCCCATATGCCTTGCACAACGCCCCCTTCGACCTCGGAATCAAGAGAGCCGCTAGGCTGGACATGCCGGACGGTAAGGTCCTGGACGCCATGGTGGACTTCTCCGATGCCATGGGGGTCATGGGTCTACGCCGATGGAGGCCCACACACGCGGCAGGGCTCGCCCGTCACCGCTGGTCGCCGGACGGTCCCCACGCCTCGCTCGCCAACGCGCAGGCGACAGCAGCAGTCCAGCGCTGGCTGGAGACGCCGGAATGCCCAGAAGATGCGTTTCCCATCGCTGCGACAGAGCTTTTTGTAGGGGCGGCAATTTTTCCTAATGTCGAGGACAGCTAGGCTTCAGTAGCCACCTTGGGAGCATCGCCAATGGGCTCTTCCTTTATACGTTCGGCATAATCGTAGGCGATACCCACAAATTCCAGTCCCGAGCAACAGGAGTACAATTGCTGCTATTGTTGCCAGCTGTTGGGAGATGGAAGATGGACTGCGATGGCTACCCATGCGTTCCCATGCCGTTGATGTGCACCGCCTTTGTGCCGGGGCAGATTGACGCTGCGGTTGCAGGCATTTCCGACCCCAATTCGCGCGCCATTGCCACAGCAGAAGCGCTGTACTTTCGCGGGCAGGCCACCCTCGCTGCCAAGACGGCGCGCCCCTATCTTGACGCCACCGATCCCGCACTGCGCTATTCCGCATGCTTTATCTGCGGATACGCCAGCCTGTCGCTCAACCGTATCGCCGACGCCCGCCGGTGCCTTGCTGGCATCCTCGATACGCCGGCCGACGAGGAATCGCCCGCCATCCACGCCACGCATATCCTGTTCGCCTCGGCCGCGAGCGTCCTGCTGCACTTGCCTTCCCCGTATTCCGCTGAAGAGTTTTATCCACTTGCGGCGCATCTGCCCGAAGGCCTGCGCCTATTCGCCAGCTACGTGATGGCGCACGCCTTGTATCTGCGCGGCGAATACGGCCGCAGCCTGGGCATGGCGGAAAACGCCCTGATTATGAAACAGGGAAGCTATCCAATCTCGGAACTGTTCCTGCACCTGGCAGCTTCCATGACATGCATGAGCCTCAAGGACATCGACGCCGCAAAAACGCACTTCGGAGCCGCTTGGAACATTGCGCGCCCCGACGGCCTTATCGAGCTCATTGGCGAGCACCACGGCCTTTTGCAGGGACTCATTGAGGCATGCCTAAAATCGCAATACCCCGACGATTTCGCTCGCATCATCGAGATTACGTATCGATTCAGCTACGGCTGGCGGCGCATCCACAACCCCGATTCGGGCGAAGACGTGGCCGACGATTTAACGACCACAGAGTTCACCATGGCCATGCTCGCCTGTCGTGGATGGACCAACGCCGAAATCGCACGCCATATGGGAGTATCGTCGGGCACCGTCAAAAACCGCCTATCAGGAGTGTATGCCAAACTTGGTATCGGAACTCGCGCCGAGCTGATTGCCCACATGTTGCGCTAGCGGCCAAACTGCCCGGCGTATTGAAAGCGCTCCGGGGGGCCTGACGCTTTCGCGCACTCAAATTGGACATTTTGGCCATCGAACGGCACTACCGCCACGGGGCACCTTCTCGCAAAATTGGATTATTTCCACCGATACCTGCGGGATGGGAGCCAAAGATGCTTGATCGCCGTTCGCTACTTGTTGCCGGAACGTCCTCGCTGGCGAGCATTATGTTGCCGCGCGTGCCGGGAAGCACAAACGCCTTCATATTGCCGTTCGCGCCCACCGAAGCCTATGCCGACGAAGAAGACCCCTTCAGGGTGCTCGTTCTCTCGCGTACCATGTTTGGTGTGGTCGTGGTCGACGTCGCCAACAAGAATACGCCCATCACGGGTGCCCAGGTCACGCTCACATCGCGCTATGCCGCAGGCAAGCAGCTCACCGCCACGACCGACGACGAGGGCACGGCCATCTTTGAGGTCGCGCCTCTTTCGGAAGGCTACGTGGACGAGGCAACGCTTCTCGACGCGTACGACTTTAACGGCGGCATCTCCATTAGCATGGCGGGCTACCGTGATGTCGAGATTCCCCTTGCGCGTATCCAGGGCGGCACCGCCATAACCGCGCCCACGCGTCCGCTTTCCGACGGCGAGCCGTACTTTCGACAGCTCACGTTCGACGAATGGGACATCCAGTACGCCGATGCCACGTTTATGGCAATGCCGAAGGACGACACGGCAAACGAGCAGGCCGATACGCATGCCTTTACCGTGCAGGCGCATCTGCCACAGGGTGGACAGGCAACGCTGCACATCAACAAGGTAATGCCCTCCACGAGCAGCTCACCCGAAACCGTCACGCAGATTGGCCAAGTCAAGGACAGCGCACCGGGCGCGGATAATCTGGCGACGTTCACGCTCGAAGACAAGTTCCTCGATGCAGCGTCAAACCTTCTGGAGGAAGGATGCAAGTTGCGCTTTGCGCTCGACTACCAGGGCAAAACCTACACGCTCTCCTCCCCCATGGCCGTTGTCACCGCGCCGGCCGCAAAGGCGGAATCGGGCTCGACGACTATCATCCCCACCACCATGGACCAAGAGATCACCCCGTTTGATTTCCCCGCGGCGTTTCCCGGCATCGGCGGCAATAAGTTCACGTGCTGGATGCCTTCGTTCCCCATTTTGTTCGATTTCTCGTTTGCCGGATACGTGCTGTTTGGCGGAGGATACAAACCGGTCGGCTACATGAACGATTCGGGCAACCCTGATCCGGAATACTGGAAGAAATCGCCGCGCGAGTCGGGCGCCAAGCAGGCAAACCGCTACCTCGACGAGATGGAGGGGAAGTGGAATCAGTACAAGAGTATGAGTGCCGGTTCGGGAACCGATCCAAGAAATACCAAGCTCCTTCGCCACCATTGCACGCCGCTGTTCACGATGGATATCGCCACACAGCTGTATGGCTCGCTCGCCTACGATTGGGTGGGCAAAACCTGGGGCAACAACAACGATCCCGCATACGGCAATATTAAGGCTCTCTTCCAGGTAAGAACCGACCTCAATTGGACCGAGCAGTTTACCCTAGGACCGGTGCCGTTTTTCCTAAACGTCAACCCCTGGGTGCTGGCGAAGCTGGCGCTCGCCGTGGGTGCCCACACGCACGGCAGCGGCGCGGCGTTTTTTAAAAACATTTCGCTCGACTATTCAAACACCTCGGGCTCGTTCACCATCCAGATTGGGCTTGCCGTCACCTTTGGCGCCGGCGTTGCAGGCGTCGCTTCGTCTGCCGTGCGCGGCGCCGCATCCCTCACGCTGTTCATTGGGTACGAGAAGGCAGATGGACACCAGCTTCCGCGACTGCGCGTAGGTGCTGACGTCGATGTCGATGTGATACTCCAATTCGTAATGTTCAAGTGGACCACCAAGGCTTGGTCGGGGTCGTGGCCCACACTCCTCGATTCGTGGAATATGTCGGTGAACAATGGCAACCAGTATGTGCTCCAGCGCTCTGAGCTCGCATTGGGTGGAGATACGCCTTACACGTTGGATGCCTGCTTCGGCACGCCCGGCAACATCGAGGCGGGCGGCGTGCCGCAATTTATCGCATCGGCCACCATCGTCACCAACGCCGAGCTGCTCGCACGCGCCGAGGTTAAGGCCACTGCCGTAAACGTCGCGCCTGTCGTGCGCGATTGGGATCAAGCGGTCACGCGCATTGAGCTCGAGGCAGATGCGGAAAGCGACGACACGGGACAGATCGAGCATTTCGTCCATGCACTGATAGGGAACGGCGAAAACGCCGCGTCGATGTACGAGTACACCTATATCGGGCAGGCGACGAACGCTGTTGCGGACCCCAACGCCAATTCTGTTGGTGTATCGGAGGACGAGCGTGGCGGCATCAAGCCCTCGAGCGACAACGTGCTGTTTACTGGCGTGCTCAGCGAAGCCCACATGAAGCTGGCAATGATTGCCGGCGTAGAATGCCTGTTCCGTATCGCCTCGGTGCGCTACGGCGACAATGGCCGCTCGCGCCTGGTGGTGCACACAAAGGCAAACGGCACGTGGTCCGCTCCCGCGCCCGTGGACTTTCCCCTTGGGTTTGGCGAGGGCGACGTGGAGCGCGACGGCATATACGATTACGACTTCGACGTGGTGGAATACACGGACGGAAGAGGAAACCAGGACGCCTACGTGCTGCTGGTCTCGGGCGAGCGCCCCGACGGCGACAACACCCTTTTCGATGCGGCGAGCACATCCGGCATACTGTCCGTTGTGCGCCTGCGCATAAGCAACGGCGGAGTTCGCGTGGTGTCGCATACGTCATGGCGCAGCATCTCGCGCGGCCGCCTGCAAGAGGATGGCTACCATTGCCTGCAGTGCCCGCGTATCACGGTGGGCAAGACGCTGGTCGACGGGCGCCTGTCGGGTGCCTACCTCCACCGCCGCGGAACCACCGCAGAAAAGGCGCTCGGCAGCGAGGCTGAGGTTGCGCTGGAGTGCTTTACCCTGTGGTCGGACGTTTCGGGCGACAGCCTGACGTTCCGCCAAGTTCTCCGCTTTCCGCAAGCACCGTCGAGTATCGAGCTGGGCGAGCCCGAGAATATCAACGGCAAAATGGTGGTGCCCGTTGCGTACGAGACCGCAGACGGTTGCGGCTGCGCACCGTACGCCGTGATCGGCCAGTCCATTGCGGGCTGGGGCGTTATGTCACCAGACGCTACGGTACCCCGTGCGGTACCGTGGCCACAACATTCGGGCTTTTTGGCAACCGTCAACGAGCAACTGCAGCATATTACTTGGACGCGAGGCGCATCGGCATTTGCAACGCAGCCCGTGGGTGCCGCAGGCTGTGGTCCGGCATCGTTTAGCGTAAGCAACAACGGCAGGTGCGTGCTCTATGTAGAGAATACCGATGGCAAGGTGGGACAAACCTACGACGAAGAAGGCAACCCGGTAGCAGTGATGGGCAAGCACTTCCGCATCTTCGCCAGCACCTTGGCAGGCGATCTGTTCACGGAGCCGTTCGTGATGTGCGAGCTGGACCATCCCGTCGATCAGATAACGACATTTTTGACGTCGGGAGGCATGCTCTCCGCGCTCGCCACACACATTGTGAGCGCGGAGAAGAGCGAGGCAGAGCTGCACGGCATCGAAGTGCCCTTGGTGGCGCGTGCCACTCCGACGGGCGCGGTCGCTACCTCGGGCGCGGTGGTGCCCGGAGCAGCAGGTGAATCCTTTATGGTCACGGTGCGAAACGACGGCAACACCTTGCTGACCGCCGGCACGATCGATCTGTACCGAGAGGGCTCCAGCCAGCCGTTCTCCAGTGCATCCATCGGGTTCGGAGCGAATGCACGAATGGCATCGATCTACGATCCGGAGCTCGCCGAGGATGCTTCGGCCAACGACATGGCACACGTGAAGTACGCGCTCGAGACGCTGGGCGCACGTTTTGCGACGCACCCGCTGGTTGCCGACAATGGCAACGCCGTGCTGGCACCAGGCTGCACGGCACAGTTCCGCATGAGCTTCGCCATCCCCGAGAGTTGGAGCGACGAAGTGGGCAAACGCGTAACGCTGTATGCGAAGGCGCGTGATCTGGTGGCGCTCGATCCCGTGACGCTCGAGGAAATTCGACCGGGCGCAAACTCGGCGCTGGGTGCCGTACTGCACGAGCTTCATGTGCCCGACGCGGCATGCGAGCGCTCAGAAGTTCAGGTCGGCGTATGCGGCAGCGCGGATACGACAGGACTTCACGACGCCCCGATGACAGCAGACGGCGATGGCGGCTCGAGCGGCGGCGGTACTGACGAGGGCGGCGGCTCCGGCGGAAGCAGCTCCGGCAGTGGCAAGGACCACGTCAATAACAAGCGCTCCGGAAAAGCGGGCGCGCTTGCGGGCATGGGCGATGCCAACGCTCCCCTCACGGCAGCCGCCGCAGCACTCGCCGCGGCAGGCGCCGGGCTCGTCGCCTACAGCGCCCGCCGCACGGCGCTCGAAACCGACACCGCCAATGAGGTCAATTCGGATAGGCCTCGCTAGCTCCTAGTTACTTTTGTGAGAGACGCCGACTCGGCTCATCGAGCACCAAAAGGGGCTGGCCCCGATAACTCGGAGCCAGCCCTGAATCGCCTGACGTGGGAATCGCAGCCTGTTACTTGAGCTTCAGAGCCTCCATCATGGGCACGGCGGCATCCCAATCGATCTTCCAGCCGATCGACACGCGGACGGTTTCACCCGCTGCGGGAGCCGTCACAAACAGTGTATGGCCGTTGTCGGGACCGGTAAAGCGCAGCCACGTTATGCCGTTGTACTCGATCTGGTCGGTTGTTGTCTCCTTGCCTTCGTAGACCTGCTCTAGGCTTGCAACCTCTCCTTCCGGCGAGCGCGGGAAGATGCTGATGTTCAGGCGTCCTCCAGTCTCGTCGTGGAAGAAGTTTGCCTTTTCGCGCTCTTCGTCGGACGAATCCAGCGTGTACCCATCGGCGGCCTCGATGCTGTACGATGCGCAGTCGATGCCCGTTAAATCTGCCTTCTCGCCAGAATCGGCCACGCCGCCGGCCGCCTTGAACTCCTTGGTCTCGCATCCCGTGGTGTCAAAGTGCATGGCCTCATGATTCTTGGCGGGGCATAAGCGTCTACGAACTCGACAGTGATGGGCCCGTAGTACGCCGTCTTGGGCGCCCGGAAATACACGTACTCAACGGTCTCGCCCGGGCCGATATCTGGCCTCTCGGAAAGGTCAATTCCCTTGTGCAGATCATCGGGAGCCTCGCTTGCAACGTAGTCGAGCACGGCCGCCTTGCCGGAAGTAAACAACGGGTCGCCTGCCTCAAGATCGCCCTGGGCAGCATGCACGTTAAAGGAACTGAACGTCCTGTTCTTTGTGTTGTTGTTGGTGATCTTGATGTGCAGGTAAAAGCCGTCCTGCAGCTTGGCATCGCCGCGATAGAACGTACCGTGAGCCACCGACTCATAGGTAATGCCTGCCACCTCGACCGTCTGCGAATCATAGGCTTTGGGCTTTTCCTGCACAGGCGCGCTGCCGCCCGAACTGCCAGCCGAGCCGCTCGGAGCACTACCGCCACAGCCGGCCACCGTACACGCCAGCACGGCCGAAAGCGTCACGGTGGGAATTCCTAACAGCAGCTTCTTCGTCATGGGCTTCATCATCCTCACCGCTCCTTTCGCTTGCACCTCATCCGTTGCCCAAGGCCTTCGTCGTCCCGTGGCATCGGCTTCCACTATGAGCGTATGACGAAACACGGCGCCGGCGAAGTGACCCGTGGCCCAAATAACGACCCACCAGCGTTCCTTATGGGCCAAAAGAACTCGCACATGCACGCCCCCGGCCCATAAAACGAGACGTCTGTCCCAATGTTCGATTCGATCCAACAATCCGCACGACACGTTTTCGACAACGTATCCAACCGCAAACGCAGCAAGACGCATTCGGCCGCCTTCAAATTTACTCGGGCAGAACCGACTCGGTTTTGTCCGAGTAAACTCGAGCATAAACTGATCCATGCGATACAATTAACTCGGACAAAACCGAGTCGGAAGGAACCGAGTAAGTGGAATTTATTGGCAGGGAGCGTGAGCTCGCCCGTATTAAGAAAACGCTCAAAGCACCCGAGCAGCGCAATGTTCTCATTTACGGCAGGCGTCGCGTCGGAAAAAGTGAGCTCATCAAGCAGGCGCTAACCGATTTGTCGGACGTCGCAACGGTCTATTACGAGTGCCGCCAAACCTCCGAGGCAGACAACCTCGAGAGTCTGTCCGTCCTTGTTGCTGAAGCGCTGAGCTTTCCTCCGCTCGCCTTCACAGGCATCCGCGAGCTCATCGAATTTCTGTTTGCCCAAGCTAAAGACAAGAACATTACCCTCGTTCTCGACGAATACCCCTACTTGAGAGATGCGGTTAAAGGCCTAGACAGCATTCTTCAGACCTCAATCGACGCCCACAGGGAAGACTCACGTTTAAACATTGTCCTGTGCGGCTCCTACGTTGAGATTATGAAATCCCTCATCGAGCATGAAAGCCCCCTCTACGGGCGAATTGATCTCGCGCTTGAGCTTAAGCCCATGGATTACTTTGACGCTGCGAAGTTCTATCCCGCGTTCTCGCCCGAGGACAAGGTGCGGCTCTATAGCGTTTTTGGCGGTATCCCCTTTTACAATCGCCTCATCGATCAATCCCAAAGCGTACGCGACAACATCATCGAGCTCGTCACGGAACCTGGCGCCCGCTTAGAAAGCGAGGTGCCGTCCTATCTCAACGCCGAGATCTCGAAGATGACCAACGCCAACGAAGTTTTCGGGGCTCTCGCACAAGGCTACTCCCGTTGGGGGGACGTGCTGGCACAGTCGCACGTCTCGAGCGGTCCGGCCATGGCAGACGTGCTCGACAAGCTCATGTCACTCGAAATCGTCCAAAAGCGTGCACCCATCAACGACCCTACGAACAAGCGCAAGTCTGGCTACTTTGTAGTGGATCCGCTTTCGCTCTTTTACTATCGCTATGTTTTCCGCAATGCCTCAGCGCGTCAGCTGCTCGACCCGGAAGTCTTCTATGATCGTCACGTCTTCCAAGACTTCGAGGAAAACTACGTTCCTCATATGTTCGAGGAGATCTGCCGTCAATACCTCGTGCGGCAGAACAGGACCGGCAAGATCGAACCGGCTTTCGACGCCATAGGCAAGTACTGGTACGACGACCCCGCAAACAAAACGAGCGGCGAATTCGATGTGGTAACGCAAGACCCCGAGGGCTACGCATTCTACGAAGCAAAGTTCCGCAAATCCCCCATCACGCAAAAAATGGTCGACGAGGAAATCGCCCAAGTCGAGGCAACGGGACTCAAGTGCCATCGCTATGGATTCTTCTCCCGTTCGGGCTTCGAAGCTGGCGAAAGCGATCGAACCGTCTTCATCGACCTGCCGCAGATGTTTGGATAGGACAGGACAGGTCCCCCCCGCATTCCAAGCATTCATTATCTAATCGAACGATTGTTCGATGGATTTCGTGTTGGTTGGAATCGTCTGTGGGCTGGGCTATGCTACCTTGACTATCTATATGACTAAAACGCAGCAAAGGAGCACCGAGAGAGCGAGTATGGCAAAAAACACCGCAAACTATGGTAACGACAGTATCCGCCAGCTCAAGGACGAGGAGCGCGTACGCCTGCGCCCTGCCGTCATCTTCGGCTCGGACGGACTCGATGGCTGCGCGCATGCCGCCTTCGAGATTCTGTCCAACGCCGTTGACGAGGCGCGCCAGGGCTACGGCAAGCTCATCACCCTTACCGCCTTTCGCGATGGCTCCATTCAGGTAGAGGACAACGGCCGTGGCTGCCCGCTCGACTGGAACCCCTCCGAGAAGCGCTTTAACTGGGAACTCGTCTTTTGCGAGCTCTACGCCGGCGGCAAATACAATAACAACCAGGGCGGCGACTACGACTTCTCGCTCGGTACCAACGGCCTGGGCTCGTGCGCGACCCAGTACGCCTCCGAGTACATGGACGTCACGGTTTGGCGCGATGGCAACAAGTACTCCCTGCACTTTAAGAAGGGCAAGGTTGTCGGCGCCAAGAAGAAGGCACTCGAGATTGAGCCCAGCGACGAGAACCGCACCGGCACCACCATCAAGTGGCGCCCCGATCTTGAGGTCTTTACCTCCATCAGCATCCCCCACGATTGGTATCGCGAAACCATGCGCCGCCAGGCCGTGGTCAACGCCAACGTGACCTTCCGCCTGCGCATCGAAGGTGACGATGGCGAGTTTTCCGAAGAGGACTTCTGCTACCCCAAGGGCATCGAGGACTACGTGCTCGAGAAGGTCGGTACCGACTACCTCACCGAGCCCTTCTTTATCGAGGCCGACCGTCGCGGTCGAGATCGCGAGGACCTGCCCGACTACAACGTCAAGATTACCGCGTGCATGTGCTTCTCGCGCACCTTCATGATGCAGGAGTACTACCACAACTCATCGTGGCTCGAGAATGGCGGCTCGCCCGAGAAGGCCGCCCGCAGCGCTCTGACCAGTGCCATCGATGCTTACATTAAGCAACAGGGCAAGTACAACAAAAACGAGAGCGGCATCAAATGGCAGGACGTCCAGGACTGCCTGGTGCTGGTGACCAACTGTTTCTCCACCCAAACGTCCTATGAAAACCAGACTAAGAAGGCCATCAACAACCGCTTTATCCAGCAGGCCATGACGGCCTTCTTTAAGGAACGCCTCTCGACCTACCTGATCGAGAACAAAGACGCCGCCAACAAGATCATGGAGCAGGTGCTCATCAACAAGCGTTCGCGCGAGAACGCCGAGAAGACGCGTCAAAGCATCAAGACCAACCTGCAGCAGAAGACCGACATGGCCAACCGCGTGCAGAAGTTCATCGACTGCCGCTCCAAGGACAAGAACCGTCGCGAGATCTACATCGTAGAGGGCGACTCGGCAGCAGGCGCCATTCGCACCTCGCGCGATGCCGAGTTCCAAGGCGTTATGCCCGTCCGCGGTAAGATCCTCAACTGCCTGAAAGAGGACTACCCGCGCATCTTTAAGTCCGACATCATCATGGACCTCATGCGCGTGCTGGGCTGCGGCGTGGAGATCAAAGACAAGCGCATCAAGAACCTTGGTGCCTTTGACCTGGACAACCTCAACTGGAACAAGGTCATCATCTGTACGGACGCCGACGTCGACGGTTACCACATCCGCACGCTCGTGCTCACCATGCTTTACCGCCTGGTGCCCACACTTATCGACGAGGGTTACGTGTATATCGCCGAGTCGCCGCTCTACGAGATCAACTGCAAAGAGAAGACCTACTTTGCCTACACCGAGCTCGAGAAGAACGGCATCCTCAAGGAGATTGGCGACCAAAAGTGCTCCATCAACCGCTCCAAGGGTCTTGGCGAGAACGACCCGGACATGATGTGGCTCACCACCATGAACCCCGAGACGCGTCGCCTGATCAAGGTGGAGCCCGAGGACGTCACCAAGATGGAGACCATGTTTAACCTGTTGCTGGGCAACGACGAAGCGGGCCGCAAGCGCCATATCTCCGAGCACGGCAAGGAATATCTGGACCAGCTGGACCTGCAATAGCAGCAAATCGATAACGACGGCCCATAAGAAGTTCAAGAGGAAATCGTGGCAAAGAAGAAGACGAAGAACCAGCCAAAGAAAAAGCAGGTCAACGCCGAGAACGTCATCGGCCTGCACTCCGAGGTCACCGACCAGCCGATCACGCAGACGCTCGAGGTCAACTACATGCCCTACGCCATGAGCGTCAACGTCTCGCGTGCATTCCCCGAGATCGACGGCTTTAAGCCCTCGCACCGCAAGCTGCTCTACACCATGTACAAGATGGGTCTGCTCAAGGGCGAGCGCCAGAAGAGCGCCAACATCGTGGGCCAGACCATGAAGCTCAATCCGCACGGCGACGCCGCGATCTACGAGACGATGGTGCGTCTGGCCACCGGCAACGAGGCACTGCTCGCCCCCTTCGTGGAGTCGAAGGGCAACTTTGGCAAGTACTATTCGGGCGACCTGAGCTACGCCGCCTCGCGTTATACCGAGGCCAAGCTCTCCCCCATCAGCGCCGAGATCTTTAAGGACATCGACAAGGACCCGGTCGACTTCGTTGACAGCTACGACGGCGCCATGAAGGAGCCGCGCCTGCTGCCCACCACGTTCCCCAATATTCTGGTTTCGGCCAACAAAGGCATCGGCGTCGCCATGGCGTCCGACATCTGCGGTTTCAACCTCAACGAGGTCTGCACCGCCACCATACATTACCTGCAGGATCCCGACTGCGACCTGCTCGAGTATATGCCCATGCCCGACTTCTCGACCGGCGGCGAGATCATCTACCGCCGCGAGGAGATGGAGAAGATCATCGAGACCGGTCTTGGCAGCTTCCAGATCCGTTCCCGCTGGCGCTGGATTCCCGAAGAGCGCATCATCGAGGTCTACGAGATCCCCTACACCACCAAGACCGATGTCATCATCGAGCGCATCGTCAAGCTCTCCAAGGAGGGCAAGGTCAAGGAGATTGCCGACATCCGCGACGAGACCGATCTTTCGGGCCTGCGCATCGCCATCGACCTTAAGCGCGGCGTCGACCCCGACAAGCTCATGGCCAAGCTCTATCGCTCGACCACGCTGCAGGATTCGTTCTCGTGCAACTTCAACGTGCTCGTCGACGGCTATCCCCGTGTTATGGGCGTGCGCCAGATTCTGCACGAGTGGGTCAAATGGCGTATTGAGTCCACGCGTCGCCGCATTAACTTTGACCTGGGCAAAAAGTCCGAGCGCCTGCACCTGCTGCACGGCCTCGAGGCAATCTTGCTCGACATCGACAAGGCCATCGCCATCATCCGTGGCACCAAGCTTGAAGCCGAGGTCGTGCCCAACCTTATGAAGGGTTTCGACATCGACGAGACCCAGGCCGAGTTTGTTGCCGAGCTCAAGCTCCGCAACATTAACGAAGAGTACATCCTCAACCGCACCAAGGACATCGCCAAGCTTGAGAGCGAGATTGCCGAGCTTGAGGAGATCCTCTCCAGCGAGGAGAACATCAAGAAGGTCATCAGCGACGAGCTGGCCGCGGTCAACAAGAAATATGTGATGCCGCGTCGCACGGGCAGGATCGAGCCCCATGAGGTTATCGAGGTAAGCTTGGAGCCCGAGGTCGAGGAGTACCCGGTGACCATCATGCTCTCGCGCGATGGCTACCTTAAGAAGATGACGGACCGCGTGCTCAAGAAGGCGACCACGCTCAAGTACAAGGACGGCGACAAACCCTTTATCGAGTTCCCGTCCTCCAACACCCACGAGCTGCTGGTCTTTACCAACAAGAGCCAGGTGTACAAATGCAAGGTTGCGGCGTTTGAGGACACCAAGTCGGCCCAGCTGGGCTCGTACCTGCCGACCGATCTTGAGATGGAACCCGACGAGAGCGTCATCTGGGTCATCGACCCCGAGGACTATAAGGCCGACGTGCTGTTTGTCTTTGAGAACGGCCGCGTGGTGCGTGTCGCACTTTCTGGATACGTCACCAAGACCAACCGCAAGCGCCTCAAGAACGCTATCTACGGCGGCGGCAAGCTGCTGTATGCCCAGGTGCTCAAGGAAGACCGCGACATCGCACTGGTCTCGAGCGACTATCGTTTGATGAACTTCAACACGTCGTTGCTCAAGACCAAGACGACCACCAACACGCAGGGCGTCCAGGCCTTTACGGCCAAGAAGGGCCGCTCGGTCACCACCGTCGGCACGACCGAGGAGATCCTTGGCGCCGGTGTCTCGGCCGAAAAGTTCACCGCACAGAGCCTCCCCTCCGCCGGTGCCCTTATGAAAGAAAACGACATGCCGAGCCTGTTTGACTAGGACGACGGCAGAACCGCCATAGTTTTACAAAGCAGCGGGGGCCGGCGCGGCGCCGGAAAAAATCAGACCGCGGCGCCCCCGACATAAACCACGAGACCCAACAAAAA
>CAMQHB010000006.1:0-36298 GCA_947001545.1 uncultured Collinsella sp.
CCGCACTCGGCCCTGGCGGTCTTGCCGGCCACAAGTCCGGCTCCAGCCGCCGCACCAACGTGCCGACGGCCGTCCGCGACGTTCACAACTCGCACTACAGCCGCATGTGCCCGATCGAGACCCCCGAAGGCCCCAACATCGGCCTGATCGGCTCGCTCGCCCTCTACGCCCGCGTCAACGAGTATGGCTTCATCGAGGCTCCGTTCCGTCGCGTCGAGAACGGCGTTGCCACCGACCAGATCGACTGGATGACCGCTGACGAGGAAGAGAAGCACGTCATCGCGCCGGCCAACACGCCGCTCGATCCCAAGACCAACGAGTTCATCACGACCGATGCCGAGGGCAAGATCGTCCGTCCGCACACCGTGATTGCCCGCACCCGCGACTTCGACGGCTCCTTCGGCGCTCCCGCCGACGTGCCTGTCGAGGATGTCGACTACATGGACGTCTCGCCGCGTCAGATGCTCTCCGTCGCAGCCACGCTGATCCCGTTCCTGGAGCACGACGACGCCAAGCGTACGCTGATGGGCGCTAACATGCAGCGTCAGGCCGTGCCGCTGGTTCACCCTGCCGCTCCCTATGTCGGTACCGGCATGGAGCGTCGCGCCGCTCTGGACTCCGGCGAGGTCACCCTGGCCAAGAACGCCGGCGAGGTCATCTTTGCCGACGCCGCCAAGATCATCGTCAAGCATGCCGGCGGCATGGACGAGTATCACCTGGCCAAGTACCAGCGCTCCAACCAGTCCACCTGCATCAACCACCGTCCGCTCGTGCGCGTCGGTGACACCGTTGAGCAGGGCGAGCCTCTGGCCGACGGTCCTTCGACCGATCACGGCGAGCTCGCACTGGGCCAGAACCTCACCGTGGCCTACATGCCGTGGGAAGGCTTTAACTACGAGGACGGTATCGTCGTGTCCGAGCGCCTGGTGGCCGAGGACCTGCTGACGACCATCAACATCACCCGTCACGAGATCGACGCCCGCGACACCAAGCTCGGCCCCGAGGAGATCACCCGCGAGATCCCGAACCTCTCCGAGGACATGCTTGCCAACCTCGACGAGGACGGCATCATCCGCATCGGCGCCGAGGTCGGCCCTGGCGACATCCTGGTCGGCAAGGTCACGCCTAAGGGCGAGAGCGCTCTGACTGCCGAGGAGCGCCTGCTGCGCGCCATCTTCGGTGCCAAGGCCCACGACGTCCGCGACACCTCCCTTAAGATGCCTCACGGCGCTTACGGCCGCGTCATCGACGTTGTCCGCTTTAGCCGCGAGAACGGCGACGATCTGGCTCCCGGCGTCAACGAGCAGGTGCGCGTCTACGTCGCCCAGCGTCGTAAGATCCAGCAGGGCGATAAGATCGCCGGTCGCCACGGCAACAAGGGTGTTATCTGCAACGTTCTGCCGGTCGAGGACATGCCCTACATGGCTGACGGTACCCCGATTGACGTTATCCTCAACCCGCTGGGCGTTCCTTCGCGTATGAACGTCGGCCAGCTGCTCGAGTGCCACCTTGGCTGGGCTGCTGCCTGCGGTTGGGATACCGAGCAGGCCGACTCCGACAAGTACGTCCCCGGTCCGTTCTTCACCGCGACGCCCGTCTTCGACGGGGCCAAGGAGGACGAGATCGCCGAGGTCATCCGTCGTGCCAACAAGAACATGCTCAACAAGGCCACCGCTGCCTTTGGCGATCACATGCGCCCCGAGTTCGTCACCCAGCTTGACGAGCGCGGCAAGACCCGCCTGTTCGACGGCCGCACCGGCGAGGAGTTCCGCGAGCCCATTACCGTGGGTACGTCCTACATCCTCAAGCTCGGCCACATGGTCGACGACAAGATCCACGCCCGTTCGACCGGCCCTTACAGCCTGGTTACCCAGCAGCCTCTGGGCGGCAAGGCTCAGTTCGGCGGCCAGCGCTTCGGCGAGATGGAAGTTTGGGCACTGTACGCTTACGGTGCTTCCAACGTCCTGCAGGAGATCCTGACCGTCAAGTCCGACGATACCGTGGGCCGCGTCAAGACCTACGAGTCCATCGTCAAGGGCGAGAACGTTCCTGTCCCGGGTATCCCCGAGTCCTTCAAGGTTCTCGTCAAGGAGATTCGCTCCCTCGCACTGGACATCGAGCCCATGCACGATGCCGACGAGGACGCCTCCGCCCCTGTGACCGCCGAGGAGACCTCCGCTCTCGACGACCTGGCTGCGCTCGCCGGCGTTGACGCCGACGTCGAGGCCGAGGATGCCGAGACCGCCGAGGCACCCGAGGCTGTCGCCGCCACGACCACTGATAAGGAGTAGTTGACTGTGGCAGATTTCGAAGCTACTGATTTTGACTCGGTAAAGATCTCCCTTGCCTCCGCCGACCAGATCCGTTCCTGGTCGCACGGTGAGGTCAAGAAGCCGGAGACCATCAATTACCGTACCCTCAAGCCCGAGAAGGACGGCCTGTTCTGCGAGAAGATCTTCGGTCCCGCCAAGGACTGGGAGTGCTCCTGCGGCAAGTACAAGGGCATCCGCTTTAAGGGCATCGTCTGCGAGCGCTGCGGCGTCGAGGTCACCTCGGCCAAGGTGCGTCGCGACCGCATGGGCCACATCGAGCTCGCCGCTCCCGTGTCCCACATCTGGTACTTCAAGAGCCCCACGAGCTTCCCGATGAGCCGTATGCTCGACATCAAGTCCAAGGACCTCGAGAAGGTTCTGTACTTTGCCAGCTACATCATCACCGAGGTCGACTACGAGGCTCGCGAGGCCGACGCTGACGACCTGCGCGAGGAGCTCGCCGCCGATCTGGAAGAGATCGATGCCGAGTGCGCCCGCCAGATCGAGTCCCTCAAGGAGCAGGGCAACCCCGAGAACTTCGACGAGTTCTCCGACGAGGAGCCGCTGACCCCCGAGGAGATCGCCTCTGGCATCGTCGACATCGAGGAAGAGTGCAAGGACGAGAAGCAGCTCCGCACGGACGCCTTCAACGCCTTCATGAAGCTCAGCGAGCGCGACCTCATTTCCGATGAGCCGCTGTTCCGCGAGATGACCCGCTACTACTCCATGTACTTCAAGGGTGGCATGGGTGCCGAGGCCGTCCGCGACCTGCTCGCTGCCATCGACCTCCCCTCCGAGGCCGAGAAGCTCAAGGCCATCATCGCCGACGAGGACTCCCAGAAGCAGAAGCGCGAGAAGGCCGTTAAGCGCCTCGAGGTCGTTGACGCCTTCCTGAAGGGCGGTAACAGCCCCGCGAATATGATTCTGGACGTCATTCCGGTCATTCCGCCCGATCTGCGCCCGATGGTCCAGCTCGACGGTGGCCGCTTCGCCGCGTCCGACCTCAACGACCTGTACCGTCGCGTGATCAACCGTAACAACCGACTCAAGCGCCTGCTCGACCTGGACGCCCCCGCGATCATCGTGAACAACGAGAAGCGCATGCTCCAGGAGTCCGTGGACGCCCTGTTCGACAACGGCCGTCGTGGTCGCCCGGTCTCTGGCCGTGGCGGTCGCCCGCTCAAGTCGCTCGCCGAGGCCCTCAAGGGCAAGCAGGGTCGTTTCCGTCAGAACCTGCTGGGTAAGCGTGTCGACTACTCCGGCCGTTCGGTCATCGTTACCGACCCTAAGCTGCTGCTGCACCAGTGCGGTCTGCCCAAGACCATGGCGCTGGAGCTCTTCAAGCCCTTCGTCATGAAGCGCCTGGTCGAGCTTGGCAAGGTCGAGAACATCAAGGGCGCCAAGCGCGCTATCGACCGCGGTGCCACCTTTGTGTGGGACATCCTCGAAGAGGTCATCGACGGCCGCGTCGTGCTGCTCAACCGTGCACCGACCCTGCACCGTCTGTCCATCCAGGCCTTTGAGCCGGTGCTGGTCGAGGGCAAGGCTATCCACCTGCATCCGCTGGTCTGCTCGCCCTTCAACGCCGACTTCGACGGCGACCAGATGTCTGTCCACGTTCCGCTGTCCAGTCAGGCTCAGGCCGAGGCCCGCGTGCTCATGCTCTCTGCGAACAACCTGCGCTCGCCGGCATCCGGCAAGCCGGTCAACATCCCTTCGCAGGACATGATCATCGGTGTGTACTACCTCACCCAGGTTCGCGAGGGTCTGCCGGGCGAGAACCACGTGTTCTCGAGCTTTGACGACGCGCTGCACGCCTATGACTGCCGCTCCGAGGTCGACATGCAGGCCAAGATCCAGGTCCGCGTGTCCGCTGCCGATGCCAACGTCATCAACGAGGACGGCACCCGTATCTTCCGCGTCAAGAACGGCAAGAACGAGTTTGTCGACTACGATGTCACCGGCAACAAGACCGCTCGCTTCGAGACGTCTATCGGCCGCATCATCTTCAACCGCCAGTGCCTGCCCGAAGACTACGAGTTCATGAACTACAAGATGGTCAAGGGCGACGTGGCCAAGCTGGTTGCGGACTGCTGCGATCGTTACCCCGAGGCCAAGGTCGGCCCGATCCTCGACGCCATCAAGTACTCTGGCTTCCACTACGCTACCCGCGCCGGCCTCACCATCTCGGTGTGGGACGCTCTCATCCCTGCCGAGAAGCAGGAGCTGCTCGACCGCGCCCAGGCCAACGTCGACCAGATCAACGAGTACTTCGAGGAGGGCTTCATCAACGAGACGGAGCGCCACATCGAAGTCGTTAACGAGTGGACCGCTTGTACCGATAAGGTTGCAGCGCTCATGCTCGACATGTTCGACGAGGAGAACCCGCTGTACATGATGGCCGACTCCGGCGCCCGTGGTTCTAAGACCCAGCTGCGTCAGCTCGGTGGCATGCGTGGCCTGATGGCAGACATGTCCGGCGAGACGATCGACCTTCCCATTAAGGCGAACTTCCGCGAGGGTCTGCTGCCGCTCGAGTACTTCATTTCGACCTACGGCGCCCGTAAGGGCCTGGTCGATACCGCATCCCACACCTCGGACTCTGGTTACCTGACCCGTCGTCTGGTCGACGTGGCCCAGGACGTCATCGTCCGCGAGGAGGACTGCGGCACGCACGAGGGCGTCACCTACAACCTCATCATCCCCGGCACCACCGACCTCAACACCGACCTCGTCGGCCGTTGCTTCATCGAGGACGTCGTGGCTCCCGATGGCACCGTGCTCTTTGAGCAGGACGGCTACATCGAGAAGGTTGCCGACATTCAGAAGATGGTCGATGCCGGCCTTAAGAAGGTCAAGCTTCGCGCGCTGCTCACCTGCCGCTCCAAGTACGGCGTGTGCCAGAAGTGCTACGGCTGGGATCTTTCCACCCGTCGTCCGGTCGCCATCGGTACCGCGGTCGGCATTATTGCCGCCCAGTCCATCGGCGAGCCCGGTACGCAGCTTACGATGCGTACCATTCACTCCGGCGGCGTCGCTGGCGTCGACGATATTACGCAGGGTCTGCCTACGGTCAGCCGTATGTTCGATATCGTCGGCAACGTCAACGAGAAGATCCTGGGTCGCGAGGCCGAGCTGGCTCCGTACTCCGGCCACCTCTCGATTAAGCCCGAGAAGTCCGAGTACGTGCTGACGCTCACCGACTCCGAGGATCACACCCGTGTCCTCGACGAGCGTCGCGTCCCCGCTTCGGTGCGCTTTATGCCTGAGATCGAGGACGGCTGCGAGGTTCGCGCCGGCGACCAGATCACCAAGGGCTTCGTCAACTTCCGCAACCTGCGCAAGCTGACCGACATCGAGTCGACGATGCACACCTTCGTCGAGAGCGTCAAGGACGTCTACACCAGCCAGGGCGTCGACCTGAACGACAAGCACATCGAGGTGCTCGCACGTCAGATGCTGCGTCGTGTTCAGATCACCAACCCCGGCGACTCCAAGTACCTGCTTGGTCAGTACGTCGACCGCTACGAGTTCGCCGACGAGGTCGAGCGCGTTGCCCGTCTGGGCGGTCAGGCTCCCGTGGCCGAGCCTGTCATCCTGGGTACGCTCAAGGTCGCGTCCAACATCGACTCCTGGCTGTCGAGCGCTTCGTTCATCCGTACCGCCGGCGTCCTTACCGAGGCTGCCATCGAGGGCAAGGTCGACCATCTGCTCGACCTTAAGTCCAACGTCATCGTCGGTAAGAAGATCCCTGCTGGTACCGGCCTCAAGCCGTACGCCAACGCCAAGCTGACGTATCGCACGGCCGACGGCTACGTGGACATCGACGGCCCGGCTTCGCCCAACGCCAAGTCGCTGCCCGAGTGGGCTCCTGTGGAGCTCAAGGACCTGGACGAGCAGCTCCCGCAGCAGCTCGACTGGGCCGGCTACGACGAGTTCGGCGGTGCTGACGGTTCGTTCACCCGCAATGGTCACACCATCTCCGCCGAGAAGGCTCGCCTGTACCTGTTCGACGACCTGGGCGTGTCGCAGCGCTGGACCAACAAGTTCAGCGAGGTCGGCATCGAGACGGTCGGCAACCTGGTCGGCAAGTCTGAGGAGGATCTGCTGCGCATCGATGGTATCGGTGCCAAGGCGATCGAGGAGCTCCGTGACGGCCTCGAGGCCCACGATCTGCTCTACATCCTCGAGAACAACGACGACGTTGCCGACGAGGAAGACCTCTCGCAGCTGCTGCAGATGGTCTTTAGCCCCGACGGTCCGGACGATATCCTGCTGGGTACCTCCGCTCCGACGCATCACGCCGACGCCGACGAGGAGCTCCTGGGCGCCCCGATCGACGACAAGAAGGCTCCCGCCAACGGTGCCATCAACGAGGACATGGCTTCTCTCGATGAGCTGCTCAACCAGCTCGTGGACACCGACGACGCCGAAGAGGCCAAGGACAACGACGAGGAGTAATTTCCAAGTACGTTAACCGTCCTTCCAAAGACCCGTTTCCCAACAGGGAAGCGGGTCTTTTTTTGTGAGGAACGTTGCCCCGACGAGCACGTCGGATTCCCGGAACGGGCCGCCCGCTGTTTAAGTTTGTCGCGAGTTCCGCACGCAAAGGAAAGCACTTAATGTGCTTTCCGTCTTGCGCAGGACTGTAGAGCAGCAAGCTTAAACAGCGGGCGGCCCGTTCCGGGAATCTACCCCGCGCACAGAAGGGGATTCCTTTTGCCAAAAAGGGACAGGTTTATTTTGGTAGGTTATTCCTGCTTGAATTTGAAACATTTCGTTCGGTCAAAGCGTATCTATGGTGAGGGCCTCAGCAAGAATCATTAACGTCACCGGGAGGTGATTATGGAAGAACAAGCATTTAGACAGGCGGTCGAGGATCATCGTGATGTCGTGTTTCGAATCGCATTGACGTACCTGCGCGATCGTGCCGATGCCGACGATATTGCCCAAGATGTCTTTCTTAAGTTGCTTAAAAGCGATGGACACTTTGAAAGTTGGGAGCATCTTCGCCGCTGGCTTATCCGGGTCACGATCAATGAATGTAAATCGCTCTTTCGAAAGCCATGGAGGCGTGTGGAGGATATTGAGAACCTGGCCGATTCGCTTTCGGCAGCGCAGGATGAGACCAAGGCGGTCCTGTCAGACGTTATGCGACTTCCGGAGCGATTCCGCGTTCCCATCGTGCTCTATTACTATCTGGGCTTTTCGACCTCAGAGATTGCCGAGTTACTGCATGTGCCAGCCGCTACCGTTCGAACGCGTTTAGCTCGCGGTCGATCGAAGCTCAAATTCATCCTAGAGGAGGGCGACCGTGAAATCCAATCAAATCAAGCGGGCCTTCGAGTCCATCCAAGCCGATAGCGATCTTGCAGATCGCGTTCTTAATGCAGCTGAAGGCGAGCCGCTTCGCAAAAGGGGTCATGCTAAGCCCCTCTATGTTGCGGTTATCGGATGTCTTGCCGGAGTGTTGGCGACCGGAGGGGTCGCCTACGCCGTTGTCAATTCCAGCTATTTTGCCTCAGCCTGGGGAAACCACGGCAACGGGGATTCCATTACCTGGACCAACGGCGGCTCATCGGGAACTAAATATACCTACACCAGAGAGTTTGGCGATGGCATCGCGCCCCAAAGCCTGGAGGGCACAGTCCAGAAGGTTAATCTGTCCGTCGAGGGTAACGGCTATACGCTTGATATCCATGAGATGGCAATCGACCAAAACGGCTGCGGAGCCGTGACGTTTACGTTGTCCAATCCAAATGGAGTTAACTACTACAAGCCAGCAGCAGAGATTGGCGAACTTGTTCTCTATGGTGAAGAAGAACAGGGCATCGGCACGCCCGATATGAAGTTCGGCGAGGAATGGCCTGACACACGCAGCACAATTGATAAGGACACATCAAGCGATACTGTCATTAATGGCACGATGTACTTTGCCGCTATGGATCGCGAGCGAGATTTGCAACATGCGGTCACCTGGAATATCCACTGGACCGAGGGTGAAGGTGAGAGTGCGAGGCGGTTTGAGGCGTCGACACCCGAGTTCAATATTGGAGCGTACGTCGATACAAAGGAACTCCGCTCCGGTGACTCGCCTCTTGAGATTAGCCCGTTTTCCATCCAGACGCACATCGATGATTTGGGCTATGAAGCAGTTGATAATAAGCTGACCGTCAGCTACAAGGATGGATCGGAGCAGATTATCGAAGATGACGACGCAGGGGTGTTCAACTTATATTTTTCTTATGGGCGCAATAGCGGAGAGAACATCTGGGTGCCAACGAAGTTGATTGATGTCGAACAAGTGGTCTCAGTAACGCTTGAGGGCACGAGGTGCACGTCAACAGGAGAGACCGAAACGGAAGAGCCCTTTACTATCGTCTATTCGTAAGATTTGGGGCCGCTTCCTACTAGGGGAAGCGGCCTATCATGCGTTAAATGGGCGGTTAGGTTGAGCGATATACTTCCGAAAACGCCGCAGATCTACATGTGATAGGTGAGTGCGGACAAGCGCTGGAGCGCAGCGTTTCCCCAGATAAAACCGACCAAAATAAACCTGTCCCTTTTTGGCAGGTAACGTTGCCCCGACGAGCACATCGGATTCCCGGACCGGGAATCCGCCCCCGCGCACAGAAGGGGATTCCTTTTGTGTAGGCTTTGCGGAAATATGCTCATTTTGGGATACGCCCGGCGGCGTGGTCTGTTGACGGCACAGCTAACGCCACGTATCCTATCGAACTGCGTGTTTCGTAGGGGGATGCTGACCCCTCGATTCAAGCCGTTGCACTTTACAGAAAGCTGGAATCATTCGAGAAGGAGTACGCTTTGCCTACTATTAACCAGCTGGTTCGCCAGGGCCGTCGTTCCGTGCCCAAGAAGTCCAAGAACGCTGCTCTGCAGCACAACTCCCAGAAGCGCGGCGTGTGCACCCGCGTCTTCACCACGAGCCCCAAGAAGCCGAACTCGGCTCTTCGTAAGGTTGCCCGTGTTCGCCTTGTCAACGGCATCGAAGTTACTGCTTACATCCCGGGTGAGGGCCACAACCTGCAGGAGCACTCCATCGTGCTCGTCCGCGGCGGTCGTGTCCGTGACCTCCCTGGTGTCCGTTATCACGTCATCCGTGGCGCCTACGACGCTGCTCCGGTCCAGAACCGTATGCAGGCCCGTTCCAAGTACGGTGCTAAGCGCCCCAAGGCTAAATAAGCCAGATAACGTTTTGATACTTTCGCCGTGTGCCGCCTAAGCGCCGCACGGTAGACACTTAAGGAGATTTCACATGCCGCGTCGTGCAGCAGCTAATCGTCGTGAGGTTCAGCCTGACGCCGTTTACAACAACCGCCTGGTGACTCAGCTCATCAACAAGGTCCTTCTTGACGGCAAGAAGGCCACCGCTGAGCGCATCGTTTACACCGCTTTCGAGATCGTTGCCGAGAAGTCCGAGGGTGGCGACGCTCTCGCTACCTTCAAGAAGGCTATGGACAACGTCAAGCCCACGCTCGAGGTTAAGCCCAAGCGTGTCGGTGGCGCTACCTATCAGGTCCCGATGGAGGTCAACTCCCGTCGTTCCACCGCTCTGGGTATCCGCTGGATCGTCAACTTCTCCCGCGCTCGCAAGGAGAAGACCATGGCCGAGCGTCTCGCCAACGAGATCCTCGACGCTTCCAACGGCCTGGGCGCTTCCGTCAAGAAGCGTGAGGACGTCTTTAAGATGGCCGAGGCCAACCGCGCGTTCTCTCACTATCGTTGGTAAGTTAAGGTAAGGAACTAACATGGCTAAGCCTAAGTACAAGCTTTCCGATACCCGTAACATCGGCATCATGGCCCACATCGATGCCGGTAAGACCACCACGACCGAGCGTATTCTTTACTACACCGGTAAGACCCACAAGATCGGTGAGGTCCATGAGGGCGCTGCCACCATGGACTGGATGGTTCAGGAGCAGGAGCGCGGCGTAACCATTACCTCCGCTGCTACCACGTGCTTCTGGAACAAGGACGGTAAGGACTACCGCATCCAGATCATCGACACCCCGGGCCACGTTGACTTCACCGCCGAGGTCGAGCGCTGCCTGCGCGTCCTCGATGGCGCTGTCGCCGTCTTCGACGCCGTTGCCGGCGTTCAGCCCCAGTCTGAGACCGTTTGGCGTCAGGCTTCTACCTTCAACGTTCCCCGCATCGCCTTCATCAACAAGTATGACCGCGTGGGCGCTGACTTCTTCAACGCTATCGAGACCATGAAGGATCGTCTCGACGCTAACGCCGTGGCCGCTCAGGTCCCGATGGGCGCCGAGGACAACTTCTGGGGCGTCATCGACCTGGTCACCATGACTGCATGGGACTTCAAGGCCGACGAGAAGGGTATGACCTACCCCGAGCCGATGGACGAGATCCCGGCTGAGTTCGCCGACATCGCTGCCACCAAGCGCGAGGAGCTCCTCGACGCTGCTGCCAGCTTTGACGATGAGCTCATGGAGAAGATCCTCATGGAGGAGGACTTCACCGTCGAGGAGCTCAAGGCCGCTCTGCGCAAGGGCGTTCTGGCCAACGAGCTCAACCTCGTCTTCGTGGGCTCCGCCTACAAGAACAAGGGCGTTCAGGAGCTGCTCGACGCTGTCGTCGACTACCTGCCCAGCCCGCTCGACGTTGAGGCCGTTACCGGTACCGATCCGGACACCGGCGAGGAGATCCAGCGTCATCCTTCCTTCGACGAGCCCTTCTCCGGCCTGGTCTTCAAGATCATGACCGACCCGTTCGTCGGTAAGCTCACCTATGTCCGCGTTTACTCCGGCCGCGCCGAGTCCGGCTCCTACGTGGTCAACGCTTCCAACGGTCAGCGCGAGCGCCTCGGCCGCATCCTCGAGATGAACGCCGCCGAGCGTATCGACCGTGACGACGCTGCCGCGGGCGACATCGTCGCTTGCGTCGGCTTCAAGAACTCCACTACCGGCGACACCCTGTGCGCTGAGGGCAAGGAGATTGTCCTCGAGAAGATCGAGTTCGCTAAGCCCGTTATCGACGTTGCCATCGAGCCCAAGACCAAGGCCGAGCAGGACAAGATGTCCCTGGCTCTGACCAAGCTCGCCGAGGAGGACCCGACCTTCCAGGTGTCCACCAACCACGAGACCGGCCAGACCATCATCGCCGGCATGGGCGAGCTACACCTCGAGATCATCGTCGACCGTCTGCTCCGCGAGTTCAAGGTTGACGCTAACGTTGGTAAGCCCCAGGTTGCCTACCGCGAGACCGCTGGTCACGACGTCGAGAAGGCTGAGGGCAAGTTCGTCCGTCAGTCCGGCGGTCGCGGTCAGTACGGCCACGCCGTCATCAAGCTCGAGAAGATGGAGGAGGGCTTCGGCTACGAGTTCGTCAACGCTATCGTCGGCGGCGTCGTGCCCAAGGAGTACATCCCGTCCATCGACAAGGGCATCCAGGAGGCCCTGAACACCGGTGTTATCGCCGGCTTCCCGGTCCTCGACGTTAAGGTCACCCTGTTCGACGGTTCTTACCACGAGGTCGACTCCTCCGAGGCCGCCTTCAAGATCGCCGGTTCCATGGCTATCAAGGACGCCCTCAAGAAGTCCGATCCGCAGCTGCTCGAGCCGATCATGGCTGTCGAGGTCGAGACCCCCGAGCAGTACATGGGCGACGTTATGGGCAACCTCTCCGGTCGCCGCGGCAAGATCGAGGGCATGGAGGATCGCAAGAACAGCAAGCTCATCCGTGCCAAGGTGCCGCTGGGCGAGATGTTCGGTTACGCTACCGACCTTCGCTCCCAGACCCAGGGCCGTGCATCCTACACGATGCAGTTCGACTCTTATGAGCCCGCGCCCAAGTCCATCGTGGACGAGGTCATGAGCAAGAACGCCTAAGTTCGAGCTCCCTGTTACGTAATCCGCGAGAACATCTCTCGCACTCTTTGGAGGTTTAAGTTGGCTACCCAGAAGATCCGCATTCGCCTCAAGGGCTATGATCACGAGGTCGTCGATCAGTCCGCGAAGCTCATCGTCGAGACCGCTCAGAAGACCGGCGCTCGCGTTTCCGGTCCTGTCCCCCTGCCCACCGAGCGCAACCTGTACACGGTTATCCGCTCGCCGCACGTGAACAAGGACTCCCGTGAGCAGTTCGAGATGCGCACCCACAAGCGCCTCATCGACATCCTCGACCCCACCTCGGGCACCGTTGATTCGCTCATGCGTCTCGACCTCCCCGCTGGCGTCGACATCGACATCAAGCTCTAAGCGATATCGCTCATAGCTTAAAGGGCCCCGCTGCCGTTACGGTAGCGGGGCCCTTTTGTTTTGAGTTTAGATTTTGGGATAGCGAATTCGTCTGCCGAGCCGACGGCTGCGGCGCCCTATTCGCTCAGGGGGCGCAAGGATGCTTCTTCGAAGTGGAAGACGCACAAGCCGCTCTCGGTCTCAATGCATGCGCGGCCGCAATCGTCGACCGTTCTAAATATGTCTCGTGCCAGCTCGTCTCCAGCGGGGGAGCGGGCGATAACGTGCTCCCCGATCCAATTGAGGTGACCGACATAGTCATCGCGGACGGGCGCGAGCGGTCCGGCGTCTTCTTCCATGGCGTTGAGGCGTTCTGCCCACGCATCTACAGCGTTCACGACTGCGTGATAGACCTCATCGAGGAGCATGTCGACGGCAGGAACGTTTTCGTTAAGGTCCGAGAGACCGATTGCCGGCAGGCCGCCATCGGGCACCTCTTGGGGCACATAGTTCACATTGACGCCAATGCCGCAGACGGCGAAAGGTTTGCCTTCGTTATCGCGTGCGGCCTCGACCAGAATGCCGCCGAGCTTGCGTCCTCGCGCGACCAGGTCGTTGGGCCATTTGAGGCCAATCTCGTTTGCAAGACCCTGCTTTTCGAGTGCTTCGAGCACCGCTAGGCCGCTGACGGCGGCAAGACCAGAGTACTTTGCGGGATTAACGCATGGACGCAGGACAATCGAAAGCAATAGGTTGCCGGCGGTTGAATCCCACTTGTGGCCGCGCCGGCCGCGTCCTGCCGTTTGCGCGCGGGCGGCAAGTCCTGTGCCGTGCGGCGCTCCCTGTTTTCCTGCTTCGAGCAGGTCATCGTTGGTCGATCCGGTTACGTCGACTATCGTTAAACGAGAATCCATAACAGCTGCTACCTCCTAAGTAAATAAGGCAATCGCGCAATGGTGTCGAGAGATAGACACAATGTGAAGCCTTTGTCGCATTTGGACAATTTAATGTTAACACGTCAACAAAGACTGAAATGCGTTATCCTCTCTTGGTCGATGTAAACACGTCAACAACTCAAAGGAGGTTAGTGATGGGTTTCACGATTCTTGGAACAGGCTCGGCGCTTCCTGAGCGCAGCGTTTCCAATGACGAGCTATCTGAGTTCCTCGATACCTCGGATGAGTGGATTTTTACTCGCACAGGTATCAAGAGCCGCCACGTCTGCACCACCGAGTCACTTGACGACCTTGCCGTAGCGGCGAGCGAGCGGGCACTCCAGGTGTCCGGAATCGACGCGAGCCAGCTGGATCTGATCGTCTGCTCGACGACGACGGGTGACCACCTTGTTCCCGCCGAGGCGTGTGCCGTTGCTGAGCGACTTGGCGCGACGTGCCCTGCCTTCGATGTCTCGGCGGCTTGTGCCGGCTTCGTATTTGCGCTCGATGTCGCCGAGGGCTATATCGCCCGCAGCCGTGCCGAGCGCGTGCTTGTTGTTGCTGCCGAGCAGATGACGCGCGCGCTCGACTGGACTGACCGTGCCACGTGCGTGCTCTTTGGCGATGGCGCGGGCGCTGCAGTCATGGAGGCCGGGGGAGAGAATCCCCTTGCCGTTGAGCTTTCGACGGCGCCCGACGTCGAGACGTTGCGCGTTCCCGGTCTGGTCGGTACCTCGCCGTTTAAGGCTTCCGCAGATAGCGCGAGCGTGCTGTCCATGAATGGCCGCCGCGTGTTCAAGTTCGGCGTCAACGCCATCTGCGACACGGTCCATAAGCTTGCGATCGATGCGGGCATTTTGGTCGAAGACATCGATCATTTTGTATTCCATCAGGCTAACGAACGAATCCTGAGCCAGGCGGTCAAGCGCCTGGGCGTGCCGGACGAGCGCGTGGTTCGCACGTTGCGCGAGACCGGCAACATTTCGAGCGCATGCATTCCGCTTGCCCTCGACCGGCTGGCAAACGCCGGTGCACTTCACACAGGCGACACCATCGCCTTGGTTGGATTTGGCGCCGGTCTGGATATAGGTGGCTATCTGCTTCGTTGGAAGTAGTCGCACATAGGAAATAAAAACGCCCTAGGGCACAACCAAAGGAGAACTACCATGGCAGATCAGAAGACCTTCGAGCGCGTTTGCGACGTTATCCGCGAGACCGCCGGTCTTGACGATGTCGAGATGAAGCCCGAGTCCACGCTCGAGGAGATTGGTCTCGACAGCCTGGGCACCGTCGAGATCCTCGTTGCCGTCGAGGACGAGTTTGGCATCCAGCTCGATACCGAGGAGAACCCCAAGACGGTCGGCGAGTTCGCCGATACGGTCGAGGCGGCATTGGAGAAGTAGAGATGCTCAAGACTCCTCTCTGCGATCTGCTCGGCATCGAAAAGCCCGTGTTCCAGGGCGGTATGGCCTGGATTGCCGATGCCTCGCTGGCGTCCGCAGTGTCCGAGGCGGGTGGCTTAGGCATCATCGCGGCCATGAACGCCGACGCCAACTGGCTTCGCGACCAGATTCATGAGCTGCGCGCCAAGACGGATAAGCCCTTTGGCGTCAACGTCATGCTCATGAGCCCGTTTGCCGACGAGGTTGCACAGGTCGTGATTGACGAGCGAGTGCCGGTCGTCGTGACGGGCGCCGGCAATCCCGCCAAGTACATGAAGGCGTGGAACGAGGCGAGCATCAAGGTCATCCCGGTCGTTGCCTCGGTGGCGCTGGCGCGCCTCGTGGCACGTCGTGGAGCCACGGCGGTTGTTGCCGAGGGTACCGAATCGGGCGGCCATATTGGCGAGACCTCGACGATGGCACTGGTGCCGCAGGTCGTCGATGCGGTCGACATTCCCGTCGTGGCCGCAGGCGGTATTGCCGACGGCCGTGGCGTGGCGGCCGCCTTTATGCTGGGCGCCGAAGGCGTGCAAGTGGGTACGCGCTTTCTGGTCGCAGACGAGTGCACCGTCTCGGAGCAGTACAAAGAGATGGTCCTGAAGGCCAACGACACTTCGACGCGTGCGACCGGTCGCTCGACGGGACATCCGGTGCGCGCCCTCAAGAGCCCCTTCACCAACGCCTACGCCAAGAGCGAGGATTCCGGTGCGAGTGCCGAGGAGCTCGGTGCTTTGGGAACCGGTGCACTGCGTAAGGCCGCCAAGGACGGCAACTACGAAGAGGGTTCGTTTTTGTGTGGACAGATTGCCGGCATGGTCAACGAGCGCCAGAGCGCACGCGAAATCGTTGACGATCTGGTCGATGGCGCCGAGCGCGTCCTGAAGGGTGCGTCCGCATGGGTGGCGTAGCGTTTCTGTTTGCCGGCCAGGGTGCCCAACACCCCGCGATGGGCGTCGACCTGGTCGAGGCATCGCCGGCGGCTGCCGAGGTGTTCGCGATCGCCGACGAGGTGCGCCCGGGGACCAGCGAGCAGTGCCGGAGCGCCTCCAAGGAGGAGCTCTCGCAGACCGAGAACACGCAGCCGTGCGTGTTCGTTCACGACCTGGCAGTGGCCGCCGCATTGCGTGAGCGCGGCGTGGTGCCTGCCGCCTGTGCGGGATTTTCGCTGGGCGAGGTCGCCGCGCTCACCTTTGCGGGGGCGTTCGATACGCGAGCGGGCTTTGAGCTTGTGTGCGAGCGCGCGGCGCTGATGGCCGCGGCTGCTGAGCGCCATCCGGGCGGCATGCGCGCCGTCATCAAGCTCGATGCGGCGCAAGTCGAGAACCTGGTTGCGCAGGCCGGCGAGGACTGCTGGCCGGTTAACTACAACAGCCCGCAGCAGACGGTTGTTGCCGGAGCGCCCGAGGCGCTGCAGGCGCTCGACGTCCAAGTAAAAGAGGCTGGCGGCCGCGCCATGAAGGTCGCGGTGTCGGGTGCATTTCATAGCCCCTATATGGCCGAGGCAACCTGTGGCCTTGCCGCATATATTGAGGCCGGTCACGCGCCGTCCCCGTTGCTCATTCCTGTTTTGGCAAATATGACAGCGGCGCCCTATCCGGCGGACCCCCAGACGGCATCGGGTGTCTTGGCCAATCAGGTGAGCCATGCCGTGCGCTGGGTCGATACGCTGCATGCTCTGCAGGATCAAGGCATCGACACATTTATTGAGGTCGGCCCCGGCAAAACGCTGTCCGGCCTGGTCAAGCGAACGTTGAGCGACGTTCGTGTGTATTCGTGCGAGACGGCCGAGCAGGTCGCAGCTATTGCCGACGAGCTCGCATAGCCCACAGGGCTGCAACCCGAAAGGAACGACATGGGCAACTTGAACAATGGCGCGCTCGAGCGCAACGACTCACGTCGCGTGGCACTGGTCACGGGCGGCTCGCGGGGTATCGGCCGCGCCTGCGCTATCGGTCTGGCGGAGGATGGCTACGATATCGCCGTCGTCTATGCCGGCAGCGTCGATGCGGCGCGCGAGACGTGCGACGCCTGCGAGGCGGTTGGCGCCGTGGCACGTGCATATCAATGCGACGTGGCCGATCCCGCTGCCGTCAACGCGTGCGTGGAGGCGGTCCTCAACGACTTTGGCTCCATTTGGGCGCTCGTCAACAACGCCGGCATCACCCGCGATGGCCTGCTCATGCGCATGGGCGATGACGCCTTCGACCGCGTGCTCGATGTCAATCTCAAGGGAACATTCAATATGACGCGCGCGCTCACCAAGACCTTTATGCGCCAGCGCGGCGGCTGCGTCGTCAACATGAGCTCGGTCGTGGGCCTGATGGGCAATGCCGGGCAAGCCAACTACGCTGCCTCCAAGGCGGGCGTGATAGGGCTTACCAAGGCGGTGGCGCGCGAGCTTGCGCCCCGCGGCGTACGAGTGAACGCGGTCGCCCCCGGGTTTGTCGAGACGGATATGACGGCAAAGCTCTCGGAGAAGGTTCGCGCGGCAACCGAGGAGCAGATTCCCCTAAAGCGCATGGCGCGCCCCGAGGAAGTGGCCGGCGTGGTGCGCTTTTTGGCAAGCGATGCGGCGGCCTACATTACGGGTGAGGTCGTGCGCGTCGACGGCGGAATGGCGATGTAGAAACCAGGGCCGAAGAATGGCTTGGATGAGGAGACCATGATGGAACAGAGAGTTGCAATCACCGGCATCGGTGCCGTATCGCCGCTCGGCAACACCGCGCTTGCCACTTGGGCAGCCATGTGCGCCGGCACGTGCGGCATCGGCCCGATCACGCACTTCGATACCGATGCGTTTACCGTCAAGGTGGCGGCCGAGGTAAAAGGGTTTGACGGCAACGAGTACTTTGGTAAGCGTGACGCCAAGCATCTCGACCCCTGCGTTCAGTTTGCGATGGCGGCTTCGGACGAGGCCATGCACGATGCGGGCTTTGATGTCGAAGGTGCCATCGATCGCGAGCGCCTGGGCGTCTACGTGGGTTCAGGCGTGGGCGGCATGCAGACACTCGTTGACAACGTCCATACGATTGCCGACCGTGGGCCCCGCCGCGCATCGCCCTATATGATCGCGATGATGATCCCCAATATGGCTTCGGGCAATATCGCGATCCGCCACAAGGCAATGGGCCCGACCCTGCCCGTGGTGACCGCCTGCGCGACCTCGGCCCATGCCGTGGGCGAGGCGTTCCGCGCCATCAAGCATGGCTATGCCGATGCAATCCTGGCTGGCGGCGCCGAGGCCGCAATCATCCCCGATGCCGTTGCGGGCTTTACGTCCTGCCGTGCTCTCACCACTAATCCTGACCCGTCGACGGCATGCCGTCCGTTCGATGCAGACCGCGACGGCTTTGTGATGGGCGAGGGCGCCTGCGTGCTGGTGCTCGAGAGCATGGAACACGCGCTGGCTCGCGGGGCGCACATTTATGCCGAGGTCGTGGGTTACGGCAACACCGATGATGCCTATCACATCACGAGCCCCGATCCCGAGGCTGCCGGCATCGCCCGTGCGATATCGCTGGCGGTGGCCGAGGGCGACGTTAAGCCTTCCGAGGGCCTCTACATCAACGCTCACGGCACCTCGACCAAGCTCAACGATTCGTCCGAGACGGCGGGCATTAAGCGTGCGCTCGGCGAGGACGCGGCACGCGCCGCGCACGTCTCGTCGACCAAGTCGATGACCGGCCACATGATCGGTGCTACGGGCGCCATCGAGGTCATGGCCTGTGCCATGGCGCTCGAGCAGGGCGTGGTGCCCCCGACCATTAACTACCACACGCCCGATCCCGTCTGCGATCTTGATTACACGCCTAATCGAGCGGTTCGCGCCGACCTTACCTGGGCGCTTTCGACCAACCTGGGCTTTGGCGGACACAACGCCGCCATCGCGCTGCGTAGATATACGAGGAGCTAGAGCATGGATTCCAAAAGACTTGCCGAGATAGCCGATGTTATGGAGGACCGCGGCCTCACGCGCGTACGCGTTGAGGAGCCCGATGGCACCGCGGTCGAACTCGAGCGCGCGAGCGCCGCGCAGCCGGTTGCCGTGCCCATGCCTATGCCGAGCGCTATGGCCGCTCCAGTTGCAGCTCCCACAGTCGCGCCTGCCGCACCGGAGCCCGCCGCGCAGACACCTGCCGCCGCACCGGAGCCCAAGGGCACCGAGGTGACCGCTCCCATGGTCGGCGTTTTCTATGCTGCCCCGGCGCCGGGCGACGAACCGTTTGTGCACGTGGGCTCCAAGGTCAAGGCTGGCGAGACCCTTTGCATCATCGAGGCCATGAAGGTTCTCAACGAGGTGACGGCAGAGGCGGATGGCGAGGTGCTCGAGATCTGCGTGGCCGACGGCGACCTCGTGGAGTTCGGCAGCTGCCTCATGAGGATCGGATAGGTGATATCCATGAACAAAGAAGAGCTCAAGAAGCTGTTACCGCATCGCGAGCCGATGCTTTTGCTCGACGAGGCCGAGCTGGTGGGCGACGAGGCCCACGGCAAGATCACGATCACGGGCGACGAGTACTTTTTGCAGGGGCATTTTCCGGGAAACCCGGTCGTCCCCGGCGTGATTCAGTGCGAGATGCTCGCCCAGAACTGCTGCGTGCTGCTGATGGGCGATGAGGAGGCGCGCGGCGCGACGCCGTTCTACACGAGTCTGGACAAGGTGCGCTTTAAGCGTCCGGTGCGCCCGGGCGACACGGTGGATCTGGTGTGCTCCATCACGCGTGCGCGCGGGCCGTTCCGCTTTGCGACGGGTACTGCGAGCGTCAACGGTGAGGTTTGCTGCCGCGCCGATATGTCTTTTGCACTCATGCACGAAAGTTAAGGAAGGCTCCATGTTCGACAAAGTGCTCATCGCTAACCGCGGCGAAGTTGCGGTCCGTGTTATCCGCGCGTGCCGCGATATGGGCATCAAGACCGTCGCCGTCTATTCCACGGCCGACGCGGACGCGCTGCACGTGCAGCTTGCCGACGAGGCATATTGCATCGGTGGCCCGCGTCTTGCCGAGAGCTACCTCAACGACGATGCTGTGCTCACCTGTGCCGTAAAGTCGGGAGCTAAGGCAATTCATCCCGGCTATGGCTTCTTTTCCGAGAAGGCGAGCTTCGTGCGCGACTGCGACAAGTATGGTCTGGCGTTTGTCGGCCCTTCGGCCGAGGTGATCGACAGTATAGGCGACAAGGACGCCGCACGTCGAACGGCTGCCGCGGCGGGCGTGCCCATCGTGCCGGGCTGCGATTTGCTCAAAAGTCCCGAGGAGGCAACGGCCGAGGCTGAGCGCATTGGCTGCCCCGTGCTTATTAAGGCGCGTGCGGGCGGCGGCGGTCGCGGTATTCGTAAGGTCGAGCGCGTGAAAGATGCGGCAAAGGCCTTTATTGAAGCACGCGCCGAGGGCGAGGCCGTTTTTGGCGACGGCGAGTGCTACATGGAGAAGTTCGTCGCGCCGGCGCATCACGTTGAGGTGCAGATTATGGCCGATAAGCAGGGCCATGTGTTTTCGCTCGGCGAGCGCGAGTGCTCGGTGCAGCGGCGCAACCAAAAGCTAATCGAGGAGAGCCCCGCGCCGTGCCTCGACGGACACGACGACATTCGTGCTCGCATGCACAAGGCGGCACGCGACCTGGCTCGTGCCGTCGGCTACGAGGGAGCCGGCACCATCGAGTTTTTGTACTCGGACGACGGCAATTTCTACTTTATGGAAATGAACACGCGCTTGCAGGTGGAGCACCCGGTTACGGAGTTTGTGACCGATACCGATTTGGTCAAGTGGCAGCTGCGCGTGGCGGCCGGCCAGCCTCTGCCCTTTGAGCAGGAGGACATGCCGGTCCGCAACCACGCCATGGAGTGCCGCATCAATGCCGAAACGCCGGACTTTCTGCCGTCATGCGGAACGGTCACCGCGTTGCGTGTGCCGGGTGGTCCGCGCGTGCGCTGGGATTCCGCCATGTTTACCGGTGCGAAAGTTCCGCCGTACTACGACTCCATGCTTGGCAAGCTCATCGTGTGTGCGCCCACGCGTGACGGCGCCATTCGCAAGATGCGCTCGGCCCTGGGCGAACTCGTGATTGAGGGCGTGAGCGAAAACAGCGAGCTTCAGCTCGACGTGCTGGCAAACGACGAGTTCTTGTCGGGCATGTATCACACCGATCTGATGGGGCATCTCTATGCTGATGAATAGAAAAGCGAAGACGGTCAACGTCCTCGAGGGACCGATGACCGAGTCGTGCGCCGAGTTTCCCGCGCGCCACGTGTTTATCAAGTGCCCGGAGTGCCGCCGCGTGATCGATGAGGCGCGCCTGCACGACAACCTCGAGGTCTGCCCTCGTTGCGGCAAACACTTTCGCGTGAGCGGGCGCGACCGCATGCGCATGACGATTGACGAGGGCACGTTTGAGGAATGGGATGCCAGTCTGGCGCCGGAGGACTTCCTTTCGTTTCCCGGCTATGCCGACAAGCTCAAGAGCGTGAGCGAACGTTTGGGCGAGTGCGATGCCGTTGTGTGCGGCAAGGGCAAAATCTGCGGCTGCGATACCGCGCTCTTCTTTATGGATGCCAACTTTATGATGGGCTCGATGGGCTCCGTGGTGGGCGAGAAGATCTGTCGCACATTTGAGCGTGCGACCGAGCTGGGATTGCCGGTTGTCGGCTTTACCGTTTCGGGCGGCGCGCGCATGCAAGAGGGTGTGACGTCGCTTATGCAGATGGCCAAGATTTCTGCGGCGGTTAGGCGCCACAGCGAGGCGGGCGGTCTGTATATCACGGTGCTCACCGACCCCACGACCGGAGGCGTAACCGCGAGCTTTGCCATGGAGGGCGATATTATCCTGGCCGAGCCCGATGCCCTGACGGCATTTGCCGGCCCGCGCGTGATCGAGCAGAACATGCACAAGCGCCTGCCCAAGGGGTTCCAGCGCTCCGAGTTTTTGCTGGAGCACGGCTTTTGCGATGCCGTTGTCCCGCGTGGCGAGATTGCGCTCACGGTAGGCGAGCTGCTGGCGCTGCACGAAGGGCACGCGCCCGGCCTGGGGGCACCGCATGAGATCGTGCATGCGGGTCACCGCGGCAAAAAGCTGGGACACTTGTTCAAGCGCTCGGCCGCACCAAAAACCGCGCTCGAGATTGTCAAGCAGACCCGCTCGGCAGATCGCGCCACGGCAGGCGAGATGATCTCGCTGGGCCTGGATGGATTTGTGGAGCTGCACGGCGACCGCTACTTTGGCGACGACGCCGCTGTGGTGGCTGGCATTGGCTGGAAAGACGGGCGACCCGTGACGGTTATCGCCATCGAGCGCGGCACCACGACTAAAGAGCGTATGCGCCGCAACTTTGGCATGGCGCATCCCGAGGGCTACCGCAAAGCGCGTCGCCTGATGCGCCAGGCCGAAAAGTTTGGTCGACCGGTTCTGTGTCTGGTCGATACTTCGGGCGCGTTTTGCGGCATCGGTGCCGAGGAGCGCGGCCAGGGTGAGGCGATTGCCCAGAATCTCATGGAGATGAGCGGCCTTAAGACGCCGATTGTCTCGGTGGTGACAGGCGAGGGCGGCTCTGGTGGCGCGCTGGCGCTGTCCGTGGCCGACCGCATCCTGATGCTCTCGAGCTCGGCCTATTCGGTCGTGAGCCCCGAGGCCTGTGCGTCGATCCTGTGGAAGGATACCGAGCGCGCGAATGAGGCCGCCGAGGCGCTTAAGCTCACGGCCCCCGATCTGTTGGCGCTCGGCATCATCGACGGCATTGTTGACGATAGGGGCCTGTCGCATGAGGAGATCGCCGGTGCCGTCATGTCCTCGGCATTTGATGCCTTCGATACGCTTGGGCAACTCGACGACGCGACCCTCACAAACCTCCGCTACGAAAAGTACCGCGCAATCGGTCGGTACCGCACGATGTGACAAAGGGGCAGCCCGCATGTCACATTGGGAAAGGCGTTCCATGTCACAAGTTTCTAACACCTCGTTTACAACGACGGTTTCATTAAACGCCACGGCCGTGGTGGACTATCTGTCCAAAAGCATGATGTCGGCGCTGCCGTTTATTGTCTGCGCGGCGTTGTTCCGCACCGTCGCCGTCATTATGGGCGAAGGCATGCTGGGCCTGTGGTCTGCCGATTCCGAAATCTATCGCCTGTTCTACAGTTGGCTCTATAACGCCGGCTACTATTTTTTGCCCATTTATCTTGGTTGGGCGGCCGCCCGCCAGCTCGGTTGCTCGGAGCAGCTGGGCATGATGCTGGGCGGCGTATTGATTGCGCCCGATCTGCTTAAGCTCGTCGATGCCGCATCGACGACGGGGGCATCGATGACTTCCGTGTATGGTCTGCTTCCCGCGCCGGTCAACGATTACACGACGACTGTTATCCCGGTTCTCATCTCGGTGCCCGTGCTATGGCGAGTGGAGTGTTTCTTTCAGCGCGTTATCCCTAAGGCCGTGGCGTTTTCGTTCGTTCCGTTTGCAACCATGCTCGTCATGGTTCCGGTTTCGCTGTGTATTACGGCGCCGGCGGGCAGCTATTTGGGCATGCTGTTGGGCCAGCTTATGTTTATGCTTGGCAATTCCGGTGGCATCGTGTCGCTGCTCACGCTCATGGGGCTTGCCGCGGGCTGGGAGTTCCTAAAGATCGCGGGCGTCAGCAACGTTGTCCTATCGCTCGCCTATGCGCAGTTTATGAGTGTGGGAACGGATTCGTGCATCCTGATCGCCGCGACGATGGCAACGTTTGCCGTTTGGGGCATGCCCTTTGGTGCGTCGCTTCGCGTTGCGGATAAGGACGAGAAGGCCCTCATGCTGGGCTATTCGATCTCGGGCGTGCTTGGTGGCGTAAGTGAGCCGGCGCTGTACGGTTGCGGCTTTAAATATGGCAGGTGCCTGACGTGCATGGCCATTGGTGGCGCCGTCGGAGGCCTTGTTGCGGCCGTGGGCCACGTTACGGCCTATACCATCGGCATGACGAATGTCCTTATGGTCATTGGCTTTGCCGCGGGCGGCATTTCGAACCTTCTGTGGTGCTGCGTTGCCGGTGGCACGGCATTTGCGGTGTCTGCGGCGCTGAGCTACTGCTTTGGCGTGGTGTCGGCGAAGGGACAGGCGACGGGGAGCGGAGCCGATTCGCCCGAAACGGTGGCGAGCGCTGCTGAAGTAAGCGCATAAACCTGTGCAACAAAAGGACGATTCCTTTGCCATGCTCCAAGGCCGCGGCCCGTGTGGGTTGCGGCCTTTTTGTATCTGGGGGACAAAGTGGCTACACTACAATCCGTTTGAGCAATAGATATATAGGTAGTACCGTGGGGGCGGATGTAGATGGTCGAGTGGATTGTTCGTCGTGCGCAGGGCGACCGTGCGCGCGTGGGCACGTTGACGGGCGTGGTGTGTATTCTCGCCAATGTGGCACTATGTGCTGCGAAGGGCGTAATTGGTGTGCTGTCGGGATCGGTTTCGATTGTGGCGGATGCCATGAACAACCTGTCCGATGCCAGCTCGAATATCGTGAGCGTGCTGGGCTTTAAGCTGGCGAGCAAGCCGGCGGACCCCGAGCATCCTTACGGACATGGCCGCTACGAGTATCTCTCGGGTCTGGTCGTGGCGGCGCTCGTGCTGCTGATTGGCCTTGAGCTTATCAAGTCCTCGTTTGAGCGCATCATCCACCCCGAACCTGTCGAGTTCTCGCTTGCCCTGGTGGCAGTCCTGGCGCTTTCGATGGTTGTTAAGCTGTGGATGGCGGCGCTCAACCAAAAGCTCGGCGACCGTATCGAGTCCGAGACACTGCATGCGACTGCCCAGGATTCCAAGAACGATGTTCTTGCCACAGGCGCCGTGCTGGCATGTGCAATTGTTTCGCAGGTGACGCACATCAATCTTGACGCATGGGTCGGCCTTGCCGTTGGCGCCTATATTGGTTGGAGCGGCTTTGAACTTATTCAAGATACGGTGAGCCCGCTTTTGGGCCAGACGCCCGATCCTAAGCTGGTCAAGCACATTCGAGACAAGATCATGAGCTATCCCGGCGTTTTGGGCGTTCACGATCTGATGGTTCACGACTATGGCCCGGGCAGGAAGTTTGCAAGTGCGCATGCCGAGATGGCGGCCGAGGCCAGCCCGCTGGAAAGTCACGACACACTCGATAACATCGAGCAGTCGTTTAGGAACGAGGACGGCATGATCGTCACGCTCCATTACGATCCCATCGTGACCGACGATCCAAAGGTGGCGAGCATGCGCCTGCGCATCAACGCAATGGCTCAGGAGATCGATAGCCGCCTCTCGATTCATGACCTACGCTGTGTGCCGGGCCCTACGCACACCAATGTGATTTTTGACTGCGTGCGACCCTCGGATCTGCAGATGAGTGCCGAAGACTTAAAGCACGCGCTGGCACAACGGGTCGAATCGGAATATCCCAAGTCGATTGCCAAGATTACGATCGACGAGGACTACGTAGGGCATACCCACGAGTAAGGCTGTGCCGGCAAAGCAAGTTATACAGAAGGGGAGAGCATGAAGCGCCTATACCTACTCCGGCACGGCCAGACGGAATTCAACGTCAAAAAGCTGGTCCAGGGCCGCTGCGATTCACCGCTGACCGACCTGGGCCGCAAACAAGCGGGAATGGCAGCCGCATGGCTCAAAGCCCACGACGTCGTACCCGACAAAGTGGTTTCTTCACCCTTAGGCCGAGCCATGGACACGGCAAGGCTCGTCGCATGCGAACTCCTCGGTCCGGACGCCGCTGTCGAGCCCTGCGAAGGCATCATCGAGCGCAGCTACGGCTCCTTCGAAGAGGGCCCGCACGACGCCCTGCCCACCGACGTCTGGGACCCCGGCGAGGACCTGGTCCCCTTTGGAGGAGAAGGAAGCCGCGCGCTGCAAGAGCGCATGGTAGGCACCCTCACCAATCTCATGAGCACCGATGGTATCGAAATCCTCCTAGCAGTAAGCCACGGCAGCGCCAGCCGCCAATTCATCAAGGCTGCAGCCCCTGAGGACTTTGAGCTCCCAACAAAACTCCCCAACTGCGCCATCATGATTTTCGATTTCGAAGAGGAAAAGTCGGGAGAAGAAGACGACGCGCCCCAATGTAAGTTCACCCTCCAGCAAATAGTGGACCCCCAACAAAGCCATTAGCCTGAACGAGCAGAGTTAAGCAGACATCAACGTGTCGTCTCCCGAGCACGGCGGAGGGCCGGAGAAATATATTAAGGTCATCGCGAGTTCCGCACGCAAAGGAGAGCACTTAATGTGCTCTCCGTCTTGCGCAGGACTGTAGAGCAGGGACCTTAATATATTTCTCCGGCCCTTCGCCGTGCCCAGGAGCCATCCACGCACTTTACCTGCGTAAACAATGTGAGTGAAATATGAATCTCGATGGATACGCCCGCAGCCGTGTATACTAAACAGCTGTGTGAAACCAGGGGAGTATTCTGGCTGGACAAAATGCCTGCTTAATAGGGTTGTCAGGTAGTCCGGACGCAATACAAGGCTGGGGAGCACGTCGTGTAAGTAGTGGTCCTCTAGGGGCGTACGCTCGGTGGTGTACGCATTGTCCCAAGACCACGCGAGAGTTGGGATCATATCTTGATCAGCATGATTCTCGGCCGCAAGATTGGCATGACCCAGGTTTGGGACGAGGACGACAACGTCGTTCCCGTCACGGTCATCCAGGCTGGCCCCTGCGCTGTCTCGCAGGTTAAAACTCAGGCAACCGACGGCTATGACGCCGTCCAGATCGGTTTCGGCGACATCAAGGCCAAGAACGTGAACAAGCCCATGGCTGGTCACTTCGCCAAGGCTGGCGTCGAGCCTGTCCGTTTCCTTCGTGAGGTCCGCGTCGAGAACGGCGAGGAGCACAAGGTCGGCGAGGTCGTCACCGTCGCTGATTTCGCTGACGTCGAGAAGGTCGACGTCATCGGTACCTCCAAGGGTAAGGGCTTCCAGGGTCGCATCAAGCGCTGGGGTCAGCGCCGCGGTCCTATGACGCATGGTTCTCACTTCCAGCGTCACCCCGGTTCTATCGGTCAGTGCGCCTATCCTGCGCGCGTCCTCAAGGGCGTCAAGATGGCCGGTCACATGGGTAACGAGCGCGTTACCGTCAAGAACCTTTCCGTTGTCCGCATCGATGCCGAGCAGAACCTCATCTTGGTCAAGGGCGCTGTCCCGGGTGCCAAGAATGGTCTCGTCGCCATCCGTATGGCCTAAGGGCCCAGCCCATTTAGCCCAGCGTCATACCAAGGAGAACACATAAATGGCAAAGTTTGAAGTAAAGAACAGCGAGGGCAAGAAGGTCGCCGAGGCCGAGCTCGCCGCTGAGGTGTACGGCATCGAGCCGAACATCCACGTTATGCACCACATCGTCAAGTGCCAGATGGCCTCTTGGCGTCAGGGCACCCAGTCCGCTAAGGGCCGCTCTGAGGTTTCCGGTGGCGGCAAGAAGCCTTGGCGTCAGAAGGGCACCGGCCGTGCCCGCCAGGGTTCCATCCGTGCTGCCCAGTGGCGTCACGGTGGCGTTGTCTTCGCCCCCAAGCCCCGTTCCTACGCCAAGCGTATGAACAACAAGGAGGTCAAGCTGGCTATGCGCTCCGCGCTGTCCGCCAAGCTGGCCGATGGCGAGCTCGTGCTCGTCGACGACTACGGCTTCGAGAAGCCTTCCACCAAGGCTGCCGTCGCCATGCTCAAGGCTCTCGGCCTTGAGGGCAAGCGTCTGACCATCATCGTTCGCGATGAGGACGTCAACGCCTACCTGTCGTTCCGCAACATTCCCAAGACGTTCATCATCACCGCTGACGAGGCCAACACCTACGATCTCGTCAACAACAACGCTGTGCTGATGCCCGCCGACATCGCCGCTCACTTCGGGGAGGTGCTTGCATAAATGACCGCCCACGAGATCATCATCCGTCCGATCGTGTCCGAGCGTTCCTTCTCCGGCATGGAGCAGAACAAGTACACTTTCGAGGTCGCCAAGGATGCTAACAAGTATCAGATCAAGGACGCTGTCGAGGAGATCTTCGGCGTCAAGGTCGTTCGCGTGAACACCCTGACGGTCAAGCCCAAGACCAAGCGCGTGCGCTATGTCGCCGGCAAGACCCGTTCTTGGAAGAAGGCCATCGTCACGCTGGCCGAGGGCGACACCATCGAGGTCTTTGGCAACCAGGCCTAAGACTCGCTGCTGTTGAGTGAGCTCATGCCTCCCAAATAGGGGAGGCGAGAGCTCAAGGTTTTGGGCGTATAAAATGGACACGCCCGGAACCGTGTATACGTCCGGTGTCATCGCACCCGAGGCAGAACCTCGAATCCCTGTCTGCGATGGCTAACGGATTCCTATTGAAAGGGATTGTAATGGCTGTAAAGCACCTTAAGCCGACCTCCGCTGGTAGGCGTTGGCAGACGATCTCCGATTTCTCCGAGATCACCTGCACCAAGCCCGAGAAGTCTCTTCTCGAGCCCCTGCCCAAGAAGGCCGGTCGTAACAACAACGGCCGCATCACCACCCGCCACCAGGGCGGCGGCGTGAAGCGTCGTTATCGCGTGATCGACTTCAAGCGCAACAAGGACGGCGTGCCCGCCAAGGTTGCCACGATCGAGTACGATCCGAACCGTTCCGCTCGCATCGCCCTGCTGCACTACGCTGACGGTGAGAAGCGCTACATCCTGGCCCCCAAGGGCCTCGAGGTCGGTCAGACCATCATGTCCGGTTCTGACGCCGACATCAAGCCGGGCAACGCTCTGCCCCTCGCCGACATCCCCGTCGGTACGCTCATCCATGCCGTCGAGTTCCAGCCGGGCAAGGGCGCCGCTATCGCCCGTTCCGCCGGTAACTCCTGCCAGCTGATGGGTAAGGAGGGCAAGTACGCTATCGTCCGTATGCCTTCCTCCGAGATGCGCCGCATCCTCGTTACCTGCCGCGCCACCGTCGGTGAGGTCGGCAACGCCGATCACTCCAACATCGTCATCGGCAAGGCCGGCCGTAAGCGTCACATGAACGTGCGCCCGACCGTCCGCGGTACCGTCATGAACCCTGTCGACCACCCGCACGGCGGTGGCGAGGGCAAGAACCACACCTCTGGTCGTCCCTCTGTTACCCCCTGGGGTAAGCCGACGAAGGGCCTTCGTACGCGCAAGAAGAAGAAGGTCTCGAACCAGCACATCATTCGTCGCCGTAAGAAGTAATTTCGGATACCGAGTTTTAGGAGAAAGCACTTATGAGCAGAAGTCTCAAAAAGGGCCCGTTCGTGGAGACTCGCCTTCTCTCGCGTATCACCGCGATGAACGAGGCTGGCAAGAAGGACGTCGTGAAGACCTGGTCCCGCGCGTCCACCATCTTCCCCGAGATGGTTGGTCACACCATCGCCGTCCACGACGGCCGCAAGCATGTGCCCGTGTATGTTACCGAGTCCATGGTTGGTCACAAGCTCGGCGAGTTCGCGCCGACTCGTACGTTCCGTGGCCACAAGGCCAAATAGGGGGTTAACCGTAAATGGCAACTAAGTCTATTGAAACTGAGGCCACCGAGGTTCGCGCCGTCGCTAAGTACGTGCGTGTTTCCCCCAGCAAGGCCCGCCTGGTGGTCGATCTGATCCGCCGCAAGCCTGTCGCTCAGGCCTTCGACATCCTCCACTTCTGCGACCGCGCCGTCGCCGTGGATGTCGAGAAGGTTCTCCGTTCCGCCGTTGCGAACGCCGAGAACAACAACGGTCTGCGTGCCGACAACCTGGTTGTCGCCGCTGCCTATGTTGACGAGGGTCCGACGCTTAAGCGCATCCGTCCCCGCGCCAAGGGTTCCGCTTCTCGCATTCTGAAGCGTACTTCCCACATCACCGTCGTCGTTGCTCCTCGAAAGGAGGCGTAAAGCTGTATGGGTCAGAAAGTCTACCCCACCGGCTTCCGTCTTGGCATCACCGAGAACTGGCGCTCCCGCTGGTTCGCAGAGAAGGATTACGCTAAGACCCTCGGTAACGATCTCGAGATCCGCAAGTACCTCGAGAAGCGTCTTTCCCGCGCAGCTGTCTCCCGCGTCGAGATTGAGCGCGCTGGCGACAAGGTGAAGGTCATCATCCTCACCGCTCGCCCCGGCGTTGTCATCGGTAAGAAGGGTGCCGAGATCGATACCCTCCGCACCGAGCTCGAGAAGGTCGCTGGCGTCTCCAAGGGCCAGCTCTCCGTCGACGTTGTCGAGATCAAGCGCCCCGAGCTCGACGCCAACCTCGTTGCTCAGTCTATCGCCGAGCAGCTCGAGGGCCGCGTTGCCTTCCGTCGCGCTATGCGCAAGGCTGTCCAGTCCGCCCGCAAGGCCGGCGCTAAGGGCATCCGTATCCAGTGCTCCGGTCGTCTCGGCGGTGCCGAGATGGGCCGTCGTGAGTGGTACCGCGAGGGTCGCGTGCCTCTGCACACCCTCCGTGCCAAGATCGACTACGGCACGGCTGTCGCCAGCACCACCATGGGCGCTTGCGGCGTGAAGGTCTGGATCTACCTGGGCGAGAAGCTCCCGGGCCAGCCTGTTCCCAACCCTGCACTCGAGGGCTCTTCCCGTCCTCGTCGTCGTAACTCCGAGAGGAGGGGTCAGTAGTGCTTGCCCCTAAGCGTATTCTTCACCGCAAGGTGCAGCGTGGCTCCATGAAGGGCCAGGCCAAGGGTAATACCGAGCTGCATTTCGGCGAGTTTGGTATCCAGGCTCTCGAGGCCCATTGGATCACCAACCGTCAGATCGAGGCTGCTCGTATTGCCATGACCCGCTACATGAAGCGTGGCGGTCGTGTCTACATCACGATCTTCCCCGATAAGCCCATCACCAAGAAGCCTGCCGAGACTCGCATGGGTTCTGGTAAGGGTAACCCCGAGGAGTGGGTGGCCGTCGTCAAGCCCGGCCGCATCATGTTCGAGGTCAAGGGCGTGCCCGAGGAGGTCGCTCGCGAGGCTCTGCGTCTTGCACAGCACAAGCTTCCCATCAAGACCAAGATTGTTGCTGCCAAGAACGCTGAGCAGCGCATCGAGAAGGAGATGGCTGAGGAGGCCGCTCTCGAGGCCAAGTGGGCTGCTGAGGACGCCGCCGCCGCCAAGGAGGAGAACTAATGAAGCCCGCAGAGATTCGTGAGCTCTCGGACGCTCAGCTCGTTGAGAAGCTGAAGGAAATGCGCGCCGAGCTCTTTAACCTTCGTTTCCAGATGGCCACCAGCCAGCTGGACAACACCGCTCGCGTCAACACCGTGAAGAAGGACATCGCTCGCGTCCTCACGGAGCAGCGCGCCCGCGAGATCGCAGCGGAGAAGTCCGCTGTCGCCGAGTAGGACCTAAGGAGAGAACATGACTGATTCGCGTAACTCGCGTAAGGTCCGTACGGGTGTCGTTACCTCCGTCTCCGGTGCCAAGACCATTGTTGTCACCATCACCGAGCGCAAGCGTCACCCCAAGTACGGCAAGATGATGACCAGCTCCAAGAAGCTGCACGCTCACGACGAGGAGTGCACGGCTGGCGTGGGCGATACCGTCCGCGTTATGGAGACCCGTCCTATGTCCAAGATGAAGCGTTGGCGCCTCATCGAGGTCGTCGAGCGCGCTAAATAAGCAGTCGCTCTTACGACTTGTACGTTTCCGAAGATGTGCGTATGCCTGGCTTGCATACCACGGGCCGTATAAAGGCTGCGCACCTCTCTTCGGTTCTTAGTTCGGAGGAACATCTACCATGATTCAGATGCAAACCATGCTGAACGTCGCCGACAACTCCGGCGCTCGCAAGATTCGCTGCATCAAGGTGCTTGGCGGTTCCAAGCGTCGTTATGCAGGCATCGGCGATGTGTTCATCGGTGCTGTCCAGGAGGCTACCCCTGGCGCCAACGTCAAGAAGAAGGACGTTGTCCGTTGCGTCGTCGTTCGCACCGTTAAGGAGATCCGCCGCAAGGATGGCTCCTACATTCGCTTTGATGAGAACGCCTGCGTTGTCATCAACAACGATGGTTCGCCCGTCGGCACCCGTATCTTCGGGCCTGTCGCTCGCGAGCTTCGTGACAAGAAGTACATGAAGATCGTCTCGCTCGCTCCCGAGACCCTGTAGTTAGGGGAGATATATGTATATCAAGAAGGGCGATAAGGTCCAGGTTCTCTCTGGTAAGGATCGCGGCAAGCAGGGCGTTGTCCTGCGTGCTCTCCCCGCCGAGAACAAGGTCGTTGTCGAGGGCGTTTCGGTCGTCAAGAAGGCCGTCAAGCCCAACGCTGCCAACCAGCAGGGCGGCATCGTTTCGCAGGAGGCTCCCATCGACGCCTCCAACGTCAATCTCGTTTGCCCCGAGTGCGGTAAGGTTACCCGCGTCGGTCACGAGAAGGACGGCAAGAACAAGCTGCGCGTCTGCAAGAAGTGCGGCCACAAGTTCTAAGCTGCCCGCAACATCAAGTTGCTAGCAAAGGCCCGGATGCCCCACGGCACCCGGGTCTTTTTCTATCCCTACTCATTGGGGACAGACTTAAATGAGTACCCTAACTGGGCAAGCATAAATGAGCGGGTCGTGCTGTATAAATTGCTTGTGTGCGCGTTTATGCGCGTTAGATTGCGTTTAATTACGCACCTATGCGTATATATGCGCCGTTTACGGGGCAATAATGACCGTTTAGCGGTGAGATACGCAAAAACGCGCACAGACGCGCGTGTTTGTGCGAATATAGAGCTGTCAGAAATGCAAGACGTTCTATGACACAGGAGACACATAATGGCAGATTCCAAGCAGGCTCCACTCGACGCCGCGGCAGCCGCCAAAGCAGCATTTGCTTCGGTCCAGGACAAGCCGTTCCCTAACGACATCTTTACGGCTCCCGAGCTCCGTTGGGCTGTGATCGGTTGCGGCGTTATTGCCAACCAGATGGCTCAGTCCCTTGCCCTGGCCGGCCGCAAGCTTACGGGCGTTGCCAACCGCACGCTCACCAAGGCTCAGACCTTTGCCGACCAGTACGGCGTCGAGAAGGTCTATGACACGGTTGAGGATCTCTACGCCGATCCTGACATCGACGCCGTCTACATCACCACCCCGCACAACACCCATATCACCTATCTGCGCGCCGCCCTGGCGGCCGGCAAGCACGTTCTCTGCGAGAAGGCCATCACGCTCAACTCCGCCGAGCTCGATGAGGCCCGCGCCATTGCCGCCGAACACAACGTGGTCCTTATGGACGCTACCACGGTGCTCCACATGCCCTTGTATCAAGAGCTGCGCCGCCGCATGGATGCCGGCGAGTTTGGCCGCATGAACCTCGCTCAGCTCAACTTTGGTAGCTACAAGGAGTACGGCGACCTGACCAACCGTTTCTACAATCGCAACCTCGCCGGCGGTGCCATGCTCGATATTGGCGTATACGCCCTGTCCGTCATGCGCCTGTTTATGGCGAGCCAGCCCGTCGAGGTCGTGTCTCTGGGTAACACCTGCGAGACCGGCGTGGACGTTGCAGGCGGCATCGTCTGCCGCAATGCCGAGCAGCAGCTGGGTGTCGTGAGCCTTACGCTCCACTCCAAGCAGCCAAAGCGCTCGGTTATCAGCTTTGACAATTGCTATGTCGAGGTCAACGAGTATCCGCGCGCCGATCACGCGACGATCGTGTGGACCGCGGACGGTCATCGCGAGGAGGTCGCCGCGGGCACCGAGGCTTATGCCCTGTGCTACGAGATGGCTGACCTCGAGCAGGCCGTCGCCGGCGACGATTCCAAGCGTGAGCTTCTGGATTATGCTTCTGATGTGATGGAGCTCATGACCAAGCTCCGCGCCGATTGGGGAGTCGTCTACCCCGAGGAGGAGTAAGCGATGCTTGCGGAAGATAGGCTCAATACGATTGTGTCGATGGTGCAGCAGGCTGGCTCGGTAACGGTGCCCGAGCTTGCCGATGCCCTGGGCGTGACGGCCTCTACCATTCGACGCGACCTACAGACGCTCGACCGAGCGCACCGCATCGCCAAGGTGCACGGTGGCGCGACAAGTCTTGAGCGCGCGCACGTGACGCGCGACCTAACGATCAGTGAGCGCAGTGATCTCCATAACGACGACAAGGAGCGTATCTGCGCCCGCGCCGCGGCGCTCGTGGAGCCCGAGAGCTTTGTGTATATCGATTCGGGTTCGACAACGCTCAGACTCATCGAGCATCTTCCGCATCTCGAATCGGTCACCTATGTGACTGATTCCGTGCTCCATGCTCAGCATCTCGCTGTGCGCGGCATGCGCACCGTGGTGCTGGGCGGCGAGCTTAAACCCGAGACCGAGGCGCTCGTTGGCCCCGATGCCCTGGCGACCCTGGACCGCTATAACTTCAACTGCGGTTTTTGGGGTTCCAATGGCATCGCCGCCGAGCAAGGTCTCACCACACCGGATATCGAGGAAGCGCAGGTCAAGCGTATCTCGATGCGTCATACCGCCAGACGCTTCGTAATCTCGGACGCCAGCAAATTTGGCATGGTGGCGCCCGTCAAGTTCGCGGACTTCCGCGACGCAACAATCATTACCGCGGGCAAGGTGCCTGCCAAGTACCAGACGATGGACAACGTCATCACGGTCTAGCAGCAGGGGACGGGCTAAGGCCAAAACCACCACAAAGGTGCCTGTCCCCATTGTGATGGTTCCGATGGCCCCGTCGGGCATGATTTCCCAGTACCCCTGTTTCCATACGACGTGATCATGCCCGCCGGGGCCATCGTATAGATATCGCTTAAAAGCGCCGTCACTTCGGCGCTATCAACCACTCAAACACAAGGTAATACGCAGGTTGTGACCCTCAGAAGGGGAGGGCTGGGCCTGCTTGTGCAAAAGGAGGAAACATGTCAGCTGCAAACGAGAAGGTTGGGGGCGGCACTTACGATGTCGTTGCCATCACGGCATGTCCAACGGGCATTGCTCACACATTTATGGCGGCCAAAGGGTTGGAAGACCAGGCAGCCAAGATGGGCGTGAGCATTAAGGTCGAGACTCAGGGTTCGGGCGGCGCTAAAAATGTACTGACCGCGGCAGACATCGCTGGTGCCAAGGGTGTCATCATTGCGGCGGATAAAAATGTCGAGCTCGATCGCTTCGATGGCAAGTCGGTTTACTCCTGTGCGGTGACGCGTGGCATTAATGACGCCGAGAAACTTATCAATATTGCGCTTGCGGGCAATGCGCCTATTCATCATGTGTCCGGCGGCGCCGCGGTACAGGCGGCTGCCGAGGGCGAATCCGAGGGTTTGGGCCGCAGGGTCTATAAGGACCTGATGAACGGCGTTTCGCACATGCTCCCCTTTGTTGTTGGCGGCGGCATCCTCATGGCGCTTTCGTTCTTGCTGGACCAGGCGGGACTGGGCACGAGCGCATACGGCCACAGCACTCCGGTCGCGGCCTTCTTTAACCTTGCGGGCAACCAGGCGTTCAACTTTATGCTCCCCATCCTTGCGGGCTATATTGCCATGTCCATTGCTGACCGTCCGGGCTTGGCCGCGGGCTTTGTGGGTGGCTGGATTGCAAAGCAGGGCTTTACGTTGGGCTATCTCACCACGGCAATGGATGCCGATGCCCAGGCTCAGCTTGTCTCTGCTGGCTTTTTGGGCGCGCTGCTGGTCGGTTTTGCCGCCGGCATTATCGTCAATGCGCTCAAGAAGGCTGCAAGCGTGCTACCCGAGTCGCTCGACGGTATCAAGCCCATGCTCATCTACCCCGTGCTGGGCATTCTCTTTACGAGTCTCTTTATGATGGCCGTTAACCCGATTATGGGCGTTATCAACACCGCCATTAGCGGCGCGCTCAACGGTCTTTCGGGCACGAGTATCGTTCTTTTGGGCATTATCTGCGCCGGCATGCAGGCGACCGACATGGGTGGTCCCATCAACAAGGCCGCATATGTCTTTGGCACCGCGGCCCTTGCCGAGCAAACGCTGCAGGGCAATATGATCATGGCTGCCGTCATGGCGGGCGGTATGGTACCGCCGCTGGTCATCGCGCTCTCCACGACGTTCTTTAAGAACCGCTGGACCGAGGCCGATCGCAAGGCAGGCCTGGTGAACTACATCATGGGTCTGTCGTTTATCACCGAGGGTGCCATTCCCTTTGCCGCGGCCGATCCGCTTCGCGTGTTGCCCGCCTGCATCCTGGGATCTGCGACCGCCGGCGGTCTGTCGATGCTCTTTGGTTGCGCGAGCCCCGCTCCGCACGGTGGCGCCTGGGTTATCGCGGTCATCACGAACCCGGCGCAGTACCTGTTGGCCCTTGCTATCGGCGCTGTGGTCGGCTGCTTGGTTCTGAGCTTCCTTAAGAAGCCTCTCGACAAGGCTACCGAGTAGCGGGAGCGGAAGGGTCTTGCCAATGGAAAGGGGGGGGCCCCCCCCCCCGCCGGCGGGGCGGCGGGGGGTGTGTGGTGGGTTTGTGGGTTTGGGAAAAAACCTCTGGGGGTGTTGGGGGGGGTGTTATAACAG